>JBFZCB010000024.1:0-12182 GCA_041308165.1 Caulobacterales bacterium
GCCGCATTGGCGGCAGAGCGTTGACCTCGAACCGCCACCAGGAGCGCCACCAGTGACCAGAAGACGACGAGGAGCAGGATCAGACCCAGGAAGATGAGCGTCTCAGCCATGCCGGCTCCCCGGATCAGGGCCCCCGCCAGAAAAGGAAGGACCAGGGCCATCAGAACCAGTCCGCTCCTGACCAGGGCGCGCGCACCCCAGACCTTCCAGCGCGCGCCGGGCATCGCCTGAAGGCTGGCCAGTCGACCCGCCTCGCGCTCCGAAGACCACAGATCATGCAGGAGGGCGATCAGGACGAGCGGGGCGAGGTAGATCAGCACAAAGGAAAAATCGAGACGGCCAGGCAGGGCAAGCTCCGGATTGCCGGCCTCGCTTTCATAGATCTGGCCCTCCAGGGCCAGGGCCCGGATCCGCAGGAGGCTGGGTGACACATCGCGTTGGCCAAGAGCCGCAAAAGCGAGTGGTGCGGGAGCGTCCCAGGTGGCATGAAAACGGTAGTAGGCGGCAGATCCGGCCTCCTGCCCGGCAAAGACCCTGACGGCAACCGCATCCTTTTCCTGAAGTTCAATCATGCGGGCGACTGCTGCCTCCTGACGCCCCACCTCATGCAGTCCCGCCACCACGGCGAGACTGGCAAAGGCGGTCAGGAACAGGAGGGCCGCCAGAGCCGTGCCCGTGCGGAAAAGAAGCCTGGCTTCACGAAGAATGGAGGTCATGGTGCGGCTGCCTCCAGACGACGCGCGGCCAGGACGCAGAGCCCCAGGCCCAAGCCAAACCAGCCAAAAAGGGCCAGAAAGGCCAGGCTCATGGCCCCACGACGCTCGACCTGCCCTGAGGCCTGAAAGGCAAAATCAGGGATCTCTGCCCAGGCCTCGGCGGCCAGACGCGTACGGCGCTCCGCCGTCGCATCGCGCGACCTTGCACTGTCATCCGCAAAGGAAAGCTGGTCACGGTGCATGCCGTTCAGGCGCTGTACCATGTCAAACCGGTAGGCCTCGGACTGTTTGAGGAAGGCCAGATGGGTCTCAAGGTCCGAGCCTGACCCCGCCATGGAAACCCGTCGGATGGCCATGGCCGGACTGAGAAGGGAAATACGGGTGATGATGGCCGCCTGCGCCCGCTGAATGGCGGCCGTCTGCTCGAAGTAACTGTTGAACAGCCGCGATGTGAGGGCCTCACCCTCCGTGGAAAGGGCCCCCCGATAGTTGAAGGGCAGGTCTTCCACGCGCTCGACGCCGTGTTCGGCGAGAAGCCGGTTCCGAAAGGCCGTAAAGAAGGGGTCATTGGCATTATGGCTGTCGCCCATCTGGCGAAGCTCGGCGGCAAGCCGCAGATCCGTCTCGGCCCGGGTCGGCAGGGGTTCGACACGACCGGCAAGCTCAGCAGCACCGCGCGGTGCGATCACGGCAATCACAGCCCAGGCCGCCACCAGGGCCACGAGGCTGGCCCGACTGGACTTGAGAAGCGCCGAAGCGGCCAGGATAAGGACAACCCAGACGAGGAGATAAAGGCTGAAGCCGAGCCCGACGAGTGCAGCAGACCCGGCCTCCGCGGGCACCGACATTCCGATCCAGGCCAGGGCCAAAAGCGCGGGCACGAGCGCGGCAAAGGCGACCAGAGATAGGGCCAGGCCCTTGCCAAGAAGGATCTCATAGCCCCGCGTTCCATAGGTCCGAAGCTGCCGAAGGGCCCCGCTCTCACGCTCGCGCGAGACCATGGAAAATCCCAGGAAGACCAGGAGCAGGGGAGCCAGGGCCTGAAGCACAAAAGCCGGCGTGAGTTGACCGAACCTCATCAGGCTGGAGTTCTCGCGTACGGCTCCGAAGGTCGCGCTGTTCTGGCGATGCCCCTCCAGATAAAGGGTCGTACCACTGAAGGGGTCAATGCCGGGATCAAAGGCCGCGAGCGCACTGACCGGCCGGTAGACATAGGTCCCATAGTGGACCATCCGGTGGGGATGCCGGTCCGGCTGAGCCTCGAACAGTTCGTCCGTCTCGACCTGATGGGCCTGCCGAAGATCACGCTCGGCACCCATATGGCTTGCCGAACTGACAGCTGCGACAGCGGACAGAAGCAGCAGTGACACCAGGCCTATGACAGCCAGCCTCGAGCGCAGGAGCAGTTGCCACTCGGCCCCGGCGATGAGCAGCGCACGCCTCATGCTGCCGCCTGGCCCGTAAAGGCCCGGTGCAGAGCCTGAAGATCATAGGCCCCCGCCCCGTCGCGCCACTCCCGGGCCAACCGGCCCTTGTCGATCAGACCGATGGCATCGGCGGAATCAGCCGCTCCCAGAACGTCATGGGTGACCATGAGTACGGCTACACCCCTGGCCTTCAGATCACCCAGCAAGAGGTGGAAATCGGCGCTTGCGGCGGGATCCAGGCCTGAGGTCGGTTCATCAAGGAGCAGGATGGGGGTCTGTCGCAGAAAGGCCAGGGCAATGGCGGTCTTCTGGCGCATGCCCTTGGAGAAGGTTCCCAGCCGCTTGTCCCAAGCGGACGGATCAAGCCGCACTGCACTGAAGGCCTCCTCAACCTCGGCCCGGCTCCGCTTCTGGCCCGCCAGACCAAGGAAATAGGCGAGGTTCTCCCGCGCGCTCAGATGTTCGTAGAGCGCCACATTCTCCGCGAGATAGGCTGTGGCCTCCCTGACGGCATCAGGGTCTCGCGCAGGATCCTTTCCCGCCATGAGGAGCGTGCCCGTGTCGGGTTTGAGCAGCCCCAGCATCGCAAAGAGTGTGGTCGACTTGCCCGCACCATTTCCGCCAAGAAGGGCATAGACACTGCCCGGGGCGACACTGAGAGAAAGGCCGTCGAGAATACGGCGACCGCCGCGCTCGACAACGAGATCCTCAATCTGAATACCTCTGTCCGACATCGGAGCAATCCTCAGAAGGTGTAGCGCAGGGAGACAGTGACATTGCGCGGAGCCCCCGGGGCCACCCAAAGCCGCGAGAAGGAGTTGGTGTAGTATTCCTCGTCGGCAAGGTTGTTGATCTCGGCGAAAACCTCAAGGGCGTCGGTGATCTCGTAGCTGCCGAAGACCCGAAGGGTCGTATAGGCAGGCAGTTCGAAGTTCGTCGCGGTCTCGCCGAGCCGGTCACCGACATAGAGAAGTCCAGCCCCCAGTTCGAGCTCGCGGCCGGCGAGGTCGAAGTCCTTTGAGGCCATCAGGCTGAGCGTGTGCTCGGGCACATTGATCAGCCGGTCGCCGGCACGAATAGCCAGGGCAAAGTTGAAGTCCAGCACGTCGCGCGTGGCCTTGGCATCGACATAGGCATAGGACAGCCAGACATCGACGTCACCGGGCAGTTCACCTGACAGGTCAAACTCCAGCCCCCGGCTCTCGGCCTCGCCTATGGCGATGGAGAAGCCCGAGTTGATCGGATCCGAAGCCAGGATGTTGGACTTGGTGGTGGAGAACAGCGCCAGGGTCGCCTCGAGATCGGCGATCTCGAAACGGACACCGATCTCGGCCGAGGTCGATTCCTCCGGCTCAAACGCCCGACCCGAGAAATCCGCACCACTGTTCTGGCGGAAGCCCTCGCCATAGGCTGCATAGAAGGTCACGTCATCTGTCGCCTCAAAGACGACGCCGATCTGCGGGCTGACCTTGTCCTGGGTGACGCTGGAGCGCGTTCCATTGGCCCGGTTCAGGCTCTCGTTGGTGAACTCGTCATAGCGCGCGCCCAGCCTGACCTGGAACCGGTCGTTGATACGGATCTGATCCTGCACATAGACGCCAAAATCCTCCTGCTCGTCCAGTCGATTGGTGAGCGGGCCCGGCACCGGCAATGGAAAACGGCCGTAGACGGGGTTCAGAATGTCAATGACATTGCCCGCCTGCGCAGAGGGGTTACCCGAAACGCCCGGGGGCCTGAAGCGCAGGAAGAGCTGAGAGTTCTCGAAGTTGTCGTAGTCGGCACCGACCATTACCCGATGTTCGAGAGACCCGGTGGAGAAACGGCCGGTCAGCTCGGTGCGCAAGACCGTGTGGTTCGCATCATAGTCGCGGAACCGGCGCTGGCGCGACAGGGTGCGGCCATCGCTGCCAAGGCGCTGGCGCGAACCGGCTAGTTCGGCCTCGGTAGAAAACCCCTCCAGCGTGGTCTCGCGATAGCCAGCCCCAACCAGCAGGCTCCAGTCCTCGTTCAGCTCATGCTGCAGCTGCAGCTGGTGGCCAAGGGCATCAGCCTTCAGCGGTCCATCGCCCGGCTCGCCCAGAAAATTCTCAATGGGCATGACCCCCAGCCGGTTGTTGACGGCCACAACCCCACGATCAAAGGGGATCTCCTGGCGGGTCAGTTCCAGCTCATAGGAGAGTGTGGTCCTTGGCGAGATCAGCCAGAGGGCTGAAGGGGTCAGGCCGTAGCGTGTGGATTCGAGGGTCTCGCGAAAGCTGCCCGCGTCCTCATAAAAACCATTGAGACGAACAGCGAGGGTATCACTGAGCGGTCCTGTCCAGTCACCATCAACCCTGTAGGTATCAAAACTGCCGACCGAGGCACTGAACGCCCCCTCGATCTCGAACTCGGGCTTTTTGGTCACCAGATTGATGGTGCCCCCCGGCTCGCCGCGCCCCAGCAGGGCCGCATTGGGGCCCTTCAGGATCTCGATCCTGTCGATGCCTGAAAGATCTCGCGGACCGCCAAATCCGCGTCCGGCATTGAAGCCATTGACCAGATATCCACTGGGCAGGTTTTCATCACCGGCAAAGCCGCGAATGGCAAAGTTGTCCCAAAGCCCACCGAAGTTGTTCTGTCGGGCCGTGGAGGCGGAAAGATCCAGAGCGTCAGACAGGCGTGTCACGCCAGCGTCTTCCATGACACCGCCATCAATGACCGTGATGGACTGGGGCGTCTCATCGAGCGATACGAGCCCCCTGTAGGCTTGGCGCTGGCCGGTTACGATCACATCTTCGACGGCTTCCTGGGCGCGGACGGGCTCAGCCCCGGCACCGATGGAGACAGCCGAACCGATCGCGGCGGCTAACACTACGTATTTCATGCAATTTTCCTGTGAAGCTTCTTACGTTATACAATAACGTAACTTCCTGGCAATCCTGCATAGGCCTCACCCGGGAGCGAGATGGGCGAGTGGCCGCATTTTCCTTTTTGCGGGTCTTCGTCCAACTCCAGCTTCATGCCGAGGGCTCGGCCCTGCTGATCCCGGTCCGGACCCAACCGGGCGTCCACAGCCGCCTGCACAAACCCTCGCCGGCGGTCAGGTCGCCCAGCAGCCTTTTGCCTTCAGGAAGTCGTCGTGCGGGACCAGGCTGGAGACCGCTTGCTGGTATCGTCTTGCTATGTCGGAGAAGGCGCGTTGACCCTGATCGGGGTTCTGCAGCCCATAGAGCGGATTGAAGCCCCTGGGTCGGATTCCCTGGCCATACATGACCGCCAGCCAGGAGCTCTGGCTGAAATACTCGTCCGCTCCCGACTGATAGAGAAGACCGCGGTCGCGGAAGGTCTCGACCCTCTGGCTCAGGCTATCTGGCACCGGCATGGAGGCCACAGTCCGCCAGAACGGCGTGTCCGCCCTCTGGGTCGCATGATAGTGGAGGATCACGAAATCACGGATCAGCTCGATCTCCGCCCCAAGCCTTCGGTTATAGGCCTCGATGTTGACCGCACTGAAACGGCTGTCCGGGAAATGCTGCAAAAGCCGGTAGATGCCCGACTGAACCATGTGGATACTGGTCGATTCCAGCGGCTCGATGAAGCCGCTGGAAAGTCCCAGGGCCACGACATTCCTGGCCCAGAACGCCTTGCGCCGTCCTGTCGTGAACTTCAGTTGACGCGGATCGGCCAGGGGCGCTCCATCCAGATTGTCCAGAAGTATCTCCCTGGCCTCATCATCCCCCATGAAACCATTGCAGTAGACGTGCCCATTACCGATGCGGTGCTGCAGGGGAATGCGCCACTGCCAACCCGCGCTGCGCGCCGTTGAACGCGTATAGGGTGTGGTGCTCTCCGCCCGTTCGCAGGGTACGGCCCAGGCCCGGTTCATGGGCAGCCAGTGGGACCAGTCCTCAAAACCCGTTTCAAGCGCCCCCTCGATCAGAAGGGCCCTGAACCCGGTACAGTCAATGAACAGGTCGGCCTCAAGAACCTGACCGTCGTCCAGTTTCAGGCCACTGACGAACCCGTCGGCAGGCCTCTTCAATACCTCTACGATCTCCCCCTCGATCCGCTTGACCCCCCGGGCCTCGCAAACCCGCCTGAGATAGCGGGCATAGAGACCGGCATCAAAATGATAGGCACTGAAAAGGCTGTTCAGAGGCGAGCGCGGATCCGGATCGCGCACGCCCACCTTGCCGGCCTTCATCGCCTGGCTGCAGAGCGAATAGGGCTCAAGATCGTCTTCGAGGCGACCCGAGGCCCTCAGGGCTAGGAAGGACTGCTGAAACTCCGCCAGGGTCGGTCCCGGGCCGATGGGTCCAAAGGCATGGAAATACCGACAGCCCACCTCCCCCCAGTTCACGAACTCGATACCCAGTTTGAGCGTCGCCTTGCACTCGCGCATGAACTCGGCCTCGTTGAGGTCGATCAGGGTATTGAAGTCGCGAATGGGCGGAACCGTAGCCTCGCCCACGCCCACGATGCCTATGTCGTCGCTCTCCACCAGCGACACCGTGCAGCTGGGTCCAAGCGCGCGGTTCAGAGCCGCCGCAGCCATCCAGCCTGCCGTGCCTCCGCCGGCAACGAGGATCGATCTGATGGGCTCTGCCATGGTCTTCCTGCTTCCTGGTCGGGCAGTCCTGCCAGACCCGTCCAATACTTTCAGTCTACGCTTGGCGCAGAAAACAAAAACGCCGCCCGTCAAACAAGACGGGCGGCGCAGGTTCGGTCAACCGGATCCAGGGGAGTAACCCGGCACCGCGGCGATCAGAACCGGTAGCTGACGCCGAAAAGGTAGGTCCGGCCATAGCGCTGGAAGTCGATCGTCTGGCGCTCGTCGCCGTTCTGGAACGTCTTGAACGGCTCGTCTGTCAGGTTGTTGACCTGGGCCAGAATGCCAAGGTTCTCCAGGGGGCCCGACTGGAAGGTATAGCCGATCTGGGCGTCGACGACATTTTCGGCTGCGACCGAGCGCAGGGTACGACCGTTGCCAAAGCCGGCCACTTCACCGAGGAACTCGGAGCGGTAGCGGTTGGCGACACGGGCCTGGAAGCCGTTACGCTCGTAATAGACCGTTATGTTGGCAACCGTCTCGGACAGACCCGGAACCGTGGTTGGGCCCTGGGTGGGATCCGGCTGAATCTCACTGTCTGTGTAAGAAACGCTAGCCTGCATGCCGAACCCTTCAAGGGCGGGATGGATGACTTCAAAGGGGACTGACGCTGCCAGTTCGAGGCCCTGGATCCAGCCACCGTCACCATTGTCCGGTGCCGAAACAATACCCGTTCTGAGGGCCGGTTCAAGGCTGGAGCCGATCGGATAGCCGGTGAAGTCAAAGAGCTGGTTGCGATTGAAGATAAAGGTGTCCAGGTTCTTGTAGAAGGCTGCAACCGAGACATAGCCGCGACGGTTGGCGAAGTATTTCTCCCAGGACACATCGGCCACATCAGCGATGTAGGGACGCAAGGACGGATTACCGCCACCACCCGACCAGGGCGAGTTATTCACATCAACCGATGTCCGCTTGGAGGCATCATAGCCGAAGTTGCGCGAGGCTCGCATGTCATCCATGCGGGTCCGGGCCATGGTCCGCGCCAGGCTGAAGCGCAGGAACTGATCTTCTGCAAGTTCGAGCACGAAGTTCGAGCTAGGCAGGACCTCCATGTATTCGTCACCACCGTTGACGGCGATCGAGACCGTGGATGCACCCGATCCGCTGGCCGAGAACCCTGAGGAGCTCTGGTCGGTAAAGACCGTCTGTACGCCGACATTACCGGTCAAGGGCATGCCGAACAGGTTATGATCGATATTGGCACGCAGATAGAAGGTGCTGACCGTCTCCTCGACTGTCCAGTTGCCCGAACGGACATCGGCATTCGGGTTGCGCACCAGGTTATAGAAGCCGGAGTTGACCAGCCCCAGGGCGTCGTAGCTGATCATCGAGGAAATACCGAGGTATCCCAGCGAGGTCGGCGCCAAGAGGAAGGCGCTTGGCACGGCAACCGTGGCACTTCCGGGTATGCCCAGGAAGAACTGGTCGTTGATGAACTCCTTCTCGCGCTCGGAGATATTGACCCCGAAGTCGATGGAAGAGAACGGCGACTGAGAAAGCTCGCGCCGGCCGCTCAGACGAAGGGCACGAAGCTCGTCATTGACCGTCGGCGTATTCAGGTAGCCGTCCTGGCCTCCAGGGATCACATCCCCACCCCAGCCCTGCGGGCTTGTGAGGCGGATAAGGGCCGGATCGGCATAGTTCAGGCGGCTGCCGAAGGTAGGAACACCGTCATCACCAATGGTGAAGGTCAAGGTGTCGAGCGCACCCACCTGGTCACGACCCGTACCGGCGTAGGTCTCAAGGACCCGATCGCTGCGCTCAACCTTGGAGAAGTTCAGGTCCAGGCCAAACGACCAGTTGTCGGACGCCACAAAGCGATTGTTCCAGCCGATCGAGGTGATGGTGGAGTTGCGGGTGTTGACGTCATTGCGGACCACGCCCTTCACATTGGAGAAGGTTCCGCCGTTCACAAACCCGTCCGACACCGTGGTGTTGCTCAGAACGGGACCGGGACGCGTGCCCGATCCACCGCCCCAGGCCAGGGGGAACTCGATACCGCGCAGGACCTGGGTATTGTCGAACTCGGAGTAGAAGGCATCAACCGTGGAATGGAAACGGTCATTGGGACGCCATTCGACCGTACCCATGAAACCGTCACGTTCCAGCTCGCTGGACATGACGTAGGGCTTTACCCCTCCGATCACCAGGGCGTTCGGGGTTGCGTTGGGATAGCCCCAGGCATTGAAGCGCTCGGACTGATAGGGGCTCTGAATGTGCGCATACCCCAGTGCGACACCCAGGGTGCCATCCAGGAACTGGTCGATATAGGAGATCGAATAGCGCGTGCCGTTGTCGGTCGTGCCGGCATTGAGGGCACCGATATCGTTCAGTTCATAGCGTGCGTTCACCGCAATGGCGCGGCGACCATAGGCCAGCGGCCGGATGGACTGAAGATCAACCGTACCGGCCAGGCCCTGACCGATCAGGGCCCCGTCTGGGGTCTTGTAAACGGTAACGCCGCTGAGCAGTTCAGAAGGATACTGGTCGAACTCTACGCCCCGGTTATCGCCGGTCGTGACCTGTTCGCGGCCATTGAGCAGGGCCGTGGTGAAGTCCGGACCAAGGCCGCGAATGGAGATGGCCTGTGAGCGCCCATCCAGACGCTGCGTGGTCAGCCCCGGCAGGCGGCCGAGGGACTCGGCGATCGAAACGTCCGGCAGCTTGCCGATGTCTTCGGCGGTAATGACCTCGACGATCGAGGTGTTGCG
This sequence comes from Caulobacterales bacterium, assembly GCA_041308165.1. GTDB lineage: Bacteria > Pseudomonadota > Alphaproteobacteria > Caulobacterales > Caulobacteraceae > Brevundimonas. The sequence continues at coordinate 9,443 of JBFZCB010000024.1, forward strand.
GGCCTTGGCAGCGATCGACGAGGCGATCGAGGCGCGAATCCCGGTCACGACAACTTCGTCGACCTGGGTCGCATCATCAGGCGTCTGCGTCGGGACGGCCTGGGCTGAAGCCCCGCCGGCCATGGACATGAGCGCGGCTGCGCTGAAGGCGGCACCGGCCAGAAGCCGCGCACGCGCATTGGAACGAATGGTCATCCTGATCTCTCCCTTACACCCGTCCGCGTTTCTGACGCTGCCGATCGGGGCATGTCGCAAAAATATGCAAACTTTGTTCCCACTTGCAAGTCTGTAATGTCAACTCGCCACAAGTATGACGCAATTGAAACGGGCAGAGAGGCAATTATAGCCCATATTGCAGTGCGATATGGGCCAAACAGGCCTTTTGCATCCCCGATCCGGTAATGGTTGACAGATTTGTGCGTCTTTGCAAAATGTTGCAAACACGTCGACCAGACCATGTATCCGGACGGCAATACCTAAAGGGAAGAATGGTCCACTCAGCCCCCAAGTCCCGGTCCCGCCGCGCCCCAGGCGAACGGCTTCTGGCTCCGCTGCTGGCCGCCGCGGTCTGGCTGGGCGCGAGCCAGGCCGGATCGACCCCACCTCAGGACCCTGACCCGGCCCTGACCCCGTCGGTGGCGTATCAGGACATGCGCGCACGGCTGGCCCAGGATGAGCTGATCTATTTTCTTCTGCCTGACCGTTTCGACAACGCCGACCCCGCCAATGACCGGGGCGGGCTTGAGGGTGGACGCCTGGTCTCAGGCTTTGATCCAGAGGACGCCGAGTTCTACCACGGCGGCGACCTGAGCGGGGTGATCCGCCGGCTCGACTACATCCAGGGTCTGGGGGCGACCGCAATCTGGCTGGCACCCATATTCAAGAACAAGCCCGTGCAGGGCGAACCTGGACGCGAAACCGCGGCTGCCCACGGTTACTGGGTCGTCGACTTTACCGACGTCGACCCGCACTTTGGGGATCGCGAAACCTTCGGAGCCCTCGTCAAGGCTGCGCACCAGCGCGGGATGAAGGTCTATATGGACATCATCACCAACCACACCGCCGATGTCATCCGCTACCGCGAATGCCCGGACAATGACTGCGTCTACCGCAGTCGCGCCGACTATCCCTATTCGCGTCGGGGTGGCCCTGACGGAACGCCCATCAACGACGGATTCGACGGAACCGACTTTTCCAGACTAACCCGACCTGACTATGCCTACACCCCCTACGTTCCCGAAGCGGAGAGGACGGTGAAGGTTCCCGACTGGCTGAATGATCCCATCCATTACCACAATCGGGGAGAGACAACCTTTCGCGGAGAGAGCAGCCTTGATGGCGACTTTGCCGGTCTGGACGACATCTTCACCGAAAATCCAGTCGTGGTTCAGGGCTTCATTGATATCTACGGGGCCTGGATTGATGCCTTCGGTATAGACGGCTTTCGCATCGATACCGCCCGCCACGTCAATCCGGAGTTCTGGCAGGCCTTCGTCCCGGCCATGCTCGAGCGCGCCCGCGCCAGGGGCATTCCCAACTTCCACATCTTTGGCGAGGTCTATGACCATGACCCGGCGGTCCTGGCCCAGTACACCCGCGTCGACGGCTTTCCTTCGGTTCTGGACTTCGGCTTCCAGTCTGTCGCTACCGATGTCGCCAATGGCCTTAAGGCCCCTGACGCTCTCGCCCGCCTCTACCGGGCCGACAGTCTTTACGAGGGCGGTGAAATGGCCGCCCTTGGCCTGCCCACCTTCCTGGGCAACCACGACATGGGCCGTATTGCCGGCTTCATAAGAAAAGCCCATCCGAGCGCCGCAGATTCCGAGATCGTGGCCAGGACACGTCTGGCTCATGCCCTGATGATGTTCACCCGCGGCACGCCGGTCCTCTACTATGGCGATGAACAGGGCTTTGCCGGCGAAGGCGGTTATGCATCGGCTCGCGCCAGCCTCTTTGCCTCACAAACACAGATCTATGCGGACCAGCCCCGGATTGGTGGCCCTGCAGAGCCCTTCTCGACCCGTCACCCCCTCTACCAGGCTATCGCCGACATGGCCCAGCTGCGCTCGGCCGACAGGCGTCTGCGCCAGGGTCGCCAGATCGTGCGGGCTGCAGCCGAAACGCCTGGCCTTTTTGCGATCTCTCGCGTCCTGCCCGGTATGGCCGGCGAAACCCTTGTTGTGTTCAACACCTCGACCGAAACCCTGTCTTCCAGCATCGAGATCGAGACATCCTCGGACAACTGGACCCCCGTCCGGGGCCCGTGTCCGGCCTCCTCATCCGCTCCTGGCACAATCCGCGTTAACGTGCCTGGGCTCGACTATGTAATCTGCTCCTCCCAAGGCCCTGCTGCGTGACCGACACTCTCGAACATTCCCTGACCCGCGTCATCGCGACGCCCTCGCCCGACACCAAGGCTCGACCCTGGTGGAAGGGGGCCGTGCTTTATCAGGTCTATCCACGCAGTTTTGCCGACAGCAATAATGATGGCGTGGGCGACCTGCCCGGCATTACAGCCCATCTCGATCACATTGCCTCACTGGGTGTCGATGGTCTGTGGCTTTCGCCCTTCTTCACCTCGCCGATGAAGGACTTTGGCTATGACGTATCGGACTACACCGACGTCGATCCCATCTTCGGGACCCTTGCGGACTTTGATGACATGGTCGCGCAGGCGCACGACCTGGGCCTGAAGGTCATTATCGACCAGGTCTATTCGCATACCTCTGAGGCACATGAC
>JBFZCB010000025.1:0-5229 GCA_041308165.1 Caulobacterales bacterium
GGTTTGCGGCTGACGCCGACATCACCGTTCTGCGGGTCGATACCGGCGGCGTATCGCCCTGCCGGGCGGCCAATCTGGCGGCAGCCTATGCCCGGGCCGATCATCTGGCCGTCGTCATAGATGGTGCCCGTATGGCCTCACCCGGCCTCATCCGGACAGCCCTGGACGCCACACGCATCCACCCGGAAGCCTTCATTGCCACCCTCGGCTTCCACCTTGGACCCAAGGTTCAGCAGGTCTCTGTGACCGAGGGCTATGACCGCGACGTCGAAGACCGTCTGCTTGAGGCCATCGCCTGGCCCTCAGATGGCTACCGCCTGTTCGAGATCTGCGCACTGGGCGAAAGCTATCGCGAGGGGGCCTTCGTCGCCCCACCCGAAACCACATTCTTCGTTACCTCCCGTGCCCGCTATGACGCCCTCGGAGGCTTTGACGAGGGCTTCCAGACCCTGGGTGGGGGATTTGCCAACTATGACCTGTTTGACCGGGCCACACCCGATGACGGCCCCCCCCTGATCATGCTGATCGGCGAAGGCACCTTCCACCAGCTTCACTTCGGAGCCACGACCCAGGCCGGAGGCATAAGACGACCGGCAGATACAGGACAGGGCTCATTGGGAGATCGATACGCCGAGGAGTACGAAAGACTGCGTGGTCGGCCCTGGTCACGGCGCTTTCCGCACCAGCAGGTCCTGGGTTCACTCACCCACCCGTCCGTCCGCGCCCTCTTCTTTCCGGCCAGCGCCTCATGAGCTCCACCCTCGACTACCAGTATGAGGCGGCCAGCCGTGATGGACGCACGGTCCGCGGTATCATCACGGCTGACAATGAAGCTGCGGCCATTCGCAGACTTTCCTCAGACGGTCTGATCGTCGTGCGGATTGCACCGGCCGTCTCCGCCAGAAACACAGCCCGCAATCGCGATCTGAAGCCCGCCGAACGGGTCCTGGTGTTGCGACAGCTGGGTCTCATGCTCGAGGCCGGCGTCTCCCTTCTGGAAGCGCTGGATACGGTTGCCCAGGGCATGCAGGCCGCAAAGGGACAAAAGCAGTTCCAAGCCGCCATCTCCGCCCTCAGACGCGGTGATTCCCTCGGCCAGGCCCTGGAGGACCATGTCCCGGGCTTTCCCGAATATCTCTATGCCATGGCCAGGGTCGGCGAAGCCTCAGGCCGTATCGCAGAGGTGCTCAAACAGGCCGCAGAACAGATGGCCTATGAGGATCGCCTCAGAAAGGAGTTCGGGAATGCCATGACCTACCCGGCCTTTCTTCTGTGCGCAGGCCTCGCGGCCGTGGCCTTCATATTCACCCAGGTCGTCCCCCGCTTTGCTGACATGATCGGCGATGACCGATCCCGTATACCCGCGGTCTCACGCTGGATCCTGTCTGCGGGGGAGTTTGCCAACGCCAACATCGGCGTTGTCGCCATAGGCCTCGGCCTGATCGTCGCTGCAGGACTGTTTACGGCCACCAACCCCGCCATCAAGGCCCGCGCCTATGGCCTGGCCCACCGCCTTCCCGTCATCGGCAATGTCATCCAGGCCCGGGAGGTCTCGTCCTGGGCCCGGCTGACAGCCTTTGCCCTCAACAACGGCGTGCCCATCCTCTCGGCCACAGCCCTGGCCCGGGCTGCGGTCCCGGAGGGCCCCTTCCGTGAGGGCCTGGACAAGCTGGACGGCGATCTGAAGTCCGGCCTAACCCTGGATGCTTCGCTTGCCACCCATACCCGGCTGGAGGCCATGGACCTCAGCCTCCTGAGGGCAGGACAGCGTTCCGGTGCCGTCGGGGCCATGTTTGGCTTCATGGCCGACAACTATGAGAACCGTCTGCGCGACAGTATGAAGCGGCTCACTGCCCTCCTGGAGCCGACGGCCATAGCCGTCATTTCTTTGATCGTGGGTTTCGTTGCCCTCTCACTGGTTCTGGCCCTGTCCAGTGTCTATGAGGGCGTCATATGATCGCCGAGCCAGGCCGAAAGCCGCGAGCCGGCTTCAGCCTGATCGAGGCCCTGATCGCCCTGGCCATCGCGGCCATGATGATGACCGCTCTCTTTCAGCTCCAGATCCAAATGGCGCGGGGCCAGACCCGCGCCATCAGCGTTCTGGAACAGGTGACGGCACAGGAGAATGCCATTGCCCTCACCCGCGATCTCAACCCCATGCGCGAGCCCGAAGGAGAGATCCAACTACCGGATGGTGACACCATACTCTGGTCCGCGACCCCAAGGAGCCAGCCCCAGACCAATGTCGGCTTTCCCACAGGTAGCGGCCAGTTCGAAGTGCGGCTCTATACAGTGACGGTTGAAATCCGGCGCCGGGACGGACGCCCGGTCAGCCCCCTGGAGTTTGATCGCATGGGGTGGCGCCGGCTGTCAGACCCTGACGGAGAATTCTGAAATCCATCCCGATACCGCAGCACTAGAGCTGTAAGGCCCAGTTACGATCCCGCCCGATATCTGACGGCCATGAACTCACGCCATGAGCTCAGATAAGGGCCTTGATACGCACCTCACGCGCGACCAGGCTTTGCATCGAGACCCTCAGCCGCTCCTCGAGCATGATGCGCCTCTCACGCTCGACGGTCGCGGCCACCTCGGCGGCCTGAAGCGCAACCGAATGGTCATCGACGAGCCTGGCCCTCGCCGCACGTTCCTGGGCCAAAAGCGCCTTAAGGCCCTCCAGGGATTGCTTCATCTTCGCCATCTCAGGCGCATCTGAGACCATCGAGGCTGCCAATTCCGGCCCCGTGTTCATGGGGTTAAGGGCCTCGCCCGTGGCGCGTCCAAACAGGTCACTGGCCACCTCAAAACGCTCGCGCAACCTGTCCAGACGCTTCTGGGCCGTGCCTCTGCTCTTGTCATCGGCCAGATCCAAAAGACACCCGTAGGCCTCGACGGCCCAGGCGTGGGTTTCCGGAGCTGTAGCCAGATCCTCGTCCATCACCGCCTCATGCTGCAGATCTCTGCTGAGGTAGGTTTCGATCTCCGCGGCGCGGCCAAAATCCAGAGCCTCCGGCTCCAGCATCTGGGCGATCGTCTCCACTTCAGCACGCCAGTCTCTCATGAAGGCCGACCAGCGGATTAGCCGCCGATCTCTGTCACGGGTCACGGTCTCGGCATCCAGCACATGCCTCAACCACAGGGCCAGACCGTGGGCGATGGATGTGCCGTTGCGGGCCTTGAGGGATCCGGCCACCTCAAGGGGCGAGCGCAGGGGCAGGACGTGCACCACCCGGTAGCCCATATCTTCAAGGACCCCGTCCCAGACCGGCCAGAGGCGACAGAGCCGAGGATCTTTCAGCACGATCAGGGAGGCTTCCCCGAACTCGGACCGGACCGTTTCGACAATCTCTGACCTCAACCCCGGACGGACGTCAGGACTGATCGCCTCGGGATCAAAACGCCTCCAGTCCGACCACCAGGATCCCCCAGCTTGAAGGATCCGGTCATTCAGTTCACCAATCAGCCGGCTTTCGAAAAACCCCCGAGGGTTATCGGTGGCGGCCTCCATCGGTGTTGCCGGAGCGGCGGCCCCCAGACGCGAAAGCACGCCGGCAACGGAGGAGGTTCCGCTCCGATGCATGCCCATGATGATGATGGCGGTTTTTTGCAACATTGCTCCAATGCATATCACAGTCTGGCAGGCACCCAAGCCAAATGGCATTGCCAAAGGCCAGTCTGATGCTGACCCACCAACCCTTAAGGAGCCGACACACAGGCGTCTGCAGTCCCGAACCCAGGGAGCCCGCCTGACACCCTCTGGGCACCGACCTGGCTCGCCACAACGATCTTGCGGGCGAAACGCTTTGACGACAGCCCACAGAACCGTTTCTATGTCTGGAGTTCAGCGTATGAGGGCTGCCAGGGCAGTCTCAAGGGGAAAGACAGGGGTTCAGATGATCTACAAGCACCTTCGAGGCGTCAGTCTCGCAGCAATGGCGTGCGCCCTCATGACCCTGGGGGCCTGTGCAACTTCAGGGGCTGAAGCGCCCCAGGCCAGTACGCCTGCTCCCGCCAAGCCCCGGACCCTGGCCGTGGGGCTGGATGCCTCGGTGACGCCCGATCCCTTTGCCTCCACCTACAGTCCCCTGCCCCGTGCAAACTCGGCCATTGTCGGTGCGACCGTTTTTGATGGTGCCGACCGCAGGATCGACAATGGCGTCGTGGTCATCACCGACGGACGGGTTAGCGCGATAGGCGGGCCTGACACTCCCGTTCCTGCGGGTTATGCCATCGTAGACGCTCGTGGCCGGTTCGTGACCCCGGGGGTCATTGATGTTCACTCCCACCTGGGGGTCTATCCGGCCCCCGGCGTGACCGGAATGAGCGACGGCAATGAGGCTACCAGCCCAAACACTGCCCAGGTCTGGGCCGAGCATTCAATCTGGCCCCAGGATCCGGGCTTCAACACAGCGCGCGCCGGCGGCGTGACCACGCTTGGCATCCTGCCCGGTTCGGCCAACCTGTTTGGGGGTCGTGGCGTGACGGTTCGCAATGTGCCGTCCCTGACCATGCAGGGCATGAAGTTCCCGGACGCGCCCCACACGCTGAAGATGGCCTGTGGTGAAAATCCAAGCCGTGTCTACGGTGGCCGCAACCAGAGCCCGGCCACCGGCATGGGCAATGTGGCCGGCTACCGCGCAGCCTTCATTGCCGCACGGGACTACAAGGCCCGGTGGGACAAGTGGAGAGAGACCGGCCAGGGTGATCCCCCGACCCGCAACCTTCAGAGCGAGACCCTCGTCGGGGTCCTCGAAGGCCAGATCCTTGTCGAGAACCACTGCTATCGTGCCGATGAAATGGCCGTGATGCTGGATATAGCCGAAGAGTTTGGGTTCAAGATCACAACCTTCCATCACGCGATCGAAGCCTACAAACTGGCTCCCGTCCTGGCCGAGAACGGGATCTGCGCGGCGATCTGGACCGGCTGGTGGGGCTTCAAGATGGAGGCCCTTGACGCCATAGAGGCCAATGCCGCCCTGGTGGATGCCCACCCGAACTCCTGTGCCGTCATCCACTCCGATGATCCCGAGCTTACCCAGCGCCTGAACCAGGAGGCTGCAGCTGCCCTGGCCGCCGGCCGGGAGGCAGGAATGAACATTCCCGAAGAGCGGGCGATACGCTGGATCACTCTCAACGCGGCCCGTGCCATTGGGATTGAAGATGAGACCGGCTCGCTCGAGGTCGGCAAGCGCGCCGACGTCGTGATCTGGAGTGCTCACCCCCTGTCTG
>JBFZCB010000026.1:0-5976 GCA_041308165.1 Caulobacterales bacterium
TGGCTGAAGCGATTGTTGAAATATGATGACAGTCTCGATGCCTGGGGCATTCACGGGATCGGCGGCATAATCGGCGCCCTGCTCACGGGCGTATTTGCGTCAGCGGCGGTCAATCCGCTCGCAGAGGGCGCGAGCGTTGCCAAACAGGCGCTGGGCTTGATGGGTGTGATTGTCTGGAGTGCCCTGGGCACGTTTGTGGTTCTCATGATCTGCAGGTTCACCACTGGCCTGAGAGTGACAAAAGAGCAGGAAGTCGAGGGACTGGATTACAGTCTTCATGGAGAAACGCTGCACTAGAGGGGACCTTAAGGAACCTTGGCGGCGAACGAGCAGTTGATAAGGTTATTGCCGCGCTTGTCTGGAGCCTATGCTGTCATGATCTCCGTCCGCCTGCTCGTTCGTTCCGGCCTGCCGCTACTCGCGCTCGTGCCGATCTCCGCCTGCAGTACGGTCATGCCGGCTGGCCTGGAGTTGAACCGGGCTCAGGTTGAGCAGGGGGCTGCGACTTTCCAGGGCGGTGTGGGACAGGCCGCAACTGCACCCTTGGATGACCTCAACCTGCGTCGGCAGGAGGTTCCTGAGGTGCTCATAGCCGCTCGCAATGCGCCCTATTCCACCATCGGCCTCAGACGTTGCGACGCCGTGATCCGTGAGCTTGACCGCCTCGATCAGGCCCTTGGGCCTGATGTGGACCAGCCTGCGCGCTCGGCCGGTATGGGACAACAGGCTGCCGGCGCTGCGCTCGATCTGGTGCGTGACACCGCGACCGACTTCATTCCCCTGCGTTCCTGGGTCCGGCGGCTATCCGGAGCCGCTGCGCATGACCGCGAGGTTCAGGCAGCAATCCGGGCCGGCCTGGTGCGTCGTGGCTTCATGAAGGGGATAGCCTATCAGAGACGCTGTGCCAGAGCCCAGCCGGTCCTGCGCTAACCATCCCCTTGTGCCAAGGCAACCTCAAGCCCTGGCTGTGTCTCCCCGAGGCGGTCACGCATCACCGTCCGGGATGACGCATAGGGAATGATCTGGCAGGGCGCGCTGGAGCCTGCGGGCTTCGGACCAGGGAGCGCTCATCCAGACCTCGAGGTCTTCAGGGCGGGTCAGGATAACGGGCATGGCCTTTGGATGAAACGTTCTGACGGGCTCGGATGGATCACAGGTCAGAAAGCCGAAAAGATCGAGAGTTTCCGGGCCGGTCCGGACTTTTCGCACCGACGTCCACTGTGGTACCCAAATACCAGCAAAAAAGGTCAGTGGACGGGTCTGGTCAGCGGCGAACCAGACCGGCCGGTATCGGCCCTCGGCATCGCGGCCTGGCTCACTGAAGGCGTTCACGGCCACCAGACAGCGATTGGGCGGCTCCAGCCAACGCAGCCAGTGCCTGGAGGCTGTGTTGCGAACATTGGTTGTGCCCGAATCGGGCTCCAGTTTGATCAGGCTGTCAAAATCGAAGGTCTTGCCCCGGGCTCTGAGTTTTTCGGCGCGGCGCGTCGTGGCGTCATAAAGAGCCCTGGCCGAGGAGGGCAGGCCCCATCGGGCGTAGGTCAGAATACGAATGTTGCCCTCCATCCTGACGATGGGGGCCGTATAGTCCGGATAGATCGGGCCAGGCTCCAGGTTCCCGACCTCTGATCGCATGGCACCGGCCAGCTCGGCGATCGCACCTGGCCCAACCGTTACCGTGTAAAGATTGCACATACGACTACCCGACCATGAACAAGGCAGAGATGTCCAGTGATCGACCTGTTGGGAAACACTCCTGCCAGACCCAGACCCACATCCAGGCCTGAAACTGAAGCCGCGTCCCTTTTCCGTTGGGAAAAGGTGGTGGTTGGAGGCGGGATCGAACCGCCGACCTGTGGGTTATGAATCCACCGCTCTAACCATCTGAGCTACCCAACCCCGATGGAGCGTCAAAACGCCGCCCGTACACTCGAGAGCGGTCGCTATATAGCGGTCGTCTCATTGGTTCAAGGCCACCTTTTGCCTCTAGCCCGTTACGGGGAGGATGCTTTAGGCAACAGAGCCTCTCGACGCCCGTTTGAGACCCGATATCATCATCGCGGCACCTGTCCGGTGCGCCCAAGGAGACAGACATGTCCTTTTCGAAGCGAACACCCCTTGTTGCCGTTTCTTCTGCGGTACTGGTGCTGGCTGCCGCCTGCGGCGCCAATGGCCAGAGCACACCCTCAGGCCAGGCCGGTGCCGGGGTGGAAACCCGTAATGCCAATGGAACAGGCCAGATGCCTGCCTTTGCTGGCCAGACCCGTGCGCCTGGTGTTCGCACCGAAGCCACTCTTACACATACGGTCGTGGCGTCAGGCCTGGAAAACCCCTGGGGTATGGCGCTCCTGCCAGATGGTCGGTGGTTGATCACGGAACAGCCCGGGCGGATGCGCGTCGTGGGTCCGGACGGCAAGATCGGTGAACCCATCACGGGACTTCCTGAGGTGTTTTCACGCGGACAGGGTGGCCTTCTCGATGTTGCGATAAGTCCGCAGTTTGCCGCCGACCGAATGGTCTTCTGGAGCTATTCGGAACCCCGAGAGGGCGGGAATGCCACGTCCATCGCAAAAGGCCGGCTGTCGGACGACGCCAGCCGGATCGACAATGTGAACGTCATCTTCCGTGCGCTGCCCATATATGAGGGCGACAAGCATTTCGGAGGGGCACTGGCCTTTGCCCCGGATGGCAAGCTCTTCCTGACACTGGGTGAACGATCCGATCGTCCCATGCGGCCACAGGCCCAGGATCTTGGATCCCATATGGGCAAGGTCATCCGCATCAATGCCGATGGTTCAGTGCCCCAGGATAATCCGTTTGTGGGCCGCCAAGGCGCATTGCCCGAGATCTGGAGCCTTGGGCACAGAAATGCCCAGGGCATAGCCTTTGGTGCGCAAGGCAGGGTCTGGACAGTCGAACACGGTGCCCGAGGCGGTGATGAGATCAATCTGACACGGCCGGGAGCCAACTTCGGCTGGCCTGATATCGCCTATGGTATCGAGTATTCGGGAGCCAAGATCAGTGGGGGGGCAACAAGTGGCGCGGGTACCGAGCAGCCGGTCTACTATTGGGATCCTTCCATCGCTCCCGGCGGCATGGAGCTCTACTCGGGCGCCATGTTCCCAGGCTGGAACGGTGATCTGCTTGTCGCAGCCCTTCGTGACAAGCACGTTGCGCGCCTGGTCATACGTGATGATCGCGTTGTCGGTGAAGAGCGCCTGCTGACCGAGCTCGGTGAACGGATCCGCGATGTTGCTGTCGGTCCTGATGGCGCAGTCTGGGTCATTACCGATGAAACCGACGGCAAGCTGGTGCGGCTCTCGCGCTGACTGCCTTGTCGCCTGCTCCGGCAGTCAGTCAGGCACGGAAAGGCTCGCTCTGAAACGTTTCCGGCTGTTCCCCGGACACTCGAGAGTGTGTCCGGGGTTCGCCTCGGCTTGCGACCCTGTCGTTTTGACCCTCGGATCTGAGGGGGGCATTTGGTTTGGGGGATTTGGGTTTGGGCTTCGCCAGCGGAGCGGGCACCAGCACACAACAGATCGGACCGGCCGAACCCGGATCGCGACAATGACGCGATCCGGATCGATGCTCTAGCGGCGTCGGAAGACCCAGGATGCGGCATAGCCGGTAACGGCTGCCAGGAACACGCTAAGGAGGCCATAGAGCCAGGGTCTGCGATGTGCGAACTCATAGATCCCGCGCTCGAGCCCAACCTTGTCCACAGTGAGTGTGAGGTTGGAAACCGATTGTGGCTCGCCCTTCTGAAACAACCAGACTTCTGCGTAGTAGCGACCGGTTGGTGCCACAGCCGGGAGCGTGATCTGGGCTCGAAACAGGCCCTGATCGACGAAGCGGACGCCTTGCGGATCGCTGTCATAGAGGGCGACGGCTTCTTTCAAGCGAATGACCGCGCGGCGCCAATCCAGATAATCTTCCCCCAGTTGGCTTATGACCACATCCCTCACTCCATATCGAGTGACAGTCCTGGCTTCTTCGGGAGCGGCAATCCGTAGGTGATCGACACCAAGACCGAGGCGTCTAAGCTGTCCGAAGTCCGTGATCTGGTTCAGAGGACGGGTGGAGGCCGTCATGTAAAAGCCTGGTGCACCTTCGAACAATACTGGACGGCTGTTCAGCCAGACGCCCATGTGGCGGGTCCGCTTCACCAGGCGGATCGGAGCATCCGGGCCGCGAACCACGATGATCACGTCCGCAGGATCCACAGTGGGATTGAACACGGCCCCATAGAGAACGATGGAGGCTCCATTGAAGCCGGAATCGACCTTTACCTGGGTATCGGTAAGGGCAGCCGACACGCGCAGGTCCCGAACCGTGGCCGCCGACTGCTCGGGCGCAGGAGCGGACAAGGCAGGCGGCGCGGGAGGAGGTGGAGCGGCCTGGATCATTGTGCGGCTATGCCCGGTGCCAGCAGGAATATCTCGGAGGGTCGTACGAAGAGTTCGAGACCCATGTGGATGCCAACCAGGAGTACGATCAGGCCAAGTAGGGCGCGAAGCTCCTCGGCACGGAAGCGGCCTGCAAACCGGGCCCCGATTTGGGCTCCCACAACGCCGCCAAATAAAAGGAGCGTCGACAAGACGATATCAACGGTCTGGTTCCGGCCAGCCTGCAGGACCGTTGTGATCGCCGTCGTTATGATGATCTGGAACAGACTGGTTCCAACCACCACCCCTGCCCGCATTTTCAGGAGATAGAGCATTGCAGGCACGAGGATAAAACCACCGCCAACACCCATGATGGCCGAAAGGATACCCGCCAGCACGCCCAAACCTAGTGGTGGAATGATGCTGATGTAGAGACCGGACTTTGGAAACCGCATCCGGAACGGCAGGCCATAAAGGAACAGTGGACGGCGCCGGTCTCGGTGGGGTGCCGGCTCCCCGCGATAGCGCCGCAGGATTTCCGAGAGGCTCTCGTTCAGCATGAGAACGCCGATCGAGCCTAGAAAAACCAGATAGGCAACGGACACAACCAAGTCTGCCTGGCCCAGCAGTCGAAGGTAGCGGAAGACTTCAACGCCCCCGAACGCCCCCACGGCCCCGCCCAAGGCCATGACACCGCCCATGCGGAAATCGACAGCTCCCTGTCCCGAGTAGCGTATGACCCCGGAAGTGGAAGAGGCGACCACGTGACTGGCCTGGCTCGCGACGGCCACCGTCGGCGGGATGCCGAGGAAGACCAGAACCGGAGCCATGAGAAAGCCACCGCCGATTCCAAAAAGACCGGACACGAAGCCAACAAGCGCCCCCAGAAGGACCAGGAGCGGCCAGTTCACCGAAACCTCGGCGATAGGCAGATAGATATCCAAAGGACGCGCCTTCGGCTGGAGGCGAAAGACTGAGGGCGAGAGACGAAAGACTAGAGACGAAAGACTGTGATACCCGGGCGACCAAGGGAGGACTGGACTTAGAAAGGGTCCTTATCCGTCCACCCTGGAGCGGTAATCGGTCTTATCCAAACCGGACAGTCCCGGCCACCCCAGATGTCCACAAGGCTCACCGTCAGCGCCACTGTTTTCAGCCGTGTATCCTGTTAGCCACCCGCAGGGCCCACCGGTTCGGCCTTGAACGCCTCTGCGGCCTCACGCGCTGAACGCCTAGCAGCAGAAGGAACCTTGGTGGAAAGGCGGTCTGCGGCGGCCCGCGCCTGCTGGTCACCGGCCTTCGCCGCGATCAGGTACCATTTCAGGGCATCGGCCGGATTGGCCGCAATGCCCTCGTCACCGGCTTCATAGATCTTGGCAACGTTGAACTGACTGTCTACCAGCCCGCGGTCTGCAGCCCTAACCAGCCAGTTGAGGGCCTCTGGCCGGTTACGGGCTCCTCCTACAGCGTCAAAAAGATACATTCCAAAGGCATGCATGCCCCGTGGATCGCCGGCTTCCGCGGCACGGCGAGCCCAGGCCCGGGCTTCTGTCAGATTGCGTGTCGCCCCTGCAGTACCACTCTGGTAGAG
>JBFZCB010000027.1:0-6898 GCA_041308165.1 Caulobacterales bacterium
TGCGTGGTCTGCCGATCTCGACGGGGGGGGCCAAGTTCCTCCAGATTCAGGAAGATGGGCTCCCGATCCTGGAGTTCGGCGACATCGCATTTGGAAATGCAGACATTTTCACTCGCTATGATGCGACCATAGCGCGGGTACAGGCCGTAAGAGGCGGCTCTGCATCAACTTTTGCGTCCAACTCACCTGGCGGAGTCATCAACCTCATAACCCAGACCGGTCGCAGCGAAGGCGGAAGCCTAGCCCTCACACGCGGCCTCGACTTCGATACGACCCGTGGTGATTTTCAATATGGGGGTCCTATCACTGAAGGTCTCTATGGTTCCGTGGGAGGCTTCTACCGGACCGGTGAAGGGGCACGCGAGGCTGGCTACACCGGTGAGAAGGGAGGACAGATCAGAGCCTCTCTGACCCGCGAGTTTGAGAACGGCTATCTGCGGGTCAGTGCCAAATATCTGAATGACAGGGCCATCGCCTATATGCCGTCCCCGATTCAGGTGACAGGCACCAACAGCGACCCGGATTGGGGTGCGCTGGCCGGATATGATGCCTCGTCCCAGACCCTGCATTCGGCCCTGTTCAGAACGAGCCCCGGTCTGGGCGGCGACAACCAGCCCAGGGTCAGCGACATAGGCGATGGAATGCGTCCTGAAGTTCTGTCTGCCGGACTAGAGGCACAGTTCGATCTCGGATCGGGCTGGACCCTCACCAATCGCTTCCGGATCGCTGAGGCCTCGGGCCGGTTTGTGTCCCCCTTCACAGCGGGTGTGGGATCTCCCAGTGCCACGGCGACCTCTATCGGTGGCGCTGGATCTGTGGCGCGCTATGCCAACGGGGCCCTCAGTGGGCAGCTCGTTCCTGCCAATGCTAATGGCAATGGACTAATCGCCCAGGTTGTCCTGTTTGACACCGAAATCAATGATTTCGGTAACATGGCCAATGACCTGAAGCTGCAGAGGGAGTTCTCGACCGGAACGGGCACTCTCAATGCAACCTTCGGCTTCTATCGCTCCAGCCAGAGCATCGATATGGACTGGCTCTGGAACGCCTATCTTCTGGAGGTCAAGGGCGACAATGCGGCCCTGGTGGATGTCTTCAGCGCTGGTGGGACCAAGCTGACCCAGAATGGCTTGGTCGGATATGGGGCGACCTTCTTTGGCAACTGTTGCCGTCGTTCCTATGATGTGGATTACGACATCAATGCCCCCTATCTGGCTCTCAGCTGGGAGAGCGGCCCGCTGATCGTGGATGGTTCGCTGAGATATGACGCAGGCAAGGCGTCGGGCACCTATGCGGATGGGGTTGTGACTACCCGCGACATCTCCGGCGACGGCATCATCCAGCGGCCAGAGACCTTGGTCACCGTCATTGATTTCACCAACCTGCGTCCTGTCGACTATGACTGGGGCTACGCGTCCTGGTCGATCGGTGCCAACTATACGGTGAGCGATACGGTCTCTGTATTTGGACGGGCCAGCCGCGGTGGACGCGCCAACGCTGATCGGCTTCTCTTTGGGCCCGCCATCACCCCATCAGGTGATATCGCTAGCGACGACGCTGCTGTGGACATGGTTGATCAGTATGAGGCTGGCGTCCGTTATCGCAATGGTCCGGTTCAAGTGTTCGCCACGGCCTTCTTTGCCAAGACCGAGGAGACCAACTATGAGGCGACAAGTCAGACGTTTACAGATGCCGAGTATGAGGCTCGTGGCCTGGAGGTTGAAGGCTTCTATCGTAAGGGTGGCTTCGACTTCACCGGCGGTGTGACCTGGACCAATGCAGAGATCACAGCGGATCGGCTGAACCCGGCAAACATTGGTAATGCGCCTCGCCGTCAGGCGGACTGGGTTTTCCAGGGAACCGGTGCCTACACGCTTGGGGCCTTGCGTCTTGGCGTCAATGCCGTGGGCACAACCGAGGCCTATGCTCAGTTTGATAATCGACTGGTCCTGCCGGGCTATGTGATCGTCAACCCGTTTGCGAGTTATGATCTCACAGAAAGCCTGGCTCTGAATCTCAACGTAAACAATCTCTTTGATGTGTTTGCCGTGACGGAGAGCGAAGAGGGGGCCATCACGGCCAATGCCACCAACATCCTCAGGGCAAGAACTCTGAACGGGCGCACTGCCAGCGTTACCCTTCGCTATACCTTCTGAGCATCCAGCGGGATCAGGTTCCCCCCTGAACGCCTGATCCAGCCAACCTTGCGCGGTCCGGGATTAAACCGGGCCGCGCTTTTGTGCGTACTGGGCATTTGACGAAGCGTCTGTGACCGCGCATTCCATGGCCATGACGTCAAAAGCGCCTTCCGTCCGCAATCTGGTCGATCTGGCCCGTATTGCCGGGCTCTCAACATCAACGGTCTCACGGGCGCTTGCGGATAATCCGGTTATCAAGGCCGAGACACGAGCGCGTGTGGCCTTGCTGGCCCAGGAGCACGGTTACAGGCCAAACCTAGTTGGCAGGAACCTCAGGACCGGCCGTACTCAGGCTGTCGGCGTCGTCCTTCCGCTTGGACACGAAGTCGGCCAGCCCGTCTCTGATCCATTCTTCATCACCCTATTGGGCCATCTCGCCGATTCGCTCACGGCTAGAGGCTATGATCTGCTCTTGTCGCGGGTCATTCCATCAGGGCCTGACTGGCTGTCTCGTCTGACAGACTCTGGTCGTGTGGACGGCGTTCTCGTGATTGGCCAGTCGGATCAGATAGACATTCTGGAAGCGACGGCTCGGCGCTATCCGCCCCTGGTCGTCTGGGGTGCAGCCTTTCCCGGTCTTATCCAGTGCACGGTTGGAACCGATAATCGGCTTGGGGGGGAGCTGGCTACTCGCAGACTTTTAAGTCAGGGACGCCAGCATCTCGTGTTCTTTGGAAATCCAGACTTCCCGGAGCTGGGTGAGCGTTACAAGGGTTTTCTGGCAGCCCATGAAGCGGCCGGAGTGGCGGCGCCAGAACATCCCCTTGCTGTGCACCTGACACCACAGACGGCTTATGAAACCATCGGGGCGTTTCTGGATACAGCCGGTCCTGTGGACGGTATCGTTGCAGCAACCGATATCATTGCCATGGCCGCCATCCGCGCTTTGCACGAGCGCGGTTTGTCAGTTCCAGAGCACGTTGCTGTTGTCGGCTACGATGATCTTGAGATCGCAATCCATGCGACCCCGGCACTCACGACCATACGTCAGGATCTTGGTGCCGGGGCAGAAGCCATGGTGGACCTTCTGATGCGGCGCATGGCCGGTGAAGCGCCAGCGTCCGTGACGCTAGAGCCTGAGTTGATCATCCGGGCCTCAGCCTAACAAGGCCCACGGGTATCATGCGGCGTAATCGGTATCGTCCTGGGCGGCTAGTCGAGAGCGTGAGGGGTCGAAAACCGCATTCAGACCCAGGGCTGCAAACAGCAGGCCTGCCAAAAGGGTAGCAAAGACAAATCCATATTCTGGCCCGCCGAAGAGGTCGCTTATGGCCCCCATGGCAAGCGGGGCGATAACCGCGCTGACACAGGTGAAGAAAAGGATCACACCTGCGACTGCCCCATGCTGGACCTTGGGAAAGCAGCTGATGCCCTTGGAGTTGAGGGTGGGATAGATCACCGACATGAACAGCCCTGACAGGGGCAGAAGCCAGACTGCGGAATCGCGGCCGAACAGGGCTGAGCCTAAAAAGCAGGCGAAGATGAGAGCGCTGGATACAGCCATCACGACTGTCCAGCTAAAGCGGGTCAGCATCCAGGCTCCAAGAAACCGGCCCGCTGCTCGCAGAACAAAGAAGACGGCCAGGGCATAGGTGGCCAACAAAGCAAGCGAGCCCGTATATCCAGCCAGCAAGGTGGGCATCCAGACATAGATGGCAGTCTCCACGCCGACATAGAGCATCGTGCCAAGACTGAAGGCCAGGGCATAGGGATTACGCATCATGGCCAGCGTGGCCTTCATGTCCGCCGGAGGCGCCGATGTCTTGGCTCTGGTCGGATAACGGACCATCAGGGCTGTGATGATGAGCCCGACGGACATCACCCCGGCGATGACATAGAGCCATTTCCAAGACGCTCCAGACGCTAGAAGCCAGGCCACGATGGCGGGCCCCAAAATGGCACCGACACCAAAAAAACCTTCCACCATGTTCATGGTCGAGGTGTGAGAGCGGGTGGATGTGGAGATGTCACCGATCAGGGCGAGGGCTGCGGTCTTGAAAACTCCAATGGCCGCCCCGGATATAAAGAGCAGTACGACAAAAAAGCCGAAGTCCTCTCCGACGGAGAAGAGGAATGCCGAGACGGCAAACAGGCTGAGACCTAGAATAATGGCGGGTTTGCGGCCCAGGCGGTCGGCTAGAAAACCCAATGCGAGTCCCGACAGGGCAATGCCGGTCATGGTGGCATAGTGGAATGCACCACCAGCTGTCATGCCTAGGTCAAAGTCCCTGATAACTTCGGGAATGATGACGCCAACGGCATCAGTGGTCATAGCAAACATCAGGAACATCATGAATGTCAGGCCCTTGATCAGGCCGATATTTGCTGATCGGCAATCAGGGGGGGGCGGTGAGGTATTCATGGCTTTCCTCCTCGGGCTGGCAGTCGGCTGCGGGACGCATCCTCTGTCCATTCAGGTTGTGAAACCCCGGTCAGAGTCTGTGCGAGAGCTATGGCTCCCAGCACACCGGATCGGTCTCCAAGGGTAGGCGGGACGAGATAGGCCTCCAGGGCTTCTGCATCGTCCAGATCGGGCAGGTATCCTCCCAGCGTCTTGCGCAGGGCCAGACGGACACGTGCCAGACGGTCCAGATCCGAGCCAATGCCGCCGCCAAAAACAATCCTCTGCGGGGCCATGACATAGGTCAGGGTCGCCGCCAGCTGTGCCAGGTATTCAACGACCAATGACCACACAGGATGGTCGGGTTCAGCGGTTTCTGCCGGGCGCCCGAGACGGGCAGCAATCGCGGGTCCGGACACAAGTCCCTCAAGACAATCTTTATGATAGGGGCAGGCTCCAGCAAAGCTGTCAGTGCGGGGGTCTCGCCTGACAGGGACATGCCCAGCCTCGGGATGAAGTCGCCCATGGACCGGCTGGCCGGAGCTAATTGCGCCCACGCCCACACCGGTGCCGACGGTTACATAGGCATAGTCGCTCAGGCCCCGCGCCACCCCCCAGCACCCTTCGGCCAGGGCGGCTCCCGTCACGTCTGTATCGAGGGCTATAGGGACACCAAATCGTCTGAGTGGTGCCACGAGATCAGCCCCGCTCCAGCCCGGCTTGGGGGTATTCAGGATGCGGCCCCAATCCGATGCGGTTCGGTTCAGCTGTACAGGTCCGAAGGTCGCGATGCCGATGGCCTGCAGCGGCCCGGCCCCCTGCAGCGTCTCTGAAATGCGCGTGAGGGTTTCGTCGGGCGAAGTTGTCGGTATCCGTATGGGATCCGACAGGTCTTCTGGCGAAGACCCAAAGGCTATAACCACCTTGGTTCCACCGATCTCGATCCCGGCGATCATAATCAGGACTCCCGTATCAGCCAGACCAAGCCATAGGCTGGCAGAACAATCTCGTCTCGCTGACGGGCTCCAGACAGCAGGTCGTAAGCACCGGAGAAGGCTTTGAGGTCGAGATGAACCGATCCTGCCGACATGTTGGCCAGCACACGCATCTGCTGGCTGCCTGTGTTGCGGTCGAATGCAAGGATCTCCCGCGGACCGGCATCTACCGGTAGGGCCCGACCCGATACACCCAGTGTATTGAGGCTTCTGGCAGCCTTTATGAACGCACAGAGCGCAGCGAACGCACTGGCCTGCGGTGTGCCGGCCTGGCGTCTGCGATCGGCAGACTGCCAGTCCATTTCTGGACGATGGAGCCAGCGTCCATCGCCTTGCCTTAGGGGATCATCTGCGTAGGTCTCATCATTGCCCAGCGCAATCTCGTCACCCATGTAGATAAGCGGCCAGCCATCGAGAGCGTGGATGATGCCGTACATCAGTTTAAGGCGGTCCATTGAAAGCGCAGGATCGATGTCTTGTCGTCCCAGGCCTACCAGTGCCGATGCCATGCCATTTGTTGAGGGCACACCGCCGGCTGCCGTCTGAAAGCCCCGGCCACCTGAGAAACCCTCCCCACCGAAAAATCGGGACCAACGGTCAAGGTCAGAGCGGGGGGCGTAGGTCGAAAGGGCGTTCCAGATAAGGTCGTCATGACAGCGGACATAGTTTAGCCAGGCTGCATGGTCCGGGCGCTGTGTGGCAGCCTGCATTACGGTCCTGGCGATCTCCGCGTCGCCCTCGGCAATGGCCCCCCAAAGGGCGGTCATCACGCCATTATTATAGGCAAGATGGCAGCCCGGGGCATCGCTGCCAAAGAATGGAAGAACATCATCAAGGCTTTCTATCGCCTCGGCCAGCAGGACAACTCCCGGCGCAACAATAGTCAGTGCAGCCCGCCAGGCTTCAACGATGGCATAGGCTTCAGGCTGGTTTCTGCAGTGTGTACCCTCGCGTTTCCAAAGGAAGGGTGCGCTGTCGAGCCGAAATCCCTCCACCCCTTCGTTGGATAGGAACAGGAGGACGTCGAGCATCTCCAGGAATACAGCGGGATTGGCGTAGTTGAGATCCCACTGGAATGGATAGAAGGTGGTCCAGACCCACCCGCCCATGTCCTCATCGAAGGTGAAGCTGCCTGGTGCCGTATCAGGAAAAACATCCGTGAGGTTTGTCTCCCATGCCTCGACTTCCGCCTTTGATCGCATAACCCTGTAATATTGCTGATATTCAGGATCGCCCGAGCGCGCCTTTACGGCCCAGTCATGTTCACGGGCAGTGTGGTTGCAAACCACGTCCAGCAAAAGTCCCATGCCTTTCTCCCTCAGGGCCTCAGTGAGGCACCTGAGATCGGCAATAGTCCCAAGGGA
>JBFZCB010000028.1:0-7990 GCA_041308165.1 Caulobacterales bacterium
AATGCAAACAGAGAAGCGATCGAGATCAAGGTTCTGATCAGCCCCGTTGAAGAGGGCTCTCCAACGAACGCATCCCTATTGTCCGACGACCCCCTCGAGAAACTCAAATATGGCGGCATTGACTGCGTCGGGACGCTCCTGCTGGACCCAATGGCCTGCGCCCTCGACAAGGGTCTGGGCACGCAACCCCGGTATCCAGTCCCTCATGGCCGCCTCATGCTGGCCCGAATAGACCCGGACCGGATCCCGCTCCCCAACCAGAAAGGCTGCCGGCACGGCAATGCGCTTGTTCTGGAGGTGGGCCGTAAGGCTCCAGTTGAGATCAATGCAGCGATACCAGTCCAGGGCGCCTCGAAAGCCGCTGAGCGTAAAGGCAGAAACATACTCCTGAAAATGGTCCGCCCCCATCCAGGGCGGCAGTCTGGCATCCTCACGCACACTGGACAGGAAGGTCTGCCCCGGAGCCAGGAAGCCGCTCGATCGGTCACCGTCAGGTGTAGCCCCGTCATAGGCATAGAACCCACGCCGCAAGGCTCCGGCAACGTCCACCTCAAAGGCCAGATGGGCGTCCGCGGCCTGGAACTGGTTGATATAGAACTCACCCAGGCCCAGCCGCTGCGAAAGGCCGCGCATCAGTTCTGTGGGTGCAGCCTTGGGAATGCGTGGCTGAAACGGAACCGAGAGTCCCATGACGGCTCTAAACAGGTCCGGACGCAGCAGCGCACAGTGCCAGGCAACCGGAGCCCCCCAGTCATGTCCGACCACATAACACCGGCTTTTTCCAAGAGCCCGGACAAGGTCCACCATATCACCGACGAGATGCAGGATTGTATGGGCCTCTCGCGCCCTGGGACGATCGGTTCCACCATAACCGCGCATGTCAGGGGCAACGGCATGATAGCCCGCCTCCCCCAGGGCGCGAACCTGGGCCCGCCAGCTGATCCCCAGTTCGGGAAATCCATGCAGGAGCAGGACCAGATCGCCCGCCTCCGGTCCGGCTTCCAGGATCTGCTGGGTCAGGCCATCGGTCACGATTTTCCGAGTTTGCATCTTCTCCCCTTGGCACCGTCGCCCGCGGCGCGCATTTGAGACGGTATGACCCGCCTTGTTTCCCTGCCCGACGGTACGACCGTTCCCGCCCTTGGCCAAGGCACCTGGGAAATCGGGGACAACCCGGCTCTGCGTGACCGCGAGCAGGCGGCCCTTTCGCGGGGGATCGACCTGGGCCTGACGCTTATCGATACGGCCGAACTCTATGGAGATGGTCGCTCCGAATCCCTTGTCGGCGAGGTCATCCACGGTCGCCGCGAAGACGTCTTCCTGGTCTCCAAGGTCAGGCCTGAAAACGCATCGGACCTGAGGATGATGCTGGCCTGCGAAAAGTCCCTCAAACGCCTCGGGACCGACCGGCTGGACCTCTATCTCCTGCACTGGGAGGGTAATGTCCCCATAGAGGAAACCATCGAGGCCTTCGACGATCTCGTCGACGAGGGCATGATCGTTCGCTGGGGCGTGTCCAATCTCGATCTCGACGCCATGCAGCGGCTTGAAGCCGTTGAAGGCGGCGACCTGTGTGCCACCAATCAGCTGCTCTACAATCTCGCCAGCCGTGGCATAGAATATGATCTGATGCCCTGGATGCGGGCGCGCGACATGCCCGTGATGGCCTATTCCCCTCTGGGACGCGGCGAACTCCTGCAACACCCCCTTATTGTCGACATCGCTGACAGGCATGATGCCGATCCGGCCCAGATCGCCCTGGCCTTCACCCTCCTTCATGATGGCGTCATCGCCATTCCAAAGGCCTCATCGGTCGAACATGTCGAGAAGAATGCCGAGGCCCTCGAGATCCGCTTTGATCATGAGGACCTTGAACGGCTCGACGCGGCCTTCCCGCCTCCGCAGGCTCCTGTTGCCCTGGACATGATCTGACCCCGCCATGGGCAGGTCCTGAACTGCAGCATCGGGGGCCTCATCTGCCTGTCCGAGCTGCTTGAGGGCATGCAGCCCCGCGACTTCCCAAGCCCGGCCTGCTAAAACCACGCCATGACCGAAAAGCGCTTCTCCCGGGCGGGCCTGTTTGCCCCCTTCATCCTCGTCTTCATCGTCCTTGCGGCCTGGACGGTGTGGTGGTTCTACCTTTCCGGACAGGTGCGCGACCGGATCGAGGTCCAGATGGCTACCCTCAACAGGGCCGGCTGGAGCGTCTCGCACAGCCAGACCGAGATTGGCGGCTGGCCCTTCCGGGTGCGTGTATCTCTGGGAGAAACCCGCATTGCCGCCCCTTCAGGGCAGGCTCTCTCTTCGACTGAACTCGTGGCCCAGGCCAATGCCTGGAACCCTGCGACATGGGTCATTGCTTCGCCTGGCGACCTCGTTCTGACCCGCGCTGACAAGGGCGATATTGCGATAGGTGGCCAGGCCCGCATGAGCCTGCATGGCCTGTCTCAGCGCTGGCCCAACATAGCCGTGGAGTTGATCCGCCCGACCTTTACCCCTGTCTCCGATGCCGACACGGTCGCTGAGCCCTTCCCCTTAGCAAGGGCAGGATTGATCCAGTTCTATCTACGTCCGCACCTGGCTCCGGCCGGCACATCAGGCTCTAACACCAGCGTTGATGTGCTCTTTCGCCTTATGGATGCCGAAGGCCGCGCGGGTGGTCCGGTTGCGGCCTTTGCCCAGAACGGCAAGCTTACGGCCCAGATCGAGGCCGTTGTTGAGGGTGCCGACCGCATCACAGGGACCGATCCTTCCGGAGTGTTTGCGGCCTGGAGCCTGAATGGCGGCCGCTTCAGCCGAATCCGTGGCGAAATCAGCGCTGGAGACAGCCGTGCCCGTCTGTCGAGTGAAAGTCTCATGGCGGGTCCTGACGGTCGCCTGGAAGGCAATGTCACGCTTGAAGCCACCCGGCCCCTTCCCGCTCTCATCGGGCTCCTGCGATCGGGGGGTGCCACGGGGCCCCTTCTGAATACGCCTATGGGGCAGGCCGCTCTCGATGGCCTCGCTGGCTCGGGGCCGTCCCCCGCCGGGGCTCCCGAACCCACTGAGGACGTCAACCTCAGCCTAGCCTTTCGTGAGGGGCGGACCTGGCTTGGGCCCTTTGCCCTGGCTCCAGCCCCGAAGCTTTTCTGATGCTGACAGAGCCCGTTCTTGATGAGTTCGGCCTGGGTCTGGATAGCGCCCTCCTTGAGGCTATTACCGCCGCCATCGCTCACCGGCTCGCAAGCCCCACCCCCTTCTCGCCGGATGCCGAAGCCATCATGCTGCGCACGCTTCTGGACCGGGCGCCGGACTATCGGCAGAAAACAGTGCTCAAGGCCGTCTTTGGCCGCATGGCCGCACTCCAGGGCCCAGATCTCTTGGCCTGCGGACCCGAGGCTAGTGTTCTGGCTGCGGATCGCTTTGGCACCCTCCGCCCGGTTGAAAACCCTGATACCGCATTGACCGACGTCAGCCGCGGTGCCAGGGCCACGATCGACATCGTCTCCAGCCGTCCCTGGTGGGGACGTCTATTGGCCCGTCCGGATATCCGGGTCATCGGTGCGCTCAGAGACGACCGAAACAGCCTCCCGCGCGCCCTGACGGTTTCCACCGAGACCTCAGGACCCACCGGAGATGACCGCAGCTTTTGGGTGACAGATTCGACGCTTGGAGACGCCCGGCTAGGCCAGATTCTCGCTGACATCGGCCTTGCTGGCCATCCCCTGGTCAGTAAGGGTGGCTTGAAGCTCTTCATGCTCGCGGGCTATGTGCAGTCCGATGACGGGCGCCTGATAGAGGCTCCCGGCTCACTCAAGGGCGTCATTGGTGCCGCCCCAGTCTTCTGATTCCCGAGGATTCCATGACCGACGCAACCGTCCAGAAGGGCCCTGTGCCCAAGCCCGGCATCCTCGACATCGCCCCCTATGTCGGAGGAAAGTCCTCTCTCGCCGGCATTTCAGAACCTATGAAACTGTCTTCTAACGAGAACGCTCTGGGCGCTGGAACACGAGCCCGCTCAGCCTATGAAGCGGCCCTGAAGAACATCCACATCTATCCAGACGGACGCGCCACAAAACTGCGCAATGCCGTTGCCGAACACCACGGCCTCGAGCCCGATCGGCTGATCTTCGGCAATGGCTCGGATGAGGTCTTTGCCCTTTTGAACCAGACCTATCTGACAGCGGGCGACAATATCGTCTGTGGCCAGTACGGCTTCCTGGCCTATCGCATTTCTGCCAAGGCCTGCGAGGCCGAGGTCAAGCTGGCACCCGAGCCCGGCTTCAAGGCAGAAGTCGATGCACTCCTGGACCAGGTCGATGAGCGCACGAAGATCGTCTATGTATCAAACCCCTCGAACCCCACAGGCAGCTATAACTCGGCCGAGGAAATCCGGCGCCTGCATGCGGCCCTGCCCGATCACATCATCCTGGTGATCGACGAAGCCTATGCCGAGTTCGTCGTCGAGCCGGACTGGGAGACCGCCTTCCCCCTGGCCCGCGTGGCTTCCAACATCGTTGTGACCCGTACATTTTCCAAGATCCATGGGCTCGGCGGGCTGCGCATAGGCTTTGGCTATGCCCCCCTTGCAATCTCAGAAGCCATCGATCGCATCCGCCTGCCCTTCAATGTCTCGATACCGGGACTGGATGCGGCAACAGCAGCGCTCGCCGATGAGGCCCATCAGAAGGCGTCCAGCGACCTCGTCCAGACCTGGCGTCCGCGGCTGACCCAGGCTATTCGCGGCTTTGGTTTTGAAGTTCTGCCATCGGCCGGGAACTTTGTTTTGGTCCTGTTCAAGGATACGGTCCAGGCGACCGCTGCAAGCGAATGGCTCAACACCAAGGGGATCATCGTCAGACCCGTCGGAGGCTATGGGCTGCCTCAGGGCCTTCGTATCACGGTTGGGACCGATGATCAGAACCGGGCGGTCATTGATGCTATGAGTGAGTTCGCCGCCCTCTGAGGCGCTTTGCGGCCAGAGGGGACCTGTAAATTCTGACAGAGGTCGTGGTCTAGGCGCGCGCCCTTATGGTCCGAACACCTCTGCCTGTCCCAAACGCCGGACGAACCAGACTCCGTGAGAGAACAAAACCCCCTCGCATAGCGAGGGGGTCAGTTCTTGTCATTGGACAGCCCTACCTGCCCTTTTCAGAGCCGCTCGAGGCCTGTGGGCCAGATCAATAGGTAATCCGAAGCTCAACACCATACTGGCGAGGCGGCTGAATGATCTGGGCGAAACCACCACCCGAGGCCGCGCCGTCGAAACCGAAGATGACATTGGCCTTATCCAGTATGTTTCTACCGAAAACCGCGACTTCGGCTTCATTAGATCCAGCCTTGATACCACCAAACGCCAGTCGTGCGTTCAGCATGCTTGTTTCCGCGGTCGGACGCACATAGTTAGGGCCGAATGAAGCGACCAGTTGCCCGCCGTCAGTCGGATGGTGCTCCGAGGCGAAGGCATAGTCCACATTGAAGCGCATCTCTGTATCGCCAACCGGCCTGACGTAGGCCATAGAGACACTACCAGCATGCTCCGGTGCCATCGTGTGGAAGAAGCGCGTGAGATCGAAGGCCGCTGTTAGCGGGTTATCTACGTCCCGGAACAGAACGGAATCGGTATAGGTATAGCCGGCAGACAGTGTCAGATACTCGTTGACCTGCCAGGTGCTCTCGATCTCAAGGCCTTTGACTACGGTATCGTCCGGGGAGTTCACGGTGTCTGTCAGAGACGGGTTGGTCGTTGGTGCTTCCTGGATGTCGTTCTGGCGACCAGTGACCGTGTTGTGGAAAGCAGCAACGTTGATAATGACCCGGTTGTCGAAGTACCGTCCCTTCAGGCCTAATTCAAAGGCTTCAATCTCCTCGGCTCCATAAGAACCGAAGCGGGTCGAACGAACGTTAGCTCCGCCTGCACGATAGCCAGTCGCATAGCGGAAGTAGGCGTTCACATCATCAGTGAGGTCATACTTGACGACCAAAGCCGGATCCCAGCGCTGCTCCGAAAACTCGCTGGCTGGTGGCAAGGTTCCGCTTGGACTTGTTTCCAAGAAGGGCGGCCGTGCCAGTGGCTGGATATAGGTCCGGGTTGCCGTCTTCGTGTCGTCAGTATAGCGGATTCCGGCCGTCAGCTCGAGCCTTCCATCCATAATCGGGGGTACCCAGCTGGCCTGCGAGTACACACCAAGCGAGTCCGTTTCCGCGTTTTGCTCGGAACGGGCTGTCATACAGAGCAGAAGACCAACGCACCCGACGAGTGGAGACCCTGGAGCAAATATCGCACCAGGTTGGAAACCTGGCCCGAGAAGACGCGAGCGACGCTGGTCATCTACCTTTTCGTTGAAATAGGACGCACCGACCGTGATGTTGAAGTTGTCCCAGCTGCCAAGGAACTGCACTTCCTGATAGGTCTGTTCCTGCTCAACGTCCTCGCGGGCGTTGGTCGTGAGGATACCTCTCGAGGAACCCCCGGCCACCAGAGCGTCACCCAGGCTCCCTGAACCGTTACGGCTGGTTTCCCGGAATGAGGTGATCGACTTCAGCGTGATGGCATCAGACATATCATACTGGACAGTAAGCCCATGACCGCTGGCCTTGGTGTTGAAGCCCTCATTGAAGGTCGGGCTGTTGGCTCTGTCCGGGTACTCCCCGTTGAAAGCCGGCTGCGGAGAGAAGGGCGTCCGGCCTCGGATGTCGACCGGGGCCCAGGTCGTGTAGGCCTGAGTGTCGTCAATGTCAGAGCTGTCATAGGCATAGTTCAGCCGAAGATCTGCCGTCGGATTCCATTCAGCTGCAATGCGCCAGCCCAATGATTCAAGCGAAGCAAAATCCTTCTGCTGGTCATAGATAATGGTGTCGGAATTCTTGGTGAAGCCATCCCGCTGCGTTCTGGCGACAGAAGCCTGCAGTCGGATATTGGCAAACTCGGCCAGGTCCATACGGAAACGCTGGCTGTCAAACCCGTAGTTACCGACCTGCAGACGGGCGTCGTAGCCGAACACACCGCTAGGCCGACGCGAAACGAACTGTACGGCACCCGCCTGGGCATTTCGACCAAAGAGCTGACCCTGCGGTCCACGCAGGAACTCGACGCGCTCCGGATCAATAAGCTCCAGACCGAGGCCCTGGGCACGGCCGAGCGGCACGCCGTCCAGATAAAGCGGAACGGGAAGCTCCCGCGTGGCCTGGGTCGGATCGCCGATACCAATACCGCGCGCACTGATCGCAAGTGTGGTCGCACTGCCCACGAAGGGGGTGACCTGCATCCCCTGGACCGCGCCCGTCGCGAAATCGCTCAGGGTGCTAACGCCGCGGTCCTCAAGGGCTTCTGAAGATACTGCACTCACCGACAGCGGCACGTCCTGCAGCGCCTGTTCACGACGCTGAGCGGTCACGACGATCTCGCCCAGTGTCGTGGCCGTGTTCTGGCCCGGGTCAGCGGCCTGGGCCATCACAGATGTAGGCAACAGAGCCGTAGACAGCAGAAGCACGGAACGTAGAATTCGCATTAGGATCCCCCCAGAGGATGGTTTTTGTTTTTAGACCGGCCTCTTGATGAGGCTCAGATTTCACTAATTGGAACGTTATGAGGCGGCGCGTTCAGCGGCAACAAGGCGCGGCGCGGAATCACATCTGCGATATGCCAACACCAGAGATCCCATAGAGGGCACCTGAACCGTGACCTCAAGACATTGATATCATAATCAAATTTATACTCACCAAAGAGACGCGTATGCGGGCCACTGACAGCCCTGTCCTGTGATCCAAAATCTCGAACCCGAGACCAATTGAAGGTCTGTCAGTACCGGGCAGATCCAGCGAAGGACCGGCCGTCGCCGTCCGGTCGCTTCAGGAAAGTCATTTTGCCCAGTCGCGGCCTATGCGGCGAGGCCTGCGGCTGTGATGCCAGCCAGGGCGCAGGCCTCGTCCTGGTCCGATGTATCACCGGTTATACCGACGGCACCGAGCACCGCGCCCTGATCGTTTCTGATGATCACACCGCCCGCTG
>JBFZCB010000029.1:0-4878 GCA_041308165.1 Caulobacterales bacterium
CCACGCACCGCGATATTGGCGTTGCCCTCGCCTCCTGATGACTCGGAGCGAATACCTGGAATGCTTCGAAAGATTTCAGCGGTCGAACGCGGTGCCAGGTCTTCGACGGCTTCGGCGCTCAAGGTTGTGACCGACACAGACGAACGCAGCGTGGTGCTGGATCCGGCAACAGCAGTCACAACAATCTCGTCAAGGGTGGTGGGCTCTGCCACGCCCATTGTCGGCTCCACGGTCGCCTGAGCAAAAGCAGCGGACGAAACCACAGCTGCAAGCAAGGCACCCGTGCATACGGAGTTCATCAGTCTCATTGAATTTAGCCTCCCATCGAGCCTCTGAGCGAGCTCGCACACCGTAGTCATACCTCAAATGCAATCGATTGCAACAATCGATTGCGAGAGACTTGGGCGTGATATCGCCAGTCCGGCCTACGCCCTCCATCCAGACGAACCGCAGGAGTGTTCCTTCAGGTCCAGGACCTCACGCGACCTGACCCAGCTAACCGAGCCCTTGCTGTCCCTGACCTGCTTTTGATCGCAAGCCGCCACCTGCGCGTGCACAGGATCAGCAAACTTAGCCCGATTGGACGCCAATGCCCTTTCCCGCCAAGGGCGGCCTGGCGTCGGCCAGAGTTTCATAAAGCAGACCCGTCTCCAGCAGGTTGGTGGCGCGAAGCATGACCTCAACGAGATCGAGCGGCTTTGTGACGAAGTCCTTTGCACCAAGGGCAAGCGCACGATGGCGCGAAGCCTGGGTCCTGTCGGCAGTGAGGACCAGCACAGGCCTGAACTGATCTGCAGGCGTATGACGCCTCAGGGACTCGAGAATTTCATATCCGTCTATTCCCGGCATCATCAGATCAAGCAGCACGAGATGGGGCGTGCGTTCGATGAAGACCTGAAGCGCATCTGCAGGGTCAGTCACACTCACAAGACGGGAAAAACCCTCTCGTGAAAAGAGCGTCTCGAGCAGCAAGACGTTGGACGGTTCATCGTCCACGATCATTATGGTGCGCGACTTGAGCTCAAGGTCTGTGAAAAGGGCAGAACCGTTCATGACCATCATCCCCGATCTAAATCATCAGATACGCCGGGAAGCCTGACCCAGAATGCGGTGCCCCGAGCGGCATCCCGCCTGGGCCCATAGCCAATCGCCCCACCCATCGCCTCGACCAGTTGCCTGGAAAGCGCAAGCCCCAGTCCCGTCCCACGGGCACGGCCAAGACATTCCTGACCAAGGCGGTCAAAGGGTGAGAACACCCTTTGATAGTGGTCCAGACTGAGGCCCTCACCTGTATCTTCGACCCACAGTCTCACGGCCTGGCCATCTCGTTCTACAGAGATGTCCACCCGCCCGCCCGGTCTGTTGTATTTGATGGCATTCGACACAAGATTAATCATCACCTGCAAGACACGACGCCGGTCCGCAAAGATCGCAGCCTCAACCGGGCCCGCGAGCGGTGTGAAACTCACCCCCGCTTCAATGGTGCCCGCCTCGCTGCGCGCAAGGCGAACCGCTTCTTCCACGACCTCGCCAATATCAATGGGTCCAGGCATGAGATCTATTCGTCCGGCTTCGATGGCGGAGATGTCCAGCACATCATCGATCAGGGCCTCGAGATGCTGGCCTGCGCTCCGGATCTGATCAACCGCCGTACGCTGGGATTCGGAGAGCTGGGCGCGGTCCATATCGAGCAGTTGTGCAAAGCCGAGCACGGCACCCAAAGGGGTCTGCAGCTCATGACTTGTCCGCGAAAGAAAGGCGGATTTGGCCTCATTGGCAGCAACTGCGGCGGCCTGTGCCGCCAGAAGCTCCTCTTCAGCGCGCTTGCGATCGGTGATGTCGCGCGTCACTTTTGAAAAGCCGCGCAGGTGCCCTGCATCGTCACGCAAAGCCGTGATCACCACATTGGCCCAGAACCTTGAACCGTCCTTGCGCAGCCGCCAGCCTTCATCCTCTGTCCGGCCGTCCTGAGTAGCTCGCTCGAGCATGACCTGAGGCAACACTGCGCGGGTCTCGGGTGGATAGAAGGCTGAAAATCCCTGGCCCAGGATTTCATCGGCCGTCCAGCCCTTGATGCGCTCGGCGCCATTGTTCCAGCTTACAACCTTGCCTGTCGGATCCAACGCGAAGATTCCGTAATCACGCACCCCCTCAACGACCAGTCGAAAACGCTCCTCGCTTTCCTTTAGGGCACTCTCCCTGGCCCGTAGGAGACGTCCAGCCTCATCCATTTTTCTTGCCAGACTTCCGAGCTCATCATGCTCTGGCAAAGGCGGTGCCAGGAGCTCGCCACGCTCCAGCCGACCGGCATTCATTTCAAGGCTCTTCACCCGCCTGACTATTCCGGTAGAGAAAAGATAGACGGCCACCAGACTGCCAAGAACGCCTATGAGCCCGCACAGCGCGATGAGCAGAAGGCTCCGCTCCCGCACGCGATCTGCCCTTTGAAGTCTCTCATTCAGCAATGTGGCTTCACGGGCCTGGATGGCACCGATTTCCTCACGCAATGAATCGAGCACGACCTTATTGGCGGTGAGTTCGGCCTGGAGACGGGCTGGATCGCTTCGAGCTCCGTCAACGACCACCAAAAGGCCTGCAAGCCCCTGACGTTTGCGAACTGTCAGCTCTCGGATTTTTTCGAACCGACGTCGAACGTCTGGATCACGAATCTGCCCATCCAGCCGACTTAAGGTTGCCGGCATCTTCGCCTCTGCCTCGCGATACGGCTCCAGAAACCGGACCTCACCACTCAGGAGATAGCCGCGCACACCGCTGGCCGCTTCGGCCAGAAGCGCATGGACTTCATGAATGTCTCTCTGGATCGCTACAGCCAGTCTGACGTCTGCCTCTGCGCGCTCCTCTGCACGGCTCGAAATATGCACTGCGACCAGGGCGAGAAGCAGGACGACAAGCGGGAGCGCAACAACCACAAGCCCCTTGTTGGCAAGAGGCTGGTCCGCCCATAGCGGCGCCTGAA
This sequence comes from Caulobacterales bacterium, assembly GCA_041308165.1. Lineage (GTDB taxonomy): Bacteria > Pseudomonadota > Alphaproteobacteria > Caulobacterales > Caulobacteraceae > Brevundimonas. The sequence goes on from JBFZCB010000029.1 coordinate 2,978, forward strand.
ACCGGGCCCAGAGCCCCTTCACTGACCGCCAGCCTTGACGCGCGTCGCCAGCACCGCGGCCTGTGTCCGGTCCGCGACGTCTAGCTTGGCGATAACGCGCTCGACGTGGACCTTCACAGTTCCCGGGCTGATACCCAGCGCCCTTGCTATCGCCTTGTTGGTCGAGCCCATGGCAATTTGGGTCAGGATTTCCCTTTCACGCACTGTCAGCCGGGCCAGTTTGGTGGCATCCGTCTCACCGATAACCGCCTGAGACTGGAGTGCCTGCGCCATCAGGCCGACTGGAAAGACCGGAGCACCAGAAAGCACGGTATCAATAGCTGCCAGCAGCTCATCCACACCCGCGTCCTTCAATACATATCCGTGAGCGCCTGCCAGGATTGCCGCACGAACATAATCGGAAGTGTCATGCATGGTGAGCATCAGAATACGGGTATCCGGACACTGGGCCCTTATGGAACGCGCCGCCTCCAATCCATCCGGTCCAGAACCCAGGCGAATGTCCAGGAGCACAATGTCGGGATTAAACGTCTTGCAGAGCGAAACGGCCGTCTCAGCATCACCTGCAGAACCCACGATCTTCAACTGCGTCCTGCGGGAGAGAACGGCCGACAGACCTTCGCGAGCCAGTGGATGATCATCCACGATAACCACGGAAGCGGGCGTCATCCGGGCACGCGCGGAGCCTGAGCCACGACCTCGGTACCTTCCGCCCCAGAAGATCGGATTTCGAGCGTGCCTCCAATCGCAGCCATGCGCTCGCGCATGACTTCAAGGCCTATCTGGTTGCCGTCAGGCACAGGAGCCCCCGATGCAAGACAGCCAGAAAAGCCAAGGCCACGATCATGGATCGAGAGGTTCCAGCAGCTGGGCTGCTCTTCAAGTCTTATGACTACGCTGCACGGGCCTCCGGCATGCTTACGTACATTGGTCAAAGCCTCCTGTGCCACACGATAGAGGGCCGTTTCGACCAGCTCAGGCCACCGCCCGCCAGCATTGGCTTTGAGCTCGACGCTATATCCGGCGTCTGAAAGCCCTGTCGCCAGTGCGGAGATGGCGGACACAAGACCGAGATCATCAAGGGCTGTGGGGCGCAAACCCGCGATGATGGCCCTGATCTCCCCAATCAGACTGCGGGCCGCACGGGTTGCAGGTTCCAGATTGTGACGATCCTCTTGGCCTAGGTCATAGCTGCAGACTTCGAGCTGCCTCAAAAGGGCCGCGGCGAGCTGAGCGATCCCGTCATGCAACTCATGGGAAACCCTGCGTCTTTCCTCCTCCTGAGCCGAAAAAAGACGACTGACGACGAGCTCAAGCCGTTTCTCGCGATCCTGCAGAAGCAGCAGTAACCGATAGCGCTCATTCTCCCTTTCGACCCGTTCCATGGCTGTAGCCATCCAGCTCAGCAGCATCGTCAAGACCTGCTGATCCTCGTCATCGAGGGAGGTACTCTGAGTGGGTTCAAAGGCGACATAGGCCAGAGGCTTTGCGTCTGGCCCTGTGGAGGCGATCGCCAGACCACACGATGGCGGAGCGTCGACAATCCTGCCGCTGGCAAAACCCGAGAAAAGCGCAACGCGCTGCGCAGCCTTTGACAGTGTGGACTGCAAATCGCTGGCGCTGGCTCGGCTCAGCTCCTGTCCTACTTCCAACAGAAGCCTTAGACGAAGAGCCTTGGCCTCCGCCTGGCGGTGAAGCCCTCTCAGTCCCATAATGGTGTCAGGAAGGGTCATCTCGGGCACGGAAGTGACGATCATGCCATCAACTTAGCAGCCCCACACCGCCTAGACATATGCCATCCGGCATAGGTGTACCGGCATGCCGGCCGGCCGATGCAAAACACCATAGATTCAATGATCGTCCTCCGAACCCGACTTCTCCTGGGTTCTTTCGAGGATTCC
>JBFZCB010000030.1:0-8364 GCA_041308165.1 Caulobacterales bacterium
GTCGACCAGTTCGTATGCTGGTCGCCCTTTGCCTGGGCACCTGAGATTCTGTCGCGGCGCGTCTACAATATCGCCTGCGCCGCGCGGCGCATGTCGGCCATCGCAACCGATGCCGAACGTCTGAAGCTTACGGACCTCCTTGGCCGTCAGGCCCGTCAACTCCTACGTCCACCCGGCGGACTGGCGGGAAAGGCCGAGCGCCTGGTGGCTGCTGCCCTTGCAGGCTGTGTCCTGGCGGGGGCGCCGGGAGCGGCTCTGCGCAGTCGGGCCCTGGCGCGGCTACCCGGCGTCCTGAAGGCAACACTCGGTGCTGATGGCGGTCACGCCTCACGCAGCGCCGAAGCCGCCATGGAACTGCTGCTGGATCTCCTGACGCTGGACGAGGCCCTGGTTCAGCTTTCAGAGACCACACCCGAGGCCGTGCAGGCGGCGATCACCAAACTGACTGCAGCCCTGCGTCTGCTCACCCTGCCAGACGGCCGGTTGATCAGCTTCCAGGGCGGTGGCCCCTCGCGTACTGAGCGGGTAGCGGCGGCCCGAGCCCATGATGAACCGGCCCATGAAGCCGGCACCGTCCAGCCCTTGGCCGGTGTGATTGGGGGTTATCGTCGCCTGCACGGGGCCATGCTGACCGTGATGGTGGATACCGCCGCCAGCGGTCACGGCGCCTGGTCGGAAACCGCCTGCGCCCACCCGATCGCCATCGAGATCGCCTGCGGCAAGGATCGCCTGATCACAGGATCAGGATGGACGCCCCGGACTATGGACCGGGCAGGTCTTCGCCTGACCCCGGGCCATTCCACCCTGACCCTGGGCGAACAGTCCCTTGGTGAACCCCTGGGCGGGTGGAAGGGCGAGCTTCTTGGCCCCAGACTGGTGGGACGCCCGGTGCATTTTGGCACCGAGTATCGCCAGGCAGACGGGGCGGTCTGGCTTGAAGTGGAGCATGATGGCTGGGCTGTACCCTTTGGCCTGATGCATCAGCGCCGTCTCTATCTGGATCAGCGGCTGGATGAGTTGCGCGCCGAAGAAAGGCTGCATCCCTCCCCCGGCCATGAAGAGATTCCCCGCGCAATCGCGGCCCCCCTATGCCGTACGCTTCCATCTGGAGCCTGGAGTTCAGGCGTCCCTGGCGCGCGACAAGCGCTCCATTCTCCTGCGTGGCCAGTCCGGACGAGGCTGGTGGTTCCGGACAGACGGGCCTGATGTTGCCGTAGAGCCGAGCGTCCATATTGATGAAGGTCTGACGCGTCGTTCCCTGCAGATCGTGGTGCGGGGTTCAGCACGCACCGATGCCGAGACCAAGATCCGCTGGAAACTCAGCCCTGCAGGGGCATCAGGCGATCCCGACTAGGGTCTTTCCCTGCTACCATTATGCAACCTCTTGGCTCAGCTGGGCGCTTCTCATGTTCGACAGTGTTGAACATGACCAGGAGCTTTTCCATGAGCACGAACCAGGACCACGACATCAAGGTACTCAATAGCCTGATCGAGGTGACACTCGACAGTGCCGACGGCTATAGGGAGGCCGCTTCTGAGACTGAGGATGCCCGCTATCGGTCTATGTTCGAAGACCGCAGCACGGAGCGCCAGCAGGTGGCCTATGAGCTGCAGGCCTGTGTGGGCCAGTTGGGGGGTGATCCGGGAGACAACGGATCCATTCTAGCCAAGGCCCACCGGGCCTTCATGGACATCAAGCACGCCCTCCTGCGCGATGATCAGGCCGTGGTGAACTCCGTCGAGAATGGTGAGGACCATATCAAGGCGCGGTTCGAGAGTGCCCTTGCTGACCTGGAGATTTCGGCAACGACAAGGGAAGCGATCCGCAGAGCCTATGCTTCGGTCGAGCAAGGCCACGACCAGATGCGTGATCTCAAACACGCCCTGGAGAATAGGCCGGACGCCGCAGAGGTCATCGATCCGAAGACAAGCCGCACCGGCTAGGTGCGCGGCCCCAAGCGGCTGATCATCCAGGCCTGGGTGCCGGGACTGTCATCATCGGATCGAACCTCAATAGAGCCAATGCCGGCGCAACTGAGGTCCGGCTGTCAGCCGGCGGCCTTGGGTCACTGCGCGGTGCTGGATATGGGCAAAAGTTCAGCCAGGGCTGCCAACTCATCGTAGATGTCATCACCCGTGCGGCTTGCTGAGTTTCTCCAGCCCGTTGCGGCCGTCGAATTGACCAGAACCCCATCACTGAGGAGAACAAGAACATTGGGTGAGCCTGGCAGCTCCATAACCCCAAAACGACGAGCGATCCCTTGGTTGGGTCTGTCACCCCGTCGCGGCCTCCCGATATCTACAAAGACCAGCTCGTATTTGCGTTCGATAAGTTCCGCGAAGCGATCGGTCGCCAACCAACCCGCCAGAGCGCGGCTGTCGTGGCACCAGTTGGCACCCATGACCAGGAGAACGCGCTTTCCTGATTGTCCGGCGCGCGCCAGGGCAGCGTCTACATCGGCTGAAGCATCCCTACTCACTTGAGAAAAGCGAGCCTCAGGCTTGGACCCAATCGCCGGTTCCGGCACGGACATACACGCCGTTAAAGCCAGGGCCGCCGTGGCAATCAACATAATGCGCTTCATTCGACAATCTCCACGGAGCCGTGTTGACGGCAAGGCTCAGCCGCCCGATGCCTGCTTCGTCACGATTTCCGCTGGCGGTCAAGCGGATGTCGGCTCCAAGGCCAAGCCGGAGGTATCAGCGGCGACGTTGAGCCTGGCCGCCACGTGACATCAGGTCTGCCGCAGTCAACTGTGTCCTAAGCCATGCGGACACGCCCACTCAGGACCCTGCGCCTTCCAGAGCGCCTCTGGTGGTTGGCAGCCGGTTGCGGCTGATCGGAAGGGCGGTGCCGTCCTGCATCAGAAGACGGCTGCGGCCACCCGAGCGCTCCAAACTTCTGGCATGGGTCAGGCTTGCGATGACCGAGCGGTGGATACGAAGAAACGGAGCGGGCAGGTCCGCTTCCAGCCGGTCAAGACGGGCCGCGTGCAAAAGACTGCGGCCGTCCGTCAGGCGAAGCTCGACATAGTCGTCCGCTCCCAGAACAGCGATGATGTCGGCAAGTGGGACCCGTTCGACGCCTCGCGACGAGGTGACCGTCAGGCAATCCGGGCGGCTGACGGCGCGGGTCAGTGCGACCTCTCGTTGGCGATCATCGCGCCCCTGCCTGACCACCTCGGACATCATCAGGGGTAACAGAAAGGCGGCGGCAAACAGAAAATAGGACAGGTCGACAAGCCAGGCCGGATAGGTCAGGGCGGCAGTGATAAACAGGATGAGCCAGCCCAGCGTCAGGCGAGATGCCGGCAAGCCTTTTCGAACACCATATCCGGCTGTCACGGCCGACAGGACCAAGCCGGTCATGAGGGCAAAGGCGGTCTTGTAGTCAAACCCTGGCACCAGCGCGGTCAAGGGGATCAGGGCAAGGGCGACGCACATCACAGGGCGACGACCCTTGGGCCAGAAGCGCGATACCGTCCATGAGACCAGAAGAAGAGCAAAGACGGCGGTCAGGCCCCAGATGCCGATCAGCCGCCACCCATGGACCGGGTAGCTGTAGGCCATGAGGGTGCGCAGACTTTCCAGTATGGCCTGTAGCCCCGCCACAGCGGCGAGTGAGGCCAGCGTCAGGCTCGAGCCGGTTCGGCGCAGGACATAGATCAGCCCAAAGGCGAAGGCGGCGGCAAGCAGGGCACCGGCCAGCACGAAGACCACAACAAGCGGCAAGGCTCGTGATGGCAGTGGGTAGGGTGCAAGCTTGAGCGCCGCCACAGGGGCCGCGAGGTCTACACTTCCATGAAAGGCGGAAAGGTGAACAACCGCGATCGAACCATTGGGGCCCCAGGCACTCTCTGGGATGAGAAACGCAGCTTCATAGCGTCCCGGGATTTCTGCTGAGCGGGATGAGCCAGGCCGACCGTTGCTCCCAAGCCGGCGGTCATTCAGCCAGACCTCCGATGAGGCCGTACCGACGACGTAAAGGGCAACAGGTTCGGTTCCGGGCGGGCGGCTGACGCGGCTGCGCAGCCAGAGCTCGCGTCCCTGCGGATCGATAACGCCCTCAAGCGGTCGGCAGTCGTGGAGCGTAGGCGCTTCAGTGCTGACCGGGCCCGCAGGTCCTCGACAGGTCTCCCAGGTCTGGGCCCATGAGGTGCCCGGCAGAAGGACAAGAATGGAAAGGACGAGGAGCAGACGTGACATGCCCCAGACCTTATCGCGCCCTTGTTTGGAAAGCGCTGCCATTCACCGATGCACGGCGACGCTTGACCGAAACGCGCTCCACCAACCCCAGGAACCCTGCTTGGTTTGTGGACATGACCTATTCATCCCTGAATCGCCGCTCCCTTCTCTCCGCTGCTGGCCTGACCATGCCGGCACTGTTCCTGCCCGGTTTCGTCCGAGCACAGACCCCTAGAGAACAGCCCCAAGGGCCTTTTCTCTTCAAAGCCCGCAACGGTCAGGAGACCATGGCAGAGAGAGGCTTCCTCGAAGTGCCGGAGGATCGGCGCATCCCGGACTCTCGCCGCATTCGGCTGGGCTATGTCCGATTTCCGTCGACAGCGACTGTGCCAGGACCGCCCATTATCTATCTCGCGGGCGGACCCGGAGCCTCAGGTATCGATGCGGCGACCGGTCCGCGGTTTTCAATCTTCATGGCGCTGAGGGCCGTTGCGGACGTCATCGCCTTCGATCAGCGTGGAACCGGCCTATCGGCCCATATCCCCGGACGGACGGCCCCGACGGCCCCGCCACCCGCCCTGACCCGCGAAGGGATGACCGGATGGTACCGGGACGAGGTGAAGAAGGCCTGGACCGACTGGAACCGTGCTGGTGTGGCGATGAGCGGCTACAATACCGAGCAGAGTGCCGATGACATCGAAGACCTTCGTCTGCATCTCGGCGTCGAGCAGATCAGTCTGTGGGGCATCAGCTATGGATCGCACCTGGCGCTGTCAGTCCTCAAAAGACATCCCCAGTCGATCGCACGGGTCGCATTGGCAAGTCTTGAAGGACAGGATCAGACGGTAAAACGCCCGGCACGGATCGATGCCTATCTGGACCGGGTCGACATCCTGCTAGGCCAGGATACCGCAGCCCGAGCCGCTGTTCCAAACCTGCCGGCCCTGATGCGCAAGGTCCATGAACGGCTGGAGGCGGAGCCTGCATCTCTGGCGATGAACGGAGCAGAGCTGAAGATCGGTGGCTTTGCGGTTCAACTCCTGGCCGGAGGGATGATCGCCAATCCCTCTATGCTGTCTCGACTGCCGGGTCTTTACCTGGCGCTGGATGCGGGCATGGTTGGCGTGCTGGGCCAGATTCTTCCGCCACCCGCAAGCCTGTTCAACGTATCCGGCATGGCGGAGGCCATGGATATGGCGTCAGGGGTATCGGCAGGTCGACTGGCACAGATTGAGGCAGAGCGAACCACGGCTGTGCTGGGCGATACCTTGAACTTTCCCATGCCGCATCTGATCGATGCAGTTGCAGGCATCGACCTAGGCGATGGCTTCCGTGCACCCTTCCGTATCGATACGCCCGCTCTTCTGGTTACGGGTTCACTGGATGGCAGGACCCCGCTGGAAGAGCAGGCCGAGGTGATCGAACAGTTTACCAACCGGGCACAGATCCGTGTCGAAAACGCTGGCCACAATGTCTTCGAGGCCCATCCAGAGGTTCAGAGCCTGCTGGTCCGCTTTTTCAGCGAAGCGGCAGTAGATGACACGGTCCTTTCCCTGCCCCCGCCGACCTTTCAGGTCGGCTAGAGCAAGGCTTCGGTGCACCGCCAACGATTACAACAGCAGTCCGACCCATATGGTGGAAATGTCGATCGGATAGGTAGAGGGGAAGCATGCCCCTGTCGGCACCCTAAAACCCTGTCCAGAAACTGAAAAGCTGGGAGCTATAGGCTGCATTCTGCAGACCAATGGCAGTGCCGCCTAAAGGACGCTGATCAAACGCGACCCACAGGTGACACTGGCCCATGGCCGATCCCAACTGCGTCCCAAGCTGTTCAACATTGAAAAGGGAGGATCAGCACCGATCGCCCGTGAAGGCCTGAAGCGCATTGGCCCCGCCCCACGCCATCTGACTCGACCCGCTTTGCAGGCTGGTTCGCCTGACCAGACCTTAAAGGCCCACGGAATCCCGCAAAGCGTCGTTTATCCGTGACTACCAGCCAAGCCCAGAAGCCTTGAACCGGTCCAATACGTCCTGATCCAGCCGGATCGAAACAGCCAGATTGGGGCGTTCAGAGCGGGGAACGCCTCTACGAACGGCTTGGCCTGAGCGAGTTCTTATTCGGTTGCTTCAGGTCCATCCGGGTCACTGGCGATCATGGCCTGAATACGGGTTTCCTCGGCGTCGCTGATGGCCTTGCGGGTCATGTGAACCTCCTTTCTCTTCGGCTGGCCGGGCGCGGCGGATCAACGACGTCGCCCCGACCACCAGAAGCTTGCGCAGATAGCCATCGCCCTTTTTGGTTATCCGACCCAGGCCATCTTTGCCGACGGATGAGTTTTGCCATGGGACCAGACCCTGGAACGCCGCAAACTCTCGACCGGATCCGACGAGGCCTGGAACGCTGATGCTGGCCGCCGGGGCGGGATAGGGAAGCACTCAGCCCCTTCCCGCTTCAGGTGACCCGCGTGCCGTCGCCCAGGCGTCGTTTGCCTGACCCCGCAAAGTGCGGAGCACCCGGCGTCTTGCAACTTGACCAACTTAACCTGCGAGCCCCGATGAGACCCTCATAGTTTCTTCTGGCTTGTATTTGTACAAAAATCAGTACAAATAAATGCAAAAGGACATATCTATGGACGTCATTACCTATTCTGAGGTTCGCGCCAATCTGAAAGGCGTTATGGATCATGTCGTTAGTGATCGAACGCATGTCGTAGTCACGCGGCAGAAGGCCGGGTCTATCGTAATGGTCTCGCTGGAAGATTGGAATGCGATCGAGGAAACCCTGTACCTCTTGTCAAACCGGACCAATGCAGACCGGCTTCGTCAGTCGATCGAACAGTTGGATGGTCAGGGCGGCCAAGAGCGCGGTTTGATTGAACCTTGAAACTTGTTTTTTCCGACAATGCCTGGGAGGACTATCTTCACTGGCAGCAAGCCGACCAGAAAATTCGTCACCGGCTCAATGACCTCATCAAGGAGTGCCAACGGACCCCCTTCAAGGGAACCGGAAAGCCTGAGCCACTTAAGGGATCACTGGCAGGCTGGTGGTCGCGTCGGATTACCCGAGAGGATCGTCTTGTCTATCGCGTCACCGGCAAAGGCAATGATCAACATCTCGAGATTGCCCAATGCCGGTTTCATTATTGATGGCAGGTCGATCTTGGCAACCCGATCCACCAGGCCCCTGGACTGAACACCTGAGGACACGTTGATGAACGACCGCGCACAGGCATGACTTAAGCCAAGGCCCGTGCTCATCCAATCTACGCCGTAGTCTGCGCCGAATGTTCTGACGACGGACACACCGGGACGATCAGCCACAGCTCAGTCCGAAACAGGCCCAAAATTTATCCCGAAAGGGTAATATTCGCTCTTCTAGCACCGATATGTTCGTTTATTTCCCTTACGGGAATATTCCTTGACGAAAGCCGGCTTGACGTGCTTATTATTCCCGAACGGGAAAATTATTATGGCCCACGTCAATATCGGCAAGATCGTCCGCGACGCGCGCAAGGCCGCCGGCCTGCGCCAGGATCAGCTGGCGGCGAGCGCGGGCGTGGGCTTGCGCTTCTTGGTCGAACTGGAACGCGGCAAGACTACCGTCCAACTCGACAAGATTCTTCTGGTCTTCCAAGCCTTGGGTTTGCAGATGGCGGTCCTGTCGGCGTCCGAACGCGACGGACCGCTGTCGTGAATCGCGTCCTGACAGTGTGGTGGGACGGCGCCGAGGTCGGTGCCTTGGGCCTGAACGATCACGGCGACATGACCTTTGTCTATGCCGCGACCTGGCTGGAGGAGCCCGACGCCCGCCCGTTGTCATTGTCGCTGCCGCTCCGACCCTAGCCGTTCGATCGCGCCGGGACCCGGCCCTTCTTCGCCGGCCTCCTGCCCGAGGAGAAGCCGCGCGAGTCAGTCGCCCGAACCCTGGGCGTCTCACGCCAGAACGACTTCGGCCTGCTCGAACATCTCGGCGGCGACGTGGCCGGTGCCATCAACCTATGGCCTGAGGGCGAACGCGTCCCTATGCCGGACGCGGCCAGGGCCGCCCGACCCGTCGAGAATGCGGAGCTCGCCGACATTCTCGACCGGCTGCCGCGTCGTCCACTACTCGCCGGAGAAGCAGGCATTCGCATGTCCCTGGCTGGTGCCCAGCCCAAGCTGCCGGTCGTCGTCGTTGGC
>JBFZCB010000031.1:0-4341 GCA_041308165.1 Caulobacterales bacterium
ATACACCAGAACTCCGGAAAAATCCGCTCCGAGGCCTCACTGTCCTTTCGAGGAAGAGCGCTGCGCAGATCCTCGATCTTTGAAAATCCGCAGGGCAGACGACGGGTCGACAGGCCTTGGCACCCGGTTTTTGTAATTCAGTTCTTTGTATCCTCAGGGATGACCAAATCTGTGATCTTCAAAATGCAGCCGCACTGCGCGACCAGATCTGTCCACCTCACTGGCCGGGCGCACCGCCCCCGGCCAGGATCCAGGCATCAACCTGATCTTCCAGTACGTCCAGAGGAACCGAGCCTGAACCCAGGACCACGGCATGGAAATCCCTGATGTCAAAACGTGGGCCAAGGGCCTGCCGGGCCCGAGCCCTCAGGGCCTCAATCCTCAGCTCACCAATCTTGTAGCTGGTCGCCTGGCCAGGGTTGGTGATGTAGCGTTCCACCTCCTTTACGATGTCACGCTCGGACAGAAGCGAGTTCTGGCGGAAATAGGCGATGGCATCCTCTCGGCTCCAGCGCTTGGCATGCAGTCCCGTATCGATGACCAGCCGGGCCGCTCGCCACAGTTCCGTGGAGAGACGGCCAAAATCCGAATAGGGATCCTGATAGAAGCCCATCTCCTTGCCCAACCGCTCCGAATAGAGACCCCAGCCCTCGGCGTAGGCCCCGTAGCCTCCAAACCGGCGGAAGCGCGGCAGGCCTTCGATCTCCTGGGCATAGGCGATCTGGAAATGATGGCCCGGCGCACCCTCGTGATAGCTGATCCCTTCAATCTGGGGCTTGAGGACCTGGGTCATGTCCGACAGGTTCACATAGTAGATACCCGGACGCGAGCCGTCCGGTGCCGGCGAGTTATAGAAGGCAATCGAGGCGGTAGCCTCGCGGAAGGGCTCCACCGCCCGAACCTCCAGCGCCGCCCTTGGCAGGTTGGAGAACCACTGGGGCGCAATCTCCATCACCTGGGCGACAAAGGCCCGGGCATCACCCAGGTATTGTTCGCGGCCCTCGGCCGTATTGGGATACTGAAAGCGTGGATCTGTCTTCAGGAAGCCAAAGAAATCCTGAAGTGAACCGGCAAAGCCAACCTGGGTCTTGATGACTTCCATCTCTGCCTGGATCCGAGCCACCTCCTCCAGGCCGATCTCGTGAATCTGGCTGGCCGTCAGGTCCGTAGTCGTCGAAAGCTGCAGCCGGGCATTATAATAGGCCTCGCCCTGGGGAAGCCGCCAGACGCCCGCATTGCTGTCGGCCATGGGCCTGACCTCGTCCAGGGCAGACAGTACCCCCTCATAGCCGCGCCGGAAGGGGCCGGTCAGGGCACCTCGCCCCAAGGCCAGCAGCTGCGCCTTGGTGGCCGCATCCGTTTCCAGCGCAGCCACCTTTCGCTGAAAATCCGCCCAGACCGGATTGTCGGTTCCATCGTCAAAGGGCGCGCCCGAGATGACGGCCCGGGTATTGGCAATCGAGGGCTCGAACACAAAGCCGGGTGACACAACCCCGGCGGCGGCCCGCATCCTGAGGGTCTCTGAAACCTGACCCATGAAACGTTCAACGTCGATCAGGCGGGCCACATAGGCCTCGGCATCCGACACGCTGGAGACGCGATGGTTGTTGATCATGAAGACGGGAAGGCTGGTCGTGGGGTTGCTGTTGGCCGCAAACTGGAAGCCCCAGTTGCGCCAGCGGCTCGAGAGCCGGGCCTGTTCGACGCCGTACTCAAACAGCCGCCATGACAGTCTGGCCTGGGAGTCCAGCGTCTCCAGATCAAACCTGGCCTTCATTTCGGCCAGCTGCGCCTCCTGCAGGGCCAGGCTTCGCGCAGCTGCAGCATCGGACACATCATCAAGCCGGTCATAATCGGTCTTGAGACCCAGGGAGGTCATCTGCTGCGGACTGAGGGCGATGCGGGCCTGAAAGGCCTGTTCGAAGAAGGCATTCAGACGCGCTTCCTGGGTGTCCTCACCCACTGCGGCCGCTCCAGCCTGATGGCCTGCAGGCTGCAGACCTCTAACCGTGTCAATACTGTCAAGAGCAAGACCCGGACCGGCCAGGGCCAAAAGTGCAATACTGGCGACGGAAGAAATCAGGATACGGCGCATGGAACCCTCGTGAAGCAACAGGGCTCTACCTTTCGGCCTTCCCCCTCAATCACGCAAGGTCCAGGCCTTCGCCCTATTCGCCCCTGAGCTGGGCCAGTGTCCGACCCGGCGCAATGTCTTCGGCCGAAGTGATCAGATGCACGATCGCAGGCCTGGCCTGAGCCCCCTGGGTTGCTGCCCTTGCTGCGGCAAACGCTGCCGGAAAATCCTCGGTGCGCTCACAGCGGATGCCGAAGGCCCCGAAGGCCTCGGCATATTTGACGAAGTCCGGGTTCTTCAGATCCGTGGCCATCACCCGGTGCGGATAGTCGCGCTCCTGATGCATGCGAATGGTACCGTAGGTCCCGTTATCGACAATCACGGTGACCGTGTTGAGGCCGTACTGAACCGCCGTAGCCAGCTCCTGGCCCGTCATCATGTATTCGCCGTCTCCGGCAACACAGACAACATCGCGATCCGGATAGAGACTGGCTGCAGCCACCGCTGCAGGGTAGCCATACCCCATAGCTCCCGAGGTCGGACCGAGCTGGGTGTGCCTGGCCGTATGCTTGTGGAACCTGTGCAGCCAGGCGGCATAGTTGCCGGCCCCGTTGGTGATGATCGCCTCAGCAGGCAGCACGCTGCGCAGATGCGACATGCACTCGCTCATATTGGCAGCTCCGGTCACTTCGACAGGGGCCGTAAAGGCCTCATAGGCCTCATGCCCGGCCCTGGCCTCGTCGTGCCAGGTGCGTCCCAACTCCAGTTTAGATAGAGACAGGGCAGCCAGTGACACATCTGCGCAGGCACTGAGCAAGGGCGGCCAGACCCGGCCGAGCTCTTCTGCACCCGGATGGATGTGGATCAGGGACAGATGCGTCTGGCGGCGATCCAACAGGGTGTAGCCCTGGGTCGGATTCTCTCCCAGCCGGGCCCCGATCGCCAGCACCAGGTCAGCTTGCCGGACCCGAGCGACCAGGGCCGGATTGGGACCAAGACCCAGGTCGCCAACATAGTTGGACCTATTGTTGGAGATCAGATCCTTCCTGCGGAACGAAAGCGCCAGCGGCAGGCCGATCCGCTCGGACCAGTCACCGATCGCCGTTGTGGCCGCCTCGGTCCAGCCGGATCCACCCAGGATCATGATCGGCCGCTCGGCCCGGGCCAGACGTTCACCGATCTCGGACAGGAAGCCCGGATCAAGCGCAGACCGGGCCGGCGTGACGGGACGGGCGGGGGGCGGACCACCGTCTGCAACAAGAACGTCCTCTGGCAGGGCGACAACGACAGGGCCCATCCGTCCCTGAAGCGCCGTCGCAAAGGCGCGCTCGACCACCTCAGTGGTTCGCTCACCGCTCTCCAGCTCGGTCGCCCATTTGGCAAGACCCCCAAAGACCTCGCGGTAATCGACTTCCTGAAACGCGCCCCGCCCCCGGTCCGCCATGGAGATCTGGCCGACAAACAGGATCATCGGCGTTGAATCCTGATGAGCGGTATGGACGCCGATAGAGGCATGGGTCGCTCCGGGACCGCGCGTGACCATGCAGACCCCGGGCTTGCCCGTCAGCTTGCCATAGGCTTCTGCCATATTGGCCGCCCCGGCCTCGTGACGGCAGGTGATGACTTCGATGCAATCCCTGACATCAGCCAGCGCATCAAGAACGGCCAGGTAGCTCTCTCCCGGCACGCAGAAAACTCGGGTGACGCCGTTCATGACGAGCACATCGACGAGGCGCTGTGCAGCGGTGCGGGCAAGGGTGGCGGGATCGACGGAGGGGTTCGAAGCAGAGGTCATAATGTGCGGATTAGCAGATCGTCGGCCAGCTTGGCCATGGATGCGCGATCCGGCCACGCTTCAGCCAGGACAGGGCCGGATGAATGTAAAAAAACATTGCTTGCCGGCTGGCGTCGCAAACATGTCTTGATCCCCGGCCAAGCTTGGTCTTGGCTTTTGGCTTTGGAGAATGAACATGGGACTTCTGGACAGCGTCGCAGGCGCTCTTGGTGGACAGGCAGGCGGCGGACTGGCCGAACTGCTGAAGGGACAGGGCGGCATCGGTGGCCTCGTCGAAAAATTCGGTTCAAACGGCATGGGTGATCTGGCCGCTTCCTGGGTTGGCAAGGGTGCCAACCTTCCGATCTCGCCCGAGCAGATCAGCCAGGTCCTCGGCCAGGGTCCGATTGCCGATTTTGCCCGCTCTGTCGGCATTTCCCCCGAGCAGGCTGCCGAAACCATTTCCGGCCTTCTGCCCGAAGCCATCGACCGG
>JBFZCB010000032.1:0-17041 GCA_041308165.1 Caulobacterales bacterium
TGTGCAGCGACTGCTGCACCGTAGTTCGTATTGATGCTAGCCATTTTGGCAGCTCCTTCTTCGACTTCATTGTGGCCGGCACCCTTTTGGTACCGGGAGCGTTTTGCTCAGTTGGACCGACTGATCAGACGCCGTGTAAAAACAACGCCTGCTCAACCGGAATCGGGTTCATCATCGGAACAGTGACAGCAGGATGCCGCTCGACTGGCTCGCGATCGACAGCGCCTGCACACCCAGCTGTTGCTTGGTCTGCATCGCAGTCAGTCTTGCACTTTCCTTGGCCAGGTCGGCATCGACCAGGTTGCCAGCACCGGCTTCAAGTGCATCCTGAAGCTTGGTGTTGAATGTGATTTGCCGCTCCAGCGACTTGGCCGTGGTACCCACGGCCTGCAGGGTCGAAGACCAGGCATCAAGCACGGTCTGGACGTTGGCGGCCGTAGCGGTCGCTGCAGCATTGAGGGTTGCCGCGGGCGCGGTCAGTGCCGCTGTTCCATCAAAGCTGGCTGCAGCAACAGCAGCCGTGATCTCATTAGCCAGGGCGGTATAGTCGTTCTGATAGGCTGTGGTCGTACCACCAGCCTCAATCGCCGCCGCGATCGCTTTCATCTCGGTCAAGGCCGCAATGATGGTATCGCCTGCGGCCAGGCCAACATCCGTGACGGACTGGCTGCGCTGCAGATTGTTGATCGTGGCGTCTAACGCCTTCGAATTGGCCCGCTGGGTGGTTGCGATCGCCCAGATTGCGCCATTGTCCTTGGCGGACGCTATCTTCAGCCCCGTCGTAACGCGGTTCTGAACTCTTTCGAGATCGCGGCCAGTGGCGGCGAGAGACTGAGCGGCGACCATCGCGCCATAGTTTGTGTTGATGCTAGCCATTTTGGCTGCTCCTCTGTTCACTTCGTGATGCCGACGCCATTTTGGCTGCCGGAAGCATTTTGCTCGGACCCCTCTTCGCAAAGGTCGGGCCAGAGCAATGAACAGGACCCAGTTTTTCAGGTATCTGTTTTCATTTGATTAAATTTCTGGAGCTGAAACCAGGCCCCCGGCATTTCTTGCCGGTTAAGCCCTAAGTGGGCAGAAAATGCCGGGTAACGGAACATTTTGCCGGGCTGGTCCGGCCCATGCAGGGAGCTCCCTCTGGAGCCGCCGTAGAGGTGCTCTTCACCCCCCACCCTAGCTGACCGCCTGTACTCGAGACGTGGTCATCACCAGCCTGGGTATAAGGACCCGGCCTCACGCCTGACGATTTCACTCCTGAAGCCGGCTTCAAATGGCCCTTAATCGTGCAGGTAAACGATCCTGATAAGGCGTGGATCGGCCCTGACCGTCTCGGAATGCGCAAGATGCGCTCCGGATGCCAGGGCTTCCGAGCGCCTGGCCTCAACCCAGTGTGTAGACTCTATGTCCTTCTGGAGAGCCTGGGCGGCCAGACGGTGGCCAGGAAAGAGGACATCGACGAGATCAGCAGGCACAAAGAATGTCTCTCCCGTCAGGGTGACAAAGGTATCAAGACCCAACCAGAGCAGCATCACAGCAAGGGTCTTGGGTGTAGCTCTGGCCCTGTACCCCTGCCTCAGAAGCCAGGCTGCAGCTCCCAACGTATACAATATCCCCGCCCCAGGAATGAAGGCCAACATTCCATCCAGGCCGATCCCGAACGGCCCGATCCGAACAAGGCGGTCAGACAGCGTCTTGACGCCCTCGACATTGGACCAGATCTTCTCGATATCAGCGCGTGTTTTTGCGGGCATTAGCCAGCCTTTCAGCCGCTCGTAAGATACGCCGGGGTCATCACGGCGCTGCATGAGAAAGAAAAGCCCCTATGGCCGTTTCTGGCCTCATCCGCAAAAGCCTGCAACTCGCGCTCATAGGACTGGCGGCAATCCCGCTTGTGGTGGCTGTGGCCTCTCTCAGTGCCCATGGACACCGTTGGCCCGACATCCTTGCACAGTTCTCAGCTCCGGCCGTCTTTGGAGCCATCCTGATCCTGATCCTGGCTATTCTGCTGCGCTCACATCTGGCAGTCGCCATGAGCATCCTTTTGCTCGGCCTGAACCTGGCAGCGGTCATGCCTCAATGGGCCCCGAACCGGGGCTGGCCCGAACCCACCGCACCCGGAATAACACTCTATTTTGCCAATCTGTTTGTGGGCAACAATGATGTTGGGGCCATAGGACAATCAATCCGCAAGGCCGATGCGGACATTGTTGTATTGGCGGAAATGTCAGATGCCGTAGCTGCAGGTCTGGACGACCTGCTGAGCGATTATCCTCATCGTGCGGTCCAGCCCCGCCCTTCAGGGCGTCTTGGCGACAGTCTTGTCATTGCCTCGCGCCTGCCGCTGGTCCAGCACGCCGCAAGACCCAGCGAGGCTCACCATGTCGTCGCAACCGTCCAGACCGGGATTGGCCCTATTGATATCATTGGCCTGCACCTGACGCGGCCCTGGCCGTTCCAATATCAATGGGCGCAGATTCGACAGGTCCAGGCCCTGGGCCAAATCGTCCGCGAGAGCCACAATCCTGTGGTCCTTGCAGGGGACTTCAACAGTGTGTCGTCAGCCCGTATCGGACGCCAGATCCGTTCAGAACTGGGGATGACGCCGGCCCCTGCCTGGCCGGGTACCTGGCCTGCCTGGGCCCCCTCCGCTCTCGCCCTCACCATAGACCATGTCTATTACAGCCCGGAACTGGCCCTGCTCGATCGTCGCCTTGGTCTGGCTACCCGATCGGACCACAGGCCCATTATTGTTCAGCTCACGAAGGCTCAGGCAGGGACCCGATCACCGCCCTGAGCCTCTCGGCATGCCCTGAGACAGGAAAATCATCAGCAATCCAGCCTTCCTCAAAGCGTTTCAGGACCATACCGGTTTGCGGTCCCGGGGCCAGTCCGGCCGCAGCAACCTGTTTGCCACCAACGGGCAGTCTTGGCCGTATCCAGAGCCGCTCGATTTCCAGCCCCTGCTGCAGCTTTTCTTCGCCAATCCTGTCGGCGGCCCGGGCAAGCAACAACCTGTCCCTGAAGGGTTCACGCCCGATCCTGTAGAGTTGCTCGCGCGCCTGGCGATCGGACAGCTCCATCGGGAGGTCACCGGCCGCTTCCGAGAGCCTTTCCCGGAGCCGGTTGGGCAGTCGCAAGCGTGCGCAAAGGCGCTGGATCGCGTCAACCTGCCTGGGCAGAAGCGCCGCCAAACGCAGCTCAGGATCGCCCGTCATCTGAACCATGCGTTCGAAATGCGCCAGACCAATCCCCTCCGGCAGAATGCGGGCCATCACACCGCTTAACACCATGGCCCTTACGGAGGGAGCAGGGTCCGGGGCGGCCAGGAGCTTCAGCAGTTCCCTTGAGACCCTTTCTGAAGACAGCTGGCTCAAGCCGGACGAAAGCTCGCTGCAGGCCGCAAGCCCCTCGCTGTAAGGTTCGCCCCGCCCGAACCAGGCGTGGAAACGGAAAAACCGCAGGATTCTCAGATAATCCTCCTGGATCCGGATCCGGGCCTCTCCAACGAAGATGACCCGGCCCGCAAGGGCGTCAGCCAGCCCTTCCCCTGTTGGATCAAAAATCCTGCCGCTGGCATCGGCATAGAGGGCATTGAGGCGGAAATCACGACGCGCTGCATCCTCGGCCCAGCTGTCTGTAAAGGCCACCAAGGCATGACGCCCATCGGTAGCCTCGTCCCGTCGCAGGGTCGTGATTTCGTAGGGACGCCCCCCTGAAACCGCCGTCACAGTGCCATGGGCCAGCCCTGTAGGCACGACCTTGAGCCCGGCCGACCTCAGGGCCTTGATGGTCCGAAGCGGTTCAAGCTGCGTCGCCAGATCGAGGTCATCGACCTCCCGCCCGGTCAGGGCATTGCGCACGCATCCCCCGACGAAACGAACGCAATCGGGACCGCCTTCCCTCTCAATGGCCTCGATAACAGCCCGTGTCTGCGGGTTCCCAAGCCAGGGCTCCAACGCCAGGTCTGCCTTACTCCGGGACGTCACGCTGCAGCCCCATCGGCTTCCAGGGATAGCCGGACCTGAAGCGAACGAATTATGCCTGCGGTCACGCCCCAGATGTAGCGGTCCTGCCATGACATGGACCAGAACCAGCGGCGTTCACCTTCGGAGATGTCCAAATAGTCTCGACGATGATTGGCCGCATCCATCAGGAAGTCCCACGGGGCTTCAAAGATGTCAGCTACCTCATGGGCATTGGCGACGAATTCGTGCGCTTCGGTGATCCAGCCCACCACAGGTGTAATCAGAAAGCCGGTTCCCGTCTCGTATGCGTCGCCTAGGCCGAGTATCTCAACCTTGCTGGCATCCAGTGAGATTTCCTCGCCGGCTTCGCGCAGGGCCGCATCCACGGCCGTCTCGCCCGGATCAAGCCGCCCGCCGGGAAAGGCAATCTGGCCTGAATGCGTGCTCAGGGTGTCAGCCCTTCGTGTCAGAACGACCGATACTCCTGTCGGACGAACCACAAGGGGTGCCAATACCGCGGCCTGGCGCAGGCCACGGGTTCCGAACTCTAGTCCAGGGTTCAGCTCCAGATCCGAGCAGACAGCCGCCTTGCCGGGCTCCCATTGGGAGGGGGCCGTCAGACGGTCTCGAAGGCGGGCCCTCAGCAAATCAAGCGTCATTCGGATTCAAGCCAGGCTGGACCCAAGGGGAAATCCACACCCCCTGATCTCACACTCAGCCTCCCATCCACCACTTTGGCGCGCTCGACCAGCTCATAGAAAACACTTCTGGAAATCCGAGCCTCGAGGCCCCGACGCACATGCAGCCTGGGTGCCGGCTCTCCGGAAAGCGGATCCGTGTCCACGGTGATGGCATGGTCGGGTCCGGCTTCCACCACATCTCCCACGTCGGTCGTAAAACGCAGCCGATCACCCAACAGCTCCACCGATATGGCGCGAAAAGGTAGATCCTCGACCTCGATTCGTAGCTTTTCAACAGGCGTGACCAGGTGATAGCCGTCCGGATCAAGCCTCAGCACCGTCGAAAACAGCCTTACCAGCTCCCTTCGGCCGATCGGAGATTTTTCATGCATCCAGGTCCCGTCGGCCTGGATCACGATGTCGATCGTGCCGCAGTGATCAGGATGCCACAGATGAACTGGCGGCAGAGCGCCAAGTCCACCTTCACTGGGTCGTTCATTGGCTGCCGCCATTATGGCGTTCAGCCCGCCTTGGGCTGGAATTCGGTCGGTCATGGCAACATGACTTAAAGCGAAAACGGATCGGAAGCGATTTTAAGTCAAGCCCGACCCCCGGCGTCAAGACGGCGCTGGCTCGAAAGGGCTGAGCGCCCTTGGGCCCTGTCATTAGCGCCGGATTGTCACGCGTCCCGCGATCGGCTCCGAGCCAGTCGAGAACCACAGGATACGACGGCGATCAACCGGGCCGGGCAGTATGGCGTCTTCTGCCGGCTTGAACCCGAACGGCTCGAAGTAGGCTCGATCTCCAACGAGCAGAATACCGGCCGTGCCGGTGATCCGGGCATGGTCAATACAGGCCTGGACAAGCTCACGACCCAAACCGGCACTGCGCCTGGCCGCATCGACGGCAATAGGCCCCAGAAACAGGGCACCTGTATCACCGACCAATATGGGCCATAACCGCACCGACCCGATCACCTGACCGCCCTCATGACCCACAAAGCCGGCAACCGGGGCTGAACCCTCTCGCAGTCTCTCGGCCGTTTTTGCAAATCGTCCAGGCCCGAAGGCTGCCGTGACGATGGCATCCACGGCGACCCCGTCCTCGCGACGCTCCTGAGCGACAGCGAAGCGGGTAAGGACAGTGGAGCCGGCGATTGCAGTCATGCCCGCGCCCCTAGACGGTTTTTGGACCGGTTGCGAGACCCGGCAGTGCGACCGCAGGGACTTTCTTGAGCAGGCTCGCCCCTACAGTGATCCCCTACCCGATCCTAAGCAGGATGAAGACCTGTCAGCCCAAACAGACGGTCCCTCCGGCTTTTCCCGGGCCGTAGTCTGCGACTTAGCCGACGCTGGAAAAATCCGGAGCGCGCCGCTGGGTGAAGGCCATAAAGGCCTCCATAGCCTCGGGACTGGCCAGTTGAGATCCAAAGGCCTCACCCTCGCGCTGCATATGGGCCCACAGCAGGTCCGCATTGCGCATGAGCTGCTTGGTCTTTCGCAGAGACATCGGTGCTCTCGCAGTCAGTCTGCGAGCGAGGTCGAGCGCCACAGCATCAACCTCCTCGGCCGGAACCGCCCGATTGGCCAGTCCCCAGGCGAGAGCCGTGTCGCCATCCAAAGGCTCTCCCAGAGCAAACAGCTCAAACGCCCTCTGGTGTCCAAGGGTCATGGGAAGCAGGATCGAAGACGCGGCCTCCGGGGCAAGGGCTAGATTTACGAAGGGTGCCGAGAGCAGGGCATCGTGAGCGACGACGACGAGGTCGCAGTGCAGCAACAGGGTCAGGCCGATGCCAACGGCCCTGCCTCTAACGCCGGCCACCACCGGCTTGTCCAGTTCCGCTAGCCCCTTGAGGAAACGAAACACCGGTGCATCCGTAATCTGGCCGCCCCCGGACTGTCCTATCGCGACAAAATCGGCGATGTCATTGCCAGCCGAAAAACTGTCTCCTTCGGCCCTGAACAGGAGCACCCGGACAGCGTCATCCGTTCGGGCCCTCTCGGTTGCCGCCGCCAGGGATGAGTACATGGCCTGCGTAATGGCATTCTTCTTGTCTGTGCGGTTCAGCGTCACGGTCAGGATACCGTCGTTGAATGCCGTACCGATAGGTTCGCTCATAATGCATCCTTGTGTTGGGTTGCCAAAGATCGTGGGCTCGTCGCTGCCTGCCCCGCGACACTCTTGCTGGGCACGGTTTGACGGTCCGGAGAGATTGCAGACCACCACCCGACGCCATGGACATCGGTTTCACAGCGGGCCAGTCCCTTGCCGCGGAGGTAGTTGAGATGCGCCACACTCTCGCCGGTGGCCATCCCCAGAACGGCGTCGCCTATGGGGCGGGCAAAGAGCGAGGAGAAAACATCGATGGCCCGCCGGGGTTCGGCAAGACTCCTTTCAAGTCGGAGCAACGCGGCCTGATGCCCCCGCCTCAAGGCCTGCAGTCGCTCAGTTACACCGATGAAGGGTTCGCCATGCGAAGGAAGAACAAAGGTGTCGTTGGGAAGGAGCGCCTCAAGGCGATCCAGCGAGCCCATCCAATCGTCAAGTGGATCCTGAAGCGGCTCGGTTGGCCAGACCGAGACATTCGATGAAATGCGGGGAAGAATCTGGTCACCCGCCAGGAACGTTCCATCTGTTTGTCTCCAAAGACAGACGTGCTCCGGACTGTGGCCGTGACCAATCACAACGCTCCACTCGTGCCCTCCTATCTCAAGCCCATCGCCCTCGGACAGTCGGCTAAAGGACTGCGGCAAGGCCCAGACCGCGCGCCCGAAGCGCCCGAACTCCTGCCTGTAGACCTCAAGTTGGGCCTCGTCCCAGCCACAGCCACGCAGGAAGTCCGTGCCTTCCCTGGGCGCAGGCTGACCCGTATCCGCAACGAGCATGCGCGCCGTCACATACTCAAGCCTGGACATAAGCAGGGGCGCTTTGAACCTATCGCAGAGCCACCCTGCCAATCCAAGGTGGTCGGGGTGCATGTGTGTACAGATGACGCGACGTACCGGCAGCCCCAAAAGAGGGCCTGCCAAAGCCATTTCCCAGGCCTGTCGGGTGACCTCTGTGTTCATGCCCGTATCGACAATCGTCCATCCGTCACCGTCACGGATCGCATAGACGTTGATATGGTTAAGCGCCTTCATGGGGAGCGGCATACGCAGCCAGAGCACACCCGGTGCCACCTCGATCGCATCCCCCTCTGAAGGTGCCTGCCCGAGCGGATAGATCAGCCCGCGCGATACCGTTCCCGATAGAGGAGTTTCGTCGACCGGCTCTGTCATGAACGTCCCATCCGCAAAGTCGGTCTCCAAACGCAACGTTCCCAGATAGGCCCTAAGGGGGTGTGGCGTCCAGTCGCCAAAACCCCCTGCCAGAGAGGCTTGTTTCAGTTACAATGAAAACGGCCCTTGACCGCGCCTCGGCATTGCCGGATTTGCGGGAGCCAGTAAGGTCAGCAGACCGGGAGATTTCTAGTGCTGAAACGCCTTCTTACATTTGCCACGGGCCTTGCCCTTGTCTGTGCCTCGCCAACCCTGGCCCAGGAACGCGGGACCGCGACACCTGAAGCCGGCACCGAGCGGCTCCAGACAGGTGTCACCAATCAGGCCGAGGAACGCAACGCCCGCAATCAGCGCGACAACAGACGCCAGCAACGCGCACAACGAGGACCGACGCCAGAGCAGATCAAGGCTAGGGCCACGGCATTGGCGGCGACCCTTCAGCCCGGATGTCAGGTGACGGAAGCCATTATGCGGGGCCGAAGCGCTCGAGGTCAGGACATCTACGAGGCTGCATGCGCTACAGGTCCCGGCTATATTCTGATCACGGCCGCCGAGGCCGTCGCCAATCCCGCCGCACCCGCCCTGCCTGCAACCGCAGCCGACTGTGTGGATCTCTTTGGACAGGCCGACCTTGTCCGTCAGCGTGATCCGGCTGCAGACGTCGGGCTTCAATGCACAATTCCCGACAATATGAATGTTCTTCGCGTTGTGACGGCCTATGCCGTCGCCGCGGGCGTGACCTGCACAGTGGACCAGGGATCGGCTACCGGGGTGAGGAACGGCCAGACCGTCTATGAGGTGGGATGTGAAGGTCTGGATGGCTACTGGGTCGAGCGTCAGGGCGAAGGCTGGACTGCGACACCCTGCCTGCAGATCACCTCAACGAACGGCACATGCCGCTACACCAATACTTCGGAACAGGCCGCGACCCTCAAGGGCTGGCTTGCCGGTAGCGAAGGCGCGAGCTGCGATGTGACGCAGGCCCGATATATGGGAGCCAATGCCAATGGTTCCTTCTTTGAAGCCAAGTGCAATGAAGCCGATGGCCTGATCGTGCGCTTCAGCACGGAAAAGGCCGTCCAGCAGATCTACCCCTGCGCTACGGCCCAGCGTATCGGCGGTGGATGCAAACTCACGGAAGCCCCGGCGCTCTCCGAACCCGCCACTGTACCGGCACCGGCTACCCGGCGCTGATCCTGACGCCGCGCTGACCCATCCGGGTCGGCGCGGCCCATCCTGACCGCCATTTCCAGATCGGCATCTCGCTCCTTAACCCTGGGATTTCGTCGTGCAGCTGAAGATTGTAACAATCGCACTCGGCCTGATGGTCTCAATCCTGGTGGTTACCCATCCAGGCAAGGCCCTGGCCCAGAATGGCGGAGATGGCCTGGCCTCCAGCTCCAGCACCGCCGGTGACGGCCCCCTTCGGCCTCGAAATCCGGGCCTTCCAGATGACCCCCAGAGCGTCACAGTCACGCACACGGAGGCAACCCGGCTGGGACGTCTGAGGCGGCAAAGCGGCATTGTAGCCGCAGCAGCCACGGATCAGCAGGCGATCATGTTGAGCCAGAGCCTGGCCAATACGCTCTCGCTCGATTGCAAGGTAGAACATGCAACGCTGCGTGGACTAAACGCTGAGGCGCAAAACGTCTATGAAGTGGGGTGCCTGGAAGGTCCTGGCTATATCATTTCCGCCACGACACCGCGCCCGCAGGCCGCCGACTGTGTCGCCATTGCCGGACGTGCAGCCCGGACGCAGGCTGCAAATCCCGGCGCTCCAGCCGGTTTAACCTGCACCCTCCCTGTCAATCAGAACGTCTTGGCTGTGGTGACCGCCTATGGAAGGGCAGCCGGGGTCGACTGTTCGATTGACCAGGCCAGCTGGGTCGGAGAGTCGACCAGTGGAAACTCTGTCTATGAGATTGGCTGTGCGGGTTCCGGAGGGTACTGGGTGGAGCGCATAGGCGGCATCTGGTCTGCAACCGACTGTGTCAAGGTGCACGCCCAGAACGCGAGCTGCAGCTTTACGACCAGCGCGGAACGATCCGCCATGCTCAGGCAATGGCTGGCTTCGACTTCAGCTTCCGGCTGCGATGTTGTTGATGCCCGTTACATGGGCGAAAATTCAAATGGAGCCTATTACGAAGTCCGATGTAGCTCGGGAGATGGCTATGTTGCCCGCTTGGATTCTACCCGGAATGTCCGGCAGGTCCTGACCTGCACGGAGGCCACAACCCTAGGCGGAGGGTGTAGGCTGCCTCCCCGTCTCTAGCCGATTGCACCTCCAGTTCCGCGCGCTGCTGACAGGGGCAAGGCATCTGTGTGCTCTCGCCTCGGCACCAGATTCGCACTAGCCTTGCACCATGCGTATCGCCACCTGGAATGTGAACTCCGTCAATGCCCGGCTGCCAACCGTACTGGACTGGCTGCAGCAGATGGCCCCGGACGTCGTCTGTTTTCAGGAAATCAAATGCCTAGACGAAAAATTCCCGTGCGAAGCCTTTGAAAGTCTTGGCTATAATGTCGAGACCCATGGCCAGAAAACCTATAATGGCGTGGCTATACTATCGAAATTTCCCCTTTCCGATGTCCGCCGCGGCCTTCCTGGAGGAGAGACAGCAGGAGTGAACGGTGAGGCCGACGATCAGGCCCGCTACATTGAGGCTGTTGTCGAAACCCCGGTTCCCGTCCGCGTCGGCGGGCTCTACCTCCCAAACGGAAATCCTCTGGGAACGGAAAAATTTCTCTACAAGCTCGCCTGGTTCAGACGCCTGAAGGCTCACGCCAAGGATCTGCTGGCACTGGAGGAATGCCTGGTGCTGTGCGGTGACTATAATGTCATCCCCGAACAAGAGGACGCCCGCCATCCTGAGAACTGGAAGGATGATGCGCTTTTCCAGATCGAGAGCCGCCAGGCTTTCCGATCCCTAAAGAACCTTGGTCTTTCAGAGGCGGGGGAACTCGGTGCACAGGCAGCGGGCACCTACACCTTCTGGGACTACCAGGCAGGAGCCTGGCCCAAAAACAACGGTATCCGTATCGACTTTCACCTGCTTTCGCCCCAGGCTGCAGATCGATTCCGGTCGATAGAAACCCACAGGGAGGCCCGTGACATGGACAAGCCTTCAGATCATGTGCCTGTGGTGGTGGAGCTGGACCTGGATAGATGATCCGACCCAAGCTGCAGGATCTGGCCATCCACGCGGAGACCTCCCGTGGGTGAGGTCTTGAAGGTCATCCTGCTGATCGGGCTGGCAGCGGCCGTCCTGACGACAGGGGCCCTGGGTCTGACCTGGTGGATGGAGGCCGAGCGCAGGCTGCGCAGGGCGATGCTTAAAAGTCTGGGGCGTGAAGCTGAAACCGAGGCCTTTTCTCCCGCTGAGGGGCGGGCGGCGGGTCTCGACTTTTCGGGTGGGCAGATTGCTGTGCTCTGGGATCGTGGTGCCAATGGCCTGGTTTTCGCCTTCCATGAAGTGGAGGGTGCCGAACTCATCGTAGACGGCCATGTCGTCGCCCGCGTGCGGCGAGGCGAGCCCAGAAAGGCCCTGGACATCATGGCCCCTGAAGCGAACGAGGTTACACTTCGCCTCATGTTCCTGGATGCACGCTGGCCCGAATTCGAGCTTGCACTCTGGAATGCGCGCACGCCCTCCAACAGCCCATCCCAGACCGCTTCTCCCGCCGAGGCCCTGCGTCTAGGGCGGCGCTGGCTTTCGCATATTGAAGCCCTGATCAAATAGCCTGCCCTGCGGCTTGTGGCTGCAGGACGTCTTGGACATGTGCAACAATACTGGCGCGCTCGCCCGCCAGAGGCTAGAAGCCCCCATTCCTGAAGTTCCGCCTTTTGAAGGAGGCCATTATGGCCCGCCTTTTCGACGCCTATATCATCGCTGACTGGACTGCCGCCGAGGGCAAGAAACTCGGCGAGGGTTCCCTATGGATCGGAGTTGCCAAGCGCGACGTTCGCTTCCGGCTCTATACCGAGACCCATAATGTTGCGACCCGTTCAGAGGGTGAGGCCCTTTTGAACAGCCTTCTGGCCGATCATCGCAAGCGGGGAGATCGTGTCCTGCTCGGTTTCGATTTCGCCCTGGGCTATCCGGCAGGGACAGCAGAAAAACTGGCCCTGAAAGGCGAGCCTTCTTGGTCGGCAATGTGGAAGTTTGTCGATGACAACCTCAAGGACAAGCCCGACAATACCAATAACCGCTATCAGGTTGCGGCCAAGATGAACCGGCTTATGACGGATCAGCCCTGGCCATTCTGGGGCTCCCCGGCCAGCCAGGCCCAGCGCTGGCTGACCACGACCAAGCCTCCGGCAGACTCTCAGTCAGGCGTAGCCGAACAGCGGGCTACCGACATGGCGGCAGCAAGCGGCAAACTGACCCCCAAGACCCTTTGGCAGATGCATGGTGCCGGGGCGATGGGCGGACAGACACTCGTGGGGATTCCCGTCGCTCGTCGGCTTCTTGAGGCGCTCGGCGCCGCTGGGGCGGTCTGGCCCCTGGGTACGGGCTGGCGAGCCCTGGATGCCAGCGATGTCGAACCGCTGTCTGTACTCGTGGCCGAGGTATGGCCTGCCCTTTATGCCGCCAAGCCCGCAACCGGCGAGTTCAAGGATCAGGCCAAGGTTCGCCTGACGGCCGAGCATTTTGCTCAGCTTGACGACAGAGGCGAACTGGGCGCGGCGTTTGGCCCGACAAAGGGTACGGACGAACACACAATCGCGCGCGTTCAGAACGAAGAAGGATGGATCCTGGGCGTGTGAGGCCGCCAGGAGCAGGCACCGGCTTTTCGTTCAAGCCTTGAAGCGTTAGCGTCGCTCCCGGGGGAGAGTCGTTCATGTTCGTGCTGACTGGAATCGTGGTGCTCGTGGCGGGATTTCTGCTTCGGCTGAACCCTCTTGTCATCATTCTCACAGCCGCTCTGGTCACCGGCCTCGCCGCCGGCCTGAGCCTTCACGATACGATTGCTGCCTTTGGCAAGGCCTTCAACGACAACCGCTACATCTCGATTGTCTGGCTGGTTCTACCCGTCATAGGGCTGCTCGAGCGATACGGGCTTCAAGAACAAGCGCGTCGGCTTATCTCCAGACTAAGGACTGTAACCACGGGACGACTGCTCACAGGGTATCTGCTAGCCCGGCAGATCACCTCGGCGTTGGGCCAGACCAAGTTGGGCGGCCACCCGCAGATGGTGCGTCCCCTGATCGCGCCCATGGCCGAGGCTGCGGCCGAAGCCCGCTTTGGTCCTCTGCCCGACAAGACGCGCTTCCTCATCCGCGCCCACTCGGCAGGGGCCGACAACATCGGTCTTTTCTTTGGCGAAGACATCTTCATCGCCATTGCCTCTATCCTGTTGATCAAGGGCTTCCTCGAACAGAACGGTATCCTTGTGCAGCCGCTGGAGCTGTCGGTCTGGGCCATCCCGACGGCCATCCTGGCCTTCGCCATCCACGGTTTTCGCCTACTGCGTCTGGACCGAAGGATTGCCCAGGACGTGGCAGCAGCCGAAGGCACGGCTGAAAGAGAGGCCCGCCAATGATTACCTTGACCTGGGTCTACGTCCTGGCTGGCCTTACCTTTATCGGCTTTTCCGTCTTCAGCCTGACCGACAGCAACAACCCCAAGAGATTAAGGAATGCTGCGTTCTGGGGCCTGCTTGCAGTCAGCTTCCTGGCCGGACACAGACTTGGAGATCTGGGCAATGGGATCCTGCTGATTGGCCTGGTCGTACTTGCCGGATTTGGTGGTCTTGGACAGGGTCGGCCAGCTACAACGAGCCCATCGGAGCGTGCCGATGCCTCGCAGCGCCATGGCAATACGCTGTTTATTCCAGCCCTTATCATTCCGGTTACAGCCCTGGCAGGGACACTTTTCCTGGCCAAGATCGAAATCGGTGGAGTGCCCTTGTTTGATGCCAGAGATCCAACCCTGATTGCGCTGGGGCTTGGTGTTGTATTGGCCCTGACCACGGGGATGGTCATGTTCCGTCCTCCCGTGACAGCCCCCCTGCAGGAGGGGCGCCGGCTCATGGACTCCGTCGGCTGGGCAGCGATTCTGCCCCAGATGCTGGCTGCCCTGGGTGCTGTCTTTGCACTGGCCGGTGTTGGCAGTGTTGTCGGCAGTCTGTTTTCCGACGTCGTTCCTATGACCGGGCCCATGATTGCGGTGGTGACCTACTGCCTTGGCATGGCCCTGTTCACGATCATCATGGGAAATGCCTTCGCCGCCTTTCCTGTCATCACGGCAGCCATAGGCCTTCCATTTGTGATCCTCCAGTTCGGAGGCAATCCCGCTATCGTCTGTGCCATCGGCATGCTGTCCGGCTTTTGCGGCACGCTGCTGACGCCAATGGCCGCCAACTTC
Source organism: Caulobacterales bacterium (assembly GCA_041308165.1). GTDB lineage: Bacteria > Pseudomonadota > Alphaproteobacteria > Caulobacterales > Caulobacteraceae > Brevundimonas. The sequence goes on from JBFZCB010000032.1 coordinate 14,292, forward strand.
AATGTCGTACCCGCAAACCTCCTGGAACTCCCCGATCGAAATGCCGCCTTTAACGGTGTGATCAAGGCCCAGGCCCCGTCTGCCCTGCTCATCCTCATGGGGAACATCGTGCTCATGTATCTTTTTGCATTCCGCTACTGATGGGCAGGCTAGACCGGGAAATTGCATCTCTCTATGCGCGCACGGCGTTGGGCCATGTCACGCGGCCATGGCCCTACAAGATGGATCACGTCATGACCGGCGAGCATGACGTCGTGTCCCCCAAAACCCTGCACCCGATTTTTTTCGGCAGCTTTGACTGGCACTCCTGCGTGCATGGCTGGTGGACACTCTTCACGCTGCTTCGTCTCTATCCGGACAACCCGGAGGCTCCATCCATCATTGCCCTTGCCGGTGATCTATTCACCGAGGCTCATGTCGCGACAGAAACCGCCTATCTGGATCGACCCTCGAGCCGCGGCTTTGAACGACCCTATGGCTGGGCCTGGCTACTCATGCTTGCCGCGGAGCTGGAGCGACATGAAACCGGGGCCGGTCATCACGCCTCGCGCAGGCTTAGGCCTCTGACTGACGCCTTTGTCGACAGGTTCAAGTCCTACCTGCCCCTGGCGACCTACCCTGTTCGCGTGGGGACACATTTCAACTCCGCCTTCGCCCTCAACCTGACCCTTGAGTATGCGCAAACCGTCGGTGACAAGGCCCTGCTGACCCTTTGTCATGACCGGGCCCAGACCTGGTACGGACCCGATCGCGATTGCCAGGCCTGGGAACCCTCACAAGACGAGTTCCTGTCTCCAGCCCTGACCCAGGCCACCCTGATGAAGACCGTGCTGGGTCCATCAGACTTCGTCGACTGGTTTGATGCCTTCCTGCCAAGGGCGTCTGACAGGCTCCCGCAGACGCTTTTTCTGCCGGCCTCTGTAAGCGACCGAACGGACGGCAAGATCGCACATCTGGACGGCCTCAACCTCAGCCGAGCCTGGTGCTGGAGAGAGATCGCCCAGGGCCTGCCGCCTGAACATCCCGTCCGCCTGCCCGCCCTTCAGGCTGCAGACCTCCATCTCGAGGCTGCCATGCCTCAGGTGACCGGCGACTATATGGGTGAGCACTGGCTGGCGAGTTTTGCCTTGTTGGCCCTGCTGTCAGCCCCTGGGGACCGACACTGAGTTTGCACGCCGGCACGGGTCTGATCTGCCCGGTCACATCATGGCTGCACGGCCACTTAGCAGGGCACCATGAACCGTTCCCGGATAGGTTGAACTGCACGCCTCGCCTGCAAATCTCAAAACTCCTCCGGCTTCATGCCGGGCTAAAATCTTCCGATCCCTCTCCCCGCTACCAACCGCGTTAAAGGAATAAGAGCCCAGTGACATCGGATCTCTATTCCACCGCGTTATCTGCCAGCCAATGGGATCCGGTGCGCGTGATCCAAACATCGCCCGCACAGCCTGCATCGCTCCGGCTACAGTTTCGCGATCGTCAAAACCCTCGACGCCACGGGCATCGGTCGCGCCTGTAAAGCCCATAAGTACGGGCGCACCGGTTCTGGCCAGGCTGACCCACTGCGACCAACGACCCGGTGTCTCACTGATAAGTTCGTGCCAGTCATATTCCGGCGGCCAGAATATCCGATCAAATCGCAGGAAATGCTTGTTCAGAAGACCCATGCCAAGACGTTCGATCGCGTCACGCTTGTCTGCCGGCAGTTCGGGCCAGAAACGGATAGCTCCACTTTTCAGAACGCCAAGAGGAACCGTCACGATTACCTCGTCAGCGAACAGTTTCTGGCCCGTGCCCAATCCGACCTCAGCCCCGTCCTCTCCCCAGAGCACATCGGTAACGGTCTGACCAAGACGAATGTCCAGATCCCGGGCCTGAGCGTCAAGGATCGCATCAAATCCAGCCGGAAAGAGCGCGTCGTCACCCTCGAACGCTTCGCCTTCATCATGGGTCCAGGCCGAGAGACTGGCGACAGAGGCCCCATATTCCTGCTCAACCTGACCCGCGAGCCAAAACTCAAGTTGCAGCTTCTGAATAATCGAAAGCTGTTCCCAAGGACCTTGTCTCTCGATCGCCTCTCGCACAGACACGTCATGATGCAGGTCTTCTGCAGCCCGCAGCGCTCTTTCGACAGTCTGCCTGACCCATGCCTCTCCGCTATCGACGATACCCCTGGCCCGAAGCGATGGGGAGATGTGCAGTCTGGCATTCTCATAACGGGTGAGGAGCGTCGGAATGCGGGCTACACCCGCCAATTCCGTCAGGGGATTACCAACAACCCCATGAATCCATGAGGCTCCCAGATCCACGGGGATCCCCCTCCAGATCCGGCTTGTCTGAATACGGCCCCCGATCCGGTTGCGCGCCTCCAGGACGGTTACAGTACGTCCCGCATCCGCAAGCGATCTGGCCGCAGCCAGTCCAGCGATACCGGCACCGATCACGAGGGTCGTACCGGGAGCCCTTGCACAGCCTTTCAACTGCAGAGCCAGCGTTCCCGCTCCCAAAATGCCCATCGCTCTTCGCCTGGTCAGCATCAACCTCAACTAGCAAATGCAGATCCACCGTAAAGGGACAGGTCGCATCGACTGTCCTCAGGTCTGGGTCTATCTCCGCAGACCTGCCCGGAACCGGTTGACGCCTGGACCCCTCGGTCCTTGGGAGGCCCCCAACGCGTCTCCAAAGCCAGGGAGGTGACGGGAATGGTCTCAGCCGCTAAACCCGCCCCATAGGGTGTATGGGAGTTGGGT
>JBFZCB010000033.1:0-5642 GCA_041308165.1 Caulobacterales bacterium
AAGAAACCCCACTCCGACATCCAGGCGCAACTGGTCCAGATTTTCTGGCCGTTCACGACATAGACGTCACCCTTGCGCACGGCAGAGGTTCGCAGTGTGGCAAGGTCAGAGCCATTGCCAGGCTCCGAAAAGCCCTGGGCCCAGAAATAGTCGCCATTTCGCATCGCGGGCAGGAAGCGCGCCTTCTGCTCTGGCGAGCCAAAGGTGTAGACGACGGGTCCACACATGTGGGTCGCACCCCAGCAGGGGTCCGGCGCATAGGCCTTGGCCAGTTCGTCCTGGAAGACGAACAACTGCATTGGCGACCAGTCCAGACCACCATACTCAGCGGGCCAGTGAGGCACAGACCAACCGCGCTTGGCCGCAATACGGGTCCAGGCCAGCATATCCTGGGGATCTGACTGATTGCCGCCAAACTTGCGCTGGCGTTCCCGCAGCTCTGCAGGAAGATCCGCCCGGATCGCTTCACGGACCATCAGACGAAAATCGGCCAGGCCCTCGTCGAACTGGAAATCCATTTCTCTGCACTTTCACTAGGGACCGGCACGCAACCGCACCGGTAGCAACCTCAGGCCATACACTCCAAGACAGTGTGCAGCTCCGCTGGGTTTCATTTCGCCTCCCAGAGCGAAAACTCAAAGGTCCAAGGGCTCCCTCATCACAAATGCGAATAGTGAAACCCACCCGACAATATCGCTGGCGTGGCTTTCAGACGCAGTGCTTGTCTTAGCTAGGCCCAAAGTAGTGTCTGTTTCTCTCATCGCGTTCAGGGGCCGATCAAACAAAGCCCTCCAAAAGAGAGGGCTCACTTTAGGGAGCGGACTTCATGGACAACAAGCGCTTGCGCTTGCGCGCTGCATTCATGGTCGGGACGGCTGTTGCAGCCATCTCGACTGCACCAGCCTTTGCGTATCAGGCCCAGCCCAGTCAAACGCCGGATCCAGACGCCGCCACACAGGTGAATGACGTTGTCGTCACAGCCCGACGTGTCGCGGAGCGCCTGCAAGATGTCCCCGTGGCAGTGACAGCTATTTCCGGTGAGGACCTGACCACACAGCGGATCGACAATACAGAAGCCCTGCGCTTCGTCGCGCCCGCCCTTCAGGTCAGTCCCTCAGTCTTCGGCAAGGCGATCCCCGGTTATACGATCCGCTCGCAGCGGCAATTGGAAAGCCTGATCACCCAGGACCCTGCGGTGGGCATATACTTCGCCGAACAGGTGCAGCAGCGTCCGCATGGGACCAACTCTGCGCTCTATGACCTCGCCTCGGTCGAGGTACTGAAAGGTCCCCAGGGCACGCTCTTCGGACGCAACACCACCGGTGGCGCGGTGCTGATCAACCCTGCCCGCCCGAGCCAGAATTACGAGGGCATGATCTCTACTGATCTGGGCGAATACAACCTCAGGCGTATCACCGGCGTGCTCAACCTGCCGGTCAGCGACACACTGGCCTTCCGGTTCGCGGGCCGCGTGACCCGCCGTGATGGCTTTGTCGACAACCTGACCAATGGTCTTGAAACGGATGACGAGCAGACGGAGTCCGGGAGAGCCTCAATCCTCTGGACCCCGAGTGACCGGTTCAGCAGCTATACGGTTGCCAACTACTTCCATCAGGATGACGCCGGTGCGGGCTTCTCGCTTGCCAACCTCCGCACAGGGAGTCCTGCAACCACCATTCCTGGCATTTCCGCCTCATTCGCGCGCCAGCGAGTACGAGGCGACTTCTGGTCAGTTGAAAACAACTATCAGCCCTTTGCCCGTGTGACGTCCTGGGGCATTAGCAACACCAGTGTTCTTGATCTCGACTCGATGACGATCAAGAACATCTTCGGCTACCGCAAGGTCGAGAGCCATGTGGGCTTTGACTATGACGGATCTCCGACGACCACGTTCGAATCCGAGAACGACTTCAAATCCGATCAGTGGACCCAGGAGCTTCAGCTATCCGGCGATCTATCGGAACGGCTCAGTTATATCGGCGGGGTGTACTATTTCCGGGAAGAAGGTCGCGACACGCAGACATCCTTCCTGTTCGGGCCACGCACCAACGACGGAAGCGCCACGAACCAGAGCTATTCCGCCTATGTCCAGATGGGCTATGAGCTCGCGACCGATCTCAATCTGACAGCAGGTTTCCGCTATACAGTTGATGATCGCGCATTCACGGCGCGCAGCACTTTGGGCAACACCTGTCGGGTTGTAGGCGACAATGGCGTGCCGCTTCCACTCATTGCTTGCGCCAAGGATTTCGACACAAGTTTCGAATCCCCGAGCTGGCTGCTCAGTGTCGACTACAAGCTGACCCCCGACACTCTGGTCTATGCCAGCCATCGTCGCGGCTATCGTTCGGGCGGCTGGAATCTGCGGGGCAACAGGCTGGAGGACCAGGTCCCGTTCGAGCCGGAGACGGTCGACGACATCGAATTCGGCTTGAAGAGCCAGATGTTTGATCGCAGGCTAACCGTGAACGCAGCGGCCTATCACCAGTGGTACAAAGATATCCAGCGGACCCTGTCCTTCGGCACACCGCTGCGCAGCCTTCTTATCAATGCCGGCGGGGCGACCATCAAGGGCGGCGAACTCGAGGTGAAGGCCTCGCCCCAGCCCTGGCTCGATCTCAGTGCAACGGCAGCCTATAGCGACGCGGAATACACCGACTTCTTCCGTGCCGAGGTCGGTGACCTGTCTGGCAACATCTTCGCCCAGGCCCCGGAGCTGACCTATACGCTCGCGGCCCGCGTCTATGTGCCCATCCCGGCAGAAATGGGCCAGCTTGAAATCGGGGCAAGCTATTACAACCAGTCGGAAATCTATGTTTCCGATCTAAACCAGGGTGCATTCTTCGACCTGCCGATCGAGGGCTACGGCATTTTTGACCTGACAGTCGACTGGCGCAATGTCGGCGGCTACCCCATCGATCTGGGAGCCTTCGTCAAGAACCTTGGTAATGAGGAATACTACACCAGTGGAGCCTCACTCTACCCAACCATTGGCACGGCTGCGCAGACCTTTGGCGATCCGCGTCAGTGGGGTCTGTCCCTGACCTACCGCTTTGGCGCAATGGGTAACCGTTGACCGCCCCGGTTTCAGGCCAAGGATCACCGGCTGGCCCCGAGCCAGCCGGTGACGCGGAGTATCCACGTCCTTCAGTAGCGTGGTGGTCCGTCGCCGTATTCTTCCTGCTTTATGGCATCGCCTTCCTCGATCGGCAGATGCTCAACATCCTCGTGGTGCCCATCCAGCAGACGATGGGCATCAGCGACTTTCAGATCAGCCTCCTGCAAGGCTTCACCTTTGCCGTTTTCTATACCGTGGTCGGCATACCTATCGGCTGGTTTGTGGACAATGGACCCAGACGTCGCATCGTCTTCCTGGGACTGATCTTCTGGTCCATCGCATCGTCTGCCTGTGGTCTTGCGACGCGCTACTGGCATCTGCTTCTGGGCAGGATTGGTGTGGCCGCTGGTGAGGCCGTCCTTGCGCCTGCCGCCTACTCCATGCTCAGCGACATCTTTCCTGCTGGACGGCTGGCCCTGCCCATGTCGGTCATGGGTACGGGAGCCGCGGTCGGCGGTGCATTGAGCGCTGTTATTGCTGGTATGATCGTCGACGCCGTGCCGGCAAGCGGCATGGACGTGCCTGTAATCGGCAATCTCGTGGGTTGGCAGATCGCATTGCTACTCACAGGCATCCCAGGCCTCTTGTTTGCTCCACTCGTCTATACGATCCCGGACAAACGGGCCCGCAACCAGGTTTTGGGCGGAACTGGCCTTCCCAAAGGAAAAGCAAAAACCCCGGCCGCAACCGCTTCAGAGACCAAAGCGTCATCCGGTGCGACGATCGCTGAAGCCATGGGCTTCATACTCAGTCGGCGTCTGTTCTATCTGCCCCACTTCATCGGCTTTGGCCTGTTTTCCATGTGCAACTACGGGCTCGTATCCTGGGTCGCGACATTCTTTGTACGAACGCATGGATGGACCCTGACACAGACGGCAGTGATGATCGCAAGCCTCACTTTGCTCGTGGGTGTTACGGGGGGTACACTGTCAGGGTTTCTGGTTGACCGCTGGTTCTCCCGCGGACGCAAAGACGCTCATATGCTCTTCTATGCTGGCTGTGCCCTACTGCAGGCCGTCTGCGTGGCCGGCATGGTGATCACTCCTGTTCCGATGATCGCCGTCGCCTTCCTCGTCCTGCCCATTGCCGTCATGAATTTCACGGGTGTGGCTGGGGCGGTACTACAGATCGTTACGCCACCGCAGATGCGCGGCCAGATTTCCGCAGTCTATCTGCTTGTTTTCAACCTCATCGGACTAGGCTGCGGTCCAACTGTGGTGGCGCTGTTTACCGACTTCTTCTTCAAGGATGTGGCCATGGTCGGCTGGTCGCTCGTTCTCACCTACGCGATCTTCGCACCGATCACGGCCGGCCTCATGCTGCTGGGGGCCCGTGCCATCAGGACCGGGGTCGTGAAGGCCTGACAGTCGCTACTAGCTCAAGGCCCTGCTGGCAGAACAAACGCCGGCAGGGCCTTGAGACTTTGGAAGGCAGAAGCGCTTCAGTCCCTCGCGAGGATGGCCACGGCCTGGGCGGAAAGAACGCCGCCGTTGCCCTGGGCAACAGCCGTCTGTGCGCCCGCCACCTGCCGCTCCCCGCACTCGCCACGGAGCTGACGGACCGCCTCGATGATTGTGAAAATGCCGTACATTCCGGGATGGGTGCACGACAGCCCTCCCCCGTTGGTGTTCACAGCCAGACTACCCCCGGGGGCAATCCGACCACCTTCCACAAACCGCCCCCCCTCGCCCTTGGGACAGAAACCCATATCCTCAAGGAACAGGATCGTGTTGATGGTGAAGGCGTCATAGAGCTCGACCACATCCATGTCCTCAGGGCCAAGACCGGCAGCCGCAAAGGCCCTGGGGGCACATTCTGCCAGGGCCGTGCGGGTCAGGTCCGGCATGCACGAGATATTGGCATGGGTCGTTGCACTTGCCGCTCCAAGGACCTTGACGGGTGTCTTGGCAAGATCGGCAGCCCGATCTGAGCGGGTCATGACGATGGCACCGGCCCCGTCAGTCACAAGACAGCAGTCCAGTACCGATAAAGGATCCGAGACCAGCCGCGAGGCTCGATAATCGTCCAGGCTCATGGGATCACGCTTGTAGGCTTCCGGGTTCAGCATGGCCCACTGGCGGGCCGCCACGGCCACAGCACCCAGCTGATCCCGCGTCGTTCCGAACTCGTGCATATGGCGCGCCGCGGCCAGGGCATAGCTGCTGACCGGCTCGATAGGCTGATAGCGGGCCTCATAGCGCCAGGGGAACGAGGTACGCGCCACCTTGCCCGCCGCTGACGCCTGGTTCGACCCATAGGTGATCAGGGCGCAATCTATCAGTCCGGCATCCAGCAGCCAGGCCGCCTTCTCCAGATAGGTCTCGAACGTGCTCCCGCCCGGACGGCTGTTGTCGATGAACTTGGGCTGGATCCCCAGATACTGGGCCAGGCTCGTGCCACCACCGAAGGTATCGGAGCTGTGAGTGTAAAACAGACCATCGACGTCGGCAAAGGTCAGGCCGGCGTCGCGCAGGGCATTTCGGGCCGCGATTGCGGCCAGGTCATTGGGCTCGTAACCGGGCGC
>JBFZCB010000034.1:0-16183 GCA_041308165.1 Caulobacterales bacterium
AAGCGAAAGTGGCGTGCAGGCAGCAAGCAGGGATCCCATCAGAGCCCCAGCCACGGGCACCATCAAGCCTCTGCGCGTCATCCTGTATCCTGCAGTTGTCATGGCCTGTCTCTCCATGACCTGTCTCTCCATGACCCGTCTCTCCATGGAGCGAAAGTCTCCCGCAACTACGTCAGACGCAAGGGGGCGGATGGCACCCCTTGCCTCCCGACGACAGGTTACATCCCACGTCCGGTCCGCCCAGTAGAACCGGCTGTGTGCCCTGGACGGACCTTTTGAGCGATATCCAGAGTGATCGTCCGTGAACGAATTATCATCCGTTTTCTGAACAGTTTTCATAACTTCGTATTATGACAGTCACACAAGCTTTACATTTCAGATCTCTGGCGCATTATCGGTCCGAACCCTGATCTAATTCAGGAGAGTTTTGGAGGTTCCGCCGATGTCGCCTGCTTCATCCATCCGCCTGACAACCGCCTGCACCCTTGCCCTTTCCCTGGCGGCTCTAGCCAGCCCAGGCCTGGCCAATGAGGCTCCGTCGCAAAGGCAGATCCAGGGCCAGCAGGTCCTGGCACCTCAACTTCACGCCAGCGTTTTTCGCGCCCTCTCGGTAGAGGCACCCCCGCCGGGAGCGGCCCGTATCGTGATGCCCTGTGACACCGACGCGGTAGCCCGACGCAGTTTCGAGCGCAGGGTCGGGCAGCCCCCGGTGTTTGTAACCGCCGAACAGGCCCTTGAGGCGAGAGACCGGCGTGAGGTCTGGACTGCACCGCGCTGCATGACGGACGGGGAACTGGCCCGGCTGAGCGAGAGGCTGCGCTAGCCTCCACCCAGCGCCCGATCCACCCTGACAACCCAGGGTCGGCATGGGATTGGCCCTGGGGCCTGAAACGAAGTCGGGCCCGGATGGATCAGCATCCGGGCCCGTTTCATGTCCAACCCCTGGGGCCAGCCTTCAGGCTGACTACTGCGGAGCCTCAAGGTAGCGATCAAGCCAGCCAAAGACCTCATTATGCCACTGCAGGCTGTTGGCCGGTCGAAGAACCCAGTGGTTCTCGTCAGGGAAGACCAGGAGCCGGCTGTCTATGCCGCGGCGCTGCAGGGCGGTGAAGGTCGAAAGCGCCTGAGTGGTGGGAACCCGGAAGTCACGGTCCCCCTGGATCACCAGCATGGGTGTCTTCCAGTTCCGGACATGATTGGCCGGATTGAATCGCTGATAGGCCTCGGGCACGTCATAGGGTGTTCCCCCATTTTCCCACTCGGTGAACCATAGCTCCTCGGTGGAATAGCCCATGGCAAAGGTATCAAAGACCCCATCATGGTTCACGAAACATCTGAAGGCATCCGGCCACTGACCGGCAATCCAGTTGACCATATAGCCGCCATATGAGGCCCCAAGTGCACAGGCATTGTCCCCGTCAAGGAAGGGATAGCGCTCCTGGGCAACGGCCCAGCCTTTCTGAAGATCTTCCAGGGGGCGGTCACCCCAGTGCTGGCTGATCGAATCCGTAAAGGCCTGGCCGTATCCGGTCGAGCCGTGAAAATCGATCATCACCACGGCATAGCCAGCGCCCGCATAGGTCATGGGATTCCAGCGATACGACCACCCATTGCCAAACGACCCTTGCGGTCCCCCATGAATGAGAAAGGCGACCGGATACTTTTGCCCCTCGACATAGCCGGCAGGCTTGATGACATAGGCGTGAACCGTGCCATCGTTCCAGCCAGGAAAGCTGAACTGCTCAGCCTCACCGAAGGTCCTGGACGCCAGCTGCGGATTGGCATTGGTGAGGCGGCGGGGCATTTCACGACCACGCCAGGTCTTGAACCAAAGGTCAGCCGGCGAAGTCAGGCTGTGCTGGGCAAAGACAAATCCCGAGGGCGTCTGCGCAAAGGCAGACACCTGTCCGGGTCCCGTCAACGCCACCACGTTGCCGCTGGTGACATCGATCTGGAACAGCCGTGTCTGACCGACATCACCCGCCGTGGTCAGGAGACTGCGACCATCGGCCGACCACTGCAGGCCATCCGCTGAACGATCCCAGTTGGCCGCGATCTGGCGAACCTGGCCGCTGGCGACATCGCGCAGGAAGATACTGTATTTATCAGCCTCAAACCCGGGTCGGGCCATGGCCCGATAGGCCAGCGTCCGGCCGTCCGGTGAGAAGACAGGACCGGCATCCCTGGCCTCATTGTCCTCGGTCAGGTTGGTAAACCGGCCAGGCTCGGACAATGAAACCTGATAGAGATCAAAGTCGGTACTCCAGGGCTCGCTCCTCCCGGCAAGCCGCGATGAAAACACGACACCGGCGCTGTCTGGCGTGAAGGTGAACTCGGTTTCATCGCCAAAGGGTTTTGAGGGCGTATTGCCGTCAAAACCCTTGGTGATCCAGACCGGATCACCGCCCGCAACCGGCACGACAAACAAATGGTTCTGCGTCCCATCGGCCCACTGGTCCCAGTGGCGCACGAACATACGGTCATAGACCTGGGCTGTGGTCTTGAGCGCGGCGCGGGCAGCCCTGCGATCGACCGTGCAGGCGATATCCGAACAGTCAGGCAGGACCGCCAGCGAGACTGCCACCTGTTTTGCATCCGGGCTCAGAACGTAGGCATTCACATTCAACGCCAGTTGCGTCACCTGGACCGGGTCACTGAAATCAGCCCCGACAGACCAGACCTGGCTGGATCCGGACTTGCCGGAAAGAAAATAGAGCCTGCCGTCTGATCCCCATCGCGCCATACTGGCACCGTCATCGGATATGCCCAGTCGCTGCGGCTCGGCGTTGGATCCCAGATCCAGAACGTATAGGGATGTCTTGCGCGTATTCGCCGCGACATCCGTTGTGGTCAGAGAATAGATGACACGGCTTCCATCGGGAGACACCCTTGGATCACCGAGCCGGTTAGCCTGGATCATGTCGCTATAGGTAAAAGCATCGGGCGTGGCAGCCGCATGGGGGGTGGCCCATACCGCATTGGCAGCGGGCTCTGGAGCCGTAGAGCCGACACTGGCCTGATCCGCCAGAGCGGGCAGGGAAAGCGAAAGGGCTAGGGCTGCGCATCCGGCGAGCAGGAAACGGTGACGCATCGAGAAAAATCCTCATGATGTTCGGTTCTGATGGGGTAGCACTGCGCAAGGGGCGGTGAAAGCCATTCGCCTGCCGCTTGCGGCGCAGGCCCGATCCGGCGACAAGCAGGGGTGATGAAGACCCCACCATCAGACCTCACCATCAGGCCCGATGACGCACATATCTGCGATGTGCTGATCGCCGAGCGTGCGCCAACGCTCACCCGGTCACCGGCCTGGAGGCTGCTGAAGCCCCTGCTTTATGGACTGCTCAACTACAGGGCCGCACGCCGAATGGCCGATGCCGTCCAGGACCTGTCCGGTTCCGCCACCCTCGATCACCTGTCCGACCTGCTAAAGCTCGAGGTTAGCGTCCAGTACGCTGAGCGGATTCCCGAAACTGGGCGCTGTATCCTGATTTGCAATCACCCCACCGGCATCGCCGACGGGATCGCCATGTATGATGCCGTCAAAGGGCGCCGAGGCGATGCCATCTTCTTTGCCAATGCCGATGCCCTGAGGGTTTCACCCCGACTCGCCGAGATTGTCATTCCTGTCGAATGGGTCCTGAACAAGCGCACGCGGGAGAAAACCCGTCGCACTCTCGATGCTGCCAGGACCGCTTTCGAGGCAGAAAGATGCGTGGTCATGTTCCCTGCGGGTCGACTAGCACGCGTCGAAAAGGGGCGACTTACGGACCCTGAGTGGGCCACAACGGCCGCTTCCATGGCAAGAAAATACAATGCGGTGATCATCCCCATCCACATGACCGGGCCGACATCCACCCTGTTTCACCTGTTTGATCGTGTGTCACGGGAGTTGCGCGACATCACCCTGTTCCATGAACTTCTCAACAAGACAGAAAAGCCATTTCATCTGATCGTTGGAAAACCTATCGCCCCCCAGGCGCTGGATCCGGAAGCAGCGGCTGCGACGGCCGCACTGAAAGGCTTTGTCGAACGAACCCTTCCACATCATCCGGATGCGGAGTTCAGATGAACACAACTGTAATTGCGCTGGTTGATGCAGACGCCACCGCAGCACTCGGGGCCAGGATTGCACCCCTACTCCTGCCCGGAGAGGCCGTCCTTCTTTATGGTCCACTCGGCATGGGCAAATCGACCCTGGCGCGCGGCCTGATCCGCGCCCTTACCTCGCCTCAGGAGGACGTCCCCTCCCCGACCTTCACCCTGGTCCAGTTCTACGACGCTTGCCCGCCTGTGGCTCATTTCGATCTCTATCGTCTCAGCCGGCCCCAAGAGGCCTTCGAGATTGGCCTGGACGAGGCCCTCGAAGAAGGGGTTGTACTCATCGAGTGGCCCGAACGCCTTGGCGACCAGCCTGAACGCTGGCTGGGTCCTGACAGGCTCTCGATCACGCTTGGTGAAATCGTGCCAGACACGCAGCCTGGCGCACAGGGCGTCCCTGGGCCAGCCCCGGGACGCCTTGCGACCGTTTCCGGCGCAGGCGCATGGCAAGCCAAGCTCGGAGCCCTGAATGACTGATCGTGAACTTGAACGCCTGGATTTTCTCGCCGCTGCCGGCCTGTCCGATGCGATAAGAGAGGCCCTGCCCGGAGATGCTTCGACACGCCGCTATGAGCGCCTGACCCCATCGTCGGGCCCAAGGCTGATGCTGATGGATCAGGCCGCCTCTCAAGAAAGCCCGCCCTGTGATCCTGCCTGGTCGCCGACCGAACGGATTGCCCACGGCTGGAATGCAACAGCGCGGCTGTCAGCGGGTCGCATCGAAGCCTTTGCGGCTGTCGCCGCCCACCTGCGCGCAATGGGGCTGTCGGCTCCAGACCTTCCGGCTCTGGACGCATCGCGCGGCCTGGCCCTCATTGAGGACTTTGGCGACACCCTGTTTGCCCGTGTCATTGAATCCGGCCAGGAGGAGCTGCCTCTCTACCTCGCCGCGGTCGAGGCCCTGTCCGTGATCCATGCGGCCCCGACCCCGACCACCCTCAACGGTCCTGCAGGCGACTGGCCACTGCTCACCTATGACGAGACCGCCCTGCAGGGCGGTGTGGACCTTTTCGTGGACTGGATGCCCAGACTCGATGACCGTCTGGTCCTTGACCATCAGGCCATCGACGCCTGGCATACGGCCTGGAAGCCGATCATTGCCGAAGGTGCCTCAGGCGCAACGGTTATGGCGCACCGTGATTACCACGCAGAGAACCTGATCTGGCTTGAGGATCGTGAAGGTGCGGCAAGGGTGGGTATGATCGACTTCCAGGACGCGGTCTGCGCCCACCCGTCCTGGGACCTCCATTCCCTTTTGCAGGATGCCCGCAGGGACGTTTCCCCCGACCTGGAAGCCCGTGCGCTGGAGCACTATTTCAGCCTTCGCCCGGACACCGATCGTCCCGGATTCATGCGGCTGTATGCAGGTCTGGCCGCCCTGAACGAGGCCCGTATCCTTGGAATATTTGCCCGACTGATCGCGCGCGACGCAAAGCCCCGATACCGGGCCTTCATGCCGAGAGTCTGGGGTCATCTGAACCGGAACCTTACCATGCCGGGCCTTGAGACTGTCGCCGCCTGGTTTGATCGCTACGTCCCTGCCGAGGTCCGCCGATGAGCGAACACACCGCCACGCCCAAGGACAAGGGACCTTCCGCGGCCGGACCCAAGGTCGCCATGATCCTGGCAGCCGGCCTGGGCACCCGGATGCGCCCCCTGACCGACGATCGACCCAAGGCCCTCGTTGAGGTTGCCGGCCAAGCGCTCATCGATCACGTTCTGGACAGGGTTGCAGCCGCGGGTGTGGGCAAGGCCGTGGTGAACGTTCACTGGTTTGCCGATAGGCTCGAGGCCCACCTTGAGGCGCGAGGACGGGCACCCAATATCGTTTTCTCCAATGAACGCGACGAGCTTCTTGAAACGGGCGGGGGGTTGAAGAAGGCTCGTCCCCTCCTTGGTAACGACCCCATTTTTGTTGCCAATATCGACAGTGTCTGGCTCGACCGGGGCGACGCCCTCGGCGATCTTATCCGCCTCTGGGATCCAGACCGGATGGACGCAGCCCTGCTTCTGGCCAGGCGCGAAGGCGCGATCGGCTTCGAGGGGGATGGGGATTTCTTCCTGTCGCCAGAAGATCCGTCCCAGGAGGTGAGGGCACAGGACGCAACAGCCACGGCCGGCAGGCTCGTCTTCCGCGGCGAGGCCAGCTCCGCGCCCTATGCCTATATGGGTATCCATATTACCCGCCCGGATTATGCCGACCAGGGACCCGCAGGGCCCTTCTCGCTCAGCGGTCTGTGGCGCAGGTCTGCTGCCGCAGGCAGGCTCTGGGGCTGCGTGATGGACGGCGACTGGATGCATGTCGGTGATCCCGAGGCACGCAGGCAGGCCGAGGCCAGGCTGGCACCGCCCCCCCGCCTGGCTCCGGAATGATGAGGCCGGATCCTCACCCTAATAGCGCTTGGGCCGGTTCAGCGGTGATAGTCCCATGATTCCGTTTGACCCCTTCATGAACCCGGGTCCTCGCTGGTTCTCCATTCCTGCGCACCGGCCCTTTCTTGATGACCTGGCTAGCGGTGTCTTGGCATGGCTGGGCGAGGCGTCTCCAGAAACCCTCTCGGATGCGATCATCCTCCTGCCGAACCGCCGAGCAGCGAGAGCCTTTGCGACTTCCCTGGCCAGCCAGGCCGGGGACAGGCCCGTCCTTCTGCCGCAGGTCCGGCCCCTGGGCGACCTTGAGGAAGACGAACCGCCCTTCTCACCCGGGGCCCTGGGTCTCGACCTGGCCCCGGCCATGGCTCCCCTGACACGACGGTTCGAACTGGCGCGAATGATCGTCGAAACATTCGATTCCGATCTGAGCCCGCTTCGCGCCCTCGAGCTGGCCGACGCCCTGGGCGGATTTCTCGACAGCTGTGCGATCGAGGAAATCTCGGACTTCGAACGGATCAGCGACCTCGTCGAGGCCGATCTTGCCCAACATTGGCAGGAAAGCGCCCGCTTCTTGAAACTGGCGGTTGAGGAATGGCCGCGACGGCTCGGGGCCATGGGGCTTGTCGACCCGGCCTGGCGCAGGGCGCGCCTGTTGCGTCTTCTGGCTCAACAATGGCGCGAAGACCCCCCTCTGGGTCCGGTGATCGCAGCGGGTTCTACGGGAACAGCGCCTGCGGCCGCAGATGTCCTGGCTGCCGTCGCCAGCGCGCCCAGAGGCTGTGTCGTGCTTCCCGGGCTGGACCTGGATCTGGACCCATCGGCCTGGTCTCTGGTCGCTGACGATGAGCAACATCCCCAAAGCGCCCTCAAACGGCTTCTGGATCGCCATGGCGTTCCCCGCGAGACCGTCGGTCGATGGTTCAGGGCACCTATTGATCCGACAACGGAGTATTTTGGCCTGGCACGCCAGCGTCTGCTCAATGAAGCCTTGCGGCCTGCTGATGCCACTGCAGACTGGCGCGATCGTATTGACACCCTTCGCTCAGAACCTCGCCCTATTGGGAGCCCAGATCCGGTCGCTGCCGGGCTTGAGGGCCTGTCCGTTGCCACACTGAGGACCGAAGAGGATGCGGCGGCAGCCATAGCCCTCATGATGCGCGAAGCCCTCGAGCGACCCGGTGAGACCTGTGCGCTTGTCACGCCCGATCTGGAGCTCGGCCGGCGCGTCCGCGCAAGGCTCGAACGATGGGGTATCACCGCAGACGATTCATCCGGGTCTCCCCTTTCGCGGTTGCCGGCAGGGGTCCTGCTCGATCTCTGCGCCCGCTGGCTGGTGGACCCCCTCAAGCCCCGAACCCTCCTGGGTTTGCTTAAACATCCCCTCGTGACCCTTGGCCAGGCTTCACCCCGTGCAAACTCCAGCCTGGAGCGCCACGCGCTGCGCGGAGCAAGACCCAGGACTTGGTCCGACATCGAAACTCGCCTCGAAGCGGCCCGTCAGCCTCGCAGCGGAGGCACACCCCCCTCAGCTGCCCGACTTGAGCTGATTGAGCAGACCCTCCAGCTAACAGAGGCTCTCAAGGTCCTTTCGGTACAGGCTGCAGAGATTTTCCAGGACGAGCAGACGGCCCCTCTCGATATTGCCGCCACTGAACTCGTTCGTCTGGCAGAGGCCCTTTGCGGACCTGGTCTCTGGGCCGGACCCGACGGTGAAGCGGCTGCGAGCCTCATGACCGCTGTGATCGCGGCGGGCCCTTCGCTGGGTCGTGTCAGCCGTCAGGATCTGGCCGACCTGGTCCAGGGCATTCTGGAGAGCGAGACCGTACGAACCGGCGGAGCCAATCAGCCCAGGCTACGCATCCTTGGGGCCATGGAGGCCCGACTGGTGCGTGCAGACCTTATGATTCTCGCTGGCCTCGAGGAGGGGGTCTGGCCCAGGGCTGCCCCTACCGATCCCTTTCTGTCACGACCGATGCGAAAGGCCCTTGGCCTGCCGCCACCCGAGCGGCGACCGGGTCAATCGGCACAGGACTTTGTCCAGGCGGCCTGTGCACGCCAGGCCGTGCTGGTTCATGTCGAGCGCCGCGGCGGCCAGCCCTCGGTCCGATCACGCTGGCTCTGGCGGCTCGAGATGCTGGTGCGTGGAGCCTATGACCCGGTCGCCTCCCCCGTTACCCTCGCGGCGCCTTTAGCCATGATCCAGATTGCCAGGGCCCTTGACGAGCCCCCTCAAGGGCCTGCCCGTTATGCCCGCCGGCCCGCACCGACACCTCCCGTGGATCGACGGCCACGCAGCCTGCCTGTGACCAGTATCGAACGATGGGTTCGCGACCCCTATGCGGTCTATGCTGACCGGATCCTGGGCCTGAAGAAGCTGGATCGGCCTGATGCCGACGCAGAGGCCCTGGCCAGGGGCAACGCCATCCACCGCGCCATCGAGAGGATCGTGCTCACCTGGCCCGACGTCCTGCCCGACGACTGTAGCGGCCAGATCGAGGGTTTTCTGCTGGAGGCCCTTGGCGAGGCCGGGTTTGAAGATCACGCGATGGCGCGCGAGGCCCCCCTGGCACGCAACTGTGCCCTGTGGCTGACCAGATGGGAAAGGGAGCGTCGGGCCAGCGGCGCCACACTCTTAATCGAGCAGTCCGGACAGACCGAGTTCGAGGCTCCCGCTGGGCCCTTTACGCTCTCAGCCCGCGCAGACAGGATAGAGCTGACGGCAAACGGTGCCGCTGTGATTGATTTCAAGACGGGCCAGACACCCAGTGTCAAACAGGTCGCCCAGGGCTATTCCCCACAGCTGACCCTGACGGCAGCCATACTGGCAGAGGGCGGGTTTTCCGGGGTGCCGCCGACCCAGGCGACCGAGCTGCTCTACATCAAGCTGACAGGACGCAGGCCTGCCGGCACAGTCGTTGAGGCGTCCAAGACCTCCAAGTCCCAGCCCCTGGAGGCAGCTGCCCTGGCGACCGAGCAATATGAGAGCTTCAAGGCCTGGGTTGCGCATTTCGACGATGAAACCACCCCCTATGCCTCATGGCTTGCCCCACAGTTCATGGGGACCTTCGGCGGCAACTACGATCACCTGGCCAGGGTCTGGGAGTGGTTTGTCGTCGGTGGCGAGGACGAGGTGCCGGAATGACCCTGACCGAAGAGGCCCGTGCCCACCAGGTCACCGCTGCAGATCCAGACCATTCTGTCTTTGTGACCGCCAATGCCGGTTCAGGCAAAACCACAACCCTAGTCGACCGGGTTGCGCGTCTTCTGCTGCGCCGCGTTCGCCCCGGAGAAATCCTCTGCGTGACCTACACCAAGGCCGCCGCAGCCGAGATGCAGGCCCGACTGTTCCAGAAGCTGGGCCAGTGGGCCGTCGCCGATGACGCCGCACTCGTGGCCGAGCTGGGCAAGCTGGATGGGCGTGACCCGGCGGGCCTGACGCCTGATGACCTTTCTGATGCCCGCAAGCTGTTTGCCAGCGCCCTGGAGACACCCGGAGGGCTCAAGATCCAGACCATTCATGCCTTCTGCGAGAAACTGCTGAAACGTTTCCCTCTTGAGGCGGGGGTATCGCCCAGTTTCCGCGTGCTCGAGAATGAGGCCGCTGTCGCCCTGTCACGCGAAGCCCGCGAGGACCTGGCAAGGGCAGCCCTGAGCGATGCAGACGGGCAGATAGGCCAGGCCTATGCGCACTTTGCCGTCCAGCTCGATTGGGGAGCGTTTCAAGATCTGCTTGGCCGGATCGAGGCCGAACGCGGCAAGCTCACAGACTATATATCCCGGGTCGAAGCCGGTACGGCTCAAGGCCCTCATGCCTTGGCGGGAGCCGATCCCGATCGGACCACGAGCGATATCGAGGCTGACTTCCTGGATTGGATCGATGGTACGGCGTGGGAAGAGGCGGCTCAGGCCATGGCTCGAGGCTCGGCCAATGACCAGAAGATAGCCAGGACCATGGTCGCTATCTCGCCCGGCCACTGGACCTTTGCCGAGATGGGCTCTGTCTTCCTGACCCAGGAAGGCGAGCCCAGGAAGAGTCTAGGGACCCGCTCGGCACCACCACAGGCCGTCACCTTTCTGGTCGATCTGCAGCTCAAATACCTCGCAGTGCTTCAGTCCCTGCGGGCCCAGAGGGTCGCCGATGAAACCTTGAGGGTCCTGATTCTGGCCCGCGCCTATGCCGGTCTCTATGCCGCGGCCAAGGCCCGCAAGGGCGCTCTGGATTTCTCCGATCTTGTTGTGAAGACCGTTGAACTGCTGAGCCAGAGATCCAGCGCAGCCTGGGTTCTGTTCAAACTGGATGGGGGTATAGAACACGTCCTGATCGATGAGGCCCAGGATACCGCCCCCGAGCAGTGGGATATCTTCAAGGCGCTCACGGAAGAATTCTTTGTCGGTTCGGGGGCCGAGCGCCGCAGGCAAGCGCAGGTCCATACCCCTGACCGAAGCGTCTTTGTCGTGGGAGACCAAAAGCAATCGATCTATTCCTTCCAGGGTGCACGCCCGGAACGGCTACTCAAGGAAGCCCGGACCTACGGCCAGCAGATAGAGGCCGCCGGTGGCAGTTTCCGCAAGGTCCCCCTGGAAACCTCTTTTCGATCCACCCAGGATGTCCTTCGGTTCGTAGACGCTGCGTTTCAGGGCCAAGAGCGAAGTCGGGCTCTTGTCGGCGAGGTCGGCGAGTTCACCGAACATCACGCCGCCCGTGCCGGTCAGAAGGGATCAGTGGAACTTTGGCCCCTGTTCGAGGACCAGCAGGTCGAGCCGCGCCTGGCCTGGAATGCACCGGTCGATCAAGAGGCCGCCCAGAGTGGAAGAAAACGCCTGGCTACAGCCCTGGCGCGCGAGATTCGCCAACAGGTCCAGACCGGATCCGCCGTCCACGACCGTGACCATGCCGCACGGCCATGCCTCAGGCCGGCAAGCTACGGTGACTATCTGATCCTCGTCCGGCGCCGGGATGCGACGTTTGAGGAAATCATCCGCGCACTGAAGGCCGAGGGCGTGCCTGTCGCCGGTGCCGATCGGATGAGGCTTTCAAGCCACATCGTCTTTGATGACCTGAAGGCCATGGCGCGCTTTGCGCTCTACCCGGAAGACGACCTGAGCCTGGCCGAACTGCTGCGCAGTCCCTTCTGCGATGTGCCCGACTTTATTGCCGCGCCAGGCCAAGGGTGTAACACGGATGACAGTCTCTTCAGCCTGGCCGACAGGGCCCGGCGACAGACGTCCTCCCTCTGGGCCGAACTGCAGTTACGGGCCAGCGAACACGCAGCCTGGCGACGCGCAAAGGATCTCCTGCAGGCCGCGATCGAGGCGCGTACACGCAGCCCTCTGGAGTTCTTTTCCAGCATCCTGAACCGGGTCGATGATCTGGGACTGTCGGGTCGGGCACGCATACTTTTGCGACTTGGGCGCGAAGCTGAGGAAGCCATCGACGAGACGCTCGCACAGGTCATTGCCGCCGAAGGACGCGGGGGAACCGACCTGGAGACCTGCCTGGCCCTGCTCGAAGCCGCTGATGTGGAGGTCAAGCGGGAGATGGAGGGCGCACGAAACGAGGTACGCGTGATGACCGTCCACGGAGCCAAGGGGCTTGAAGCCCCCATCGTGATCTTGCCTGACACCACCTCCAGGGCCAAACCCCAGGGCCCGTCCCTCATGCCTGTCGCCCTGGTCCCCGATCCGGGCCAGAACGGCATCTCCGACATCGACCCTCAAGCCAATGAAGGCGAAGGCTGGCTCATGTGCCCGGGCCGTTCAGCTGACGACTGCCCCGCCTCTGCCAGCGCACGGCAGGCCAGGTCAGACCGGGCCGACGCCGAGAGCCTCAGACTTCTCTATGTGGCTCTGACGCGAGCCCGAGACCGGATCGTGATCATGGGGCGTGCACTCAAACGTCCCCCGGCCGGTTTCGAGGACCATAGCTGGTGGAGTGTCATGGCAGAGACGCTCCACAGGCTTGGAGACATGGAGCCCGGATCGGTACGCGAGATCGGCAATGGCGTGCTTCGCTTCGGGCCAGACCCGCAGACCTGCCCCACGCTCAAGCCCGACGACACTTCGCTCCAGGCCGAGGTTCCCGATTGGGCGCGTCGGGGCCCCGATGTTGACCTCTCTGGCCGCCTCATGTCGCCTACCCGACTCGATACCACCCTCAGGATGGCGGCACCCTCTCCCCTAGCCAAGGCTGCCGGGGGGCTTGGACGGTTCAGGCGCGGCGATCTGATCCACCGACTGCTTGAGCGGCTGCCGGATATCGAACCCGCCGTCCGTCCAGATGCCGCCATCCGGCTTCTGGCCAGAGAGGGCGATCTCAATGATGCCCAGCGTTCGGAGATGATCCAGGCGGCCTTCGGCGTCTTGGATGATCTCCGATTTGCACCGGTTTTTGGGCCGGGGTCACGCGCCGAGGTCGCCCTGACGGGCAGGGCACCTGACCTTCCGGCTGGCATGACGGTCTCGGGTCGTATTGACCGTCTAGTGATTAGGCCCGACCGTGTGCTTGTCGTGGATTTCAAATCCAACCGACCGGCTCCGGACAGGGTTGAGGATGCAGACCCGGCCTATGTCCTACAGATGGCCATCTATGTCGCCGTCCTGCGCAGGCTCTATCCCGACAGGCCCGTTGAGGCCGCGCTCGTCTGGACAGACGGGCCCAGACTGATGGAAGTTCCACGCTCCCTGATGGACGCAGCCCTTGCGGCGCGCTGATCGGCTCCCACATCTGCGCCAAGTGGAGAACAATAAGGCTGTTGCAATCAACACCTGAAGGTGCCCCCCGGACGACCACCTGATAAACAGGTGCCAGAATCAATCGTGTCCGTCTGACCGACGCTGACACATCAGGAGACCTAGCCCATGGCGACCATCAAGATCACAGACGACAGCTTCGATGCCGACGTGCTGAAGGCCGCCAAACCCGTTCTTGTGGATTTCTGGGCGGAATGGTGCGGCCCCTGCAAGCAGATCGGTCCGGCTCTCGAACAGCTTTCGGACGAGCTTGCCAGCCAGATCACGATCGCCAAGCTCAACATTGATGATAGCCCGATGACACCGTCCAGACTGGGGGTGAAGGGCATCCCGACCATGATGCTGTTCCGTGATGGCCAGATGGTTTCGCTCAAGGTCGGTGCGATGCCCAAGGGCAAGATCGCAGAATGGCTGGCTGACGCGGGTATTGCGGCTGAAGCCTGAGGCTCAGACTGGCCAGGTG
Source organism: Caulobacterales bacterium (assembly GCA_041308165.1). Lineage (GTDB taxonomy): Bacteria > Pseudomonadota > Alphaproteobacteria > Caulobacterales > Caulobacteraceae > Brevundimonas. Next base: position 13,685 of record JBFZCB010000034.1, read on the forward strand.
TCGGTGCTTTTACCCAGCACCTCACCTGCCAGGTAAAGAGACCCGCAGATAACGATCCTGCCGGCACCCAGGGCCAGGGCGCGCTCCAGAGCCTCCATGACCGAACCCGTCGCCAGCGCCCCAAGGCCGCGGCCTCGCGCGACGGCGGCAAGCGCTTCAGGGTCGGCTGCGTTCCCCTCAAAGCCGACCGTGAAGACCTGCGCGCCCGTATCCTTGAGAGCCTCGAAGAAACCCCCGGCATCCTTGTTGGCCAGTATACCTACGATCAAAGCCACAGGACGCGGTGCCGACCGCTGCCGATCCGCAAGCGTCACCGCCATGGCCCTTGCCGCGTGCGGGTTGTGGCCGCCATCCAGCCAAAGCTCAGCTCCGGCTTGTCTCGCCGCCAGACCATAGGGCCCCTGGGTCAATCTCTGCATGCGCGCAGGCCAGTCAGCGGTCCTGAGCCCCTCGGCAATGGCTGCCTGCGGCAGATCAAGCTCCAGAGCCACAGCGACAGCAAGCCCGGCATTGGCCACCTGGTGGGCGCCGAACAGAACGGGTGCAGGCAGGTCAAGGCATCGTTCCTGATCCTGAAAGACCATGCCACCGCGTTCAGCCCAGACATCAAAATCGGAACCCATCACGGTTAGGGGCGCATGAAGGCTGGCGGCTGCGGCCTCGATGGCGAGGCGTCCAGCGTCTGTCTGGCGAGCTATGATACCCGTCACGCCCGATTTCAGGATACCGGCCTTCTCGCCTGCAATCGTGCCAATATCAGTGCCTAGGAACTCAGCATGATCGAGATCAACGGGGGTGATCACACTCAGGAGTGGACGGTCGATAACATTGGTGGCGTCCAGCCGTCCCCCCAGACCAACCTCAATGATGGCCAGATCCGCGGGCGTTTCCGCCATGGCCAGGAAGGCGGCCGCGGTCGTGCTTTCGAAAACGGTCGTCTCAACCCCATCTACCGCCTCGACACGGTCAAGGACCGCCTCCAGGGCCTCATCTGAGATAAGCGATCCAGCCAGTCGAATCCGTTCATTAAACCGCACAAGATGGGGGGATGAATAGGCGTGGACGCTCAGCCCGGCGGCCTCGGCCATGGCCCTTATGAACGCTGCCGTCGATCCCTTGCCATTGGTGCCCGCCACATGAACGACAGGCGGTAGCGCGTTCTGTGGCTGGCCAAGGCGCGCACACAGGGCACGCATCCGGTCCAGGGACAGGTCAATCTTCTGAGGATGTCTGGCGCGCAGGCGCTCGGAAATCGAATCCATAGACCGTGCATATCGGGGGCTTGCGCCAATGCAATGACAGAGTGGTCGCAGGGCCTATATCAGGCGACCTTGCGTCTGCGGCCACTCATGAGCATGCCAAGGATCTGGCCCAGAACAGTCGGAAGCTCGGCACGGCTCACAACCCGGTCAACCATCCCCTTGGCCTGAAGATACTCTGCGCGCTGGAAGCCTTCGGGCAGCTTCTCACGGATCGTGCTCTCAATGACCCTTGCACCGGCAAAACCGATCAGGGCTCCCGGTTCAGCCAGATGGACATCACCCAGCATGGCGTAGCTGGCTGTCACCCCCCCTGTCGTCGGATCTGTAAGGACCACGACATAGGGAAGCTGGGCGGCCTTGAGCTCTTGGACAGCCAGGGTTGCACGCGCCATCTGCATCAGGCTGAGGGCCCCCTCCTGCATCCTGGCCCCGCCGGCGGCGGTGAAACAGACCAACGGGATGCCGCGCTTTACGGCCTCTCGACCTGCACAGATGAAGGCTTCTCCGGCCGCCGTTCCCAGCGATCCACCCATGAAGCTGAAATCCTGCACGATCACGACGGCAGGGACGCCATGAATGTCACCACAGCCGATGGCCATCGTGTCCTTGCGCCCGGCGGCCTTGCGGGCCGCCTGGAGCCGTTCCCTGTAGGGCTTTCCATCCGAGAACCTGAGCGGATCCTCGGGTACGTCTGGCGTATCGATGGATATGTAGCGGCCCTTGTCGAAGGTCGATTTGAGGCGCTGTTCGGCATTGATCCGCATATGCCGCCCTGAAGGGGTCACCCACAGTGCCGCCTCCAGGTCGGGACGATAGAGCATCTCACCTGAATCCGGATCCTTGACCCAGAGGTTGTCAGGCGTGTCACTGCGGCGGCTGACGATCTTGCGAACGCCGGGCGCGATGCGGCTGAGCCAGCCAATACGCTTCTCGGAGGCGGGTTTGTCGGATGGATTTTTGTCGGACATGAGCGGACTTCTAGACGGTTTCGCCAACGCGCGCACCCCGGACCGCATCAGCAAGTGTCCGGACTCGATCGAGCACGCCGGTGACAGGGTCACGACCGGCAGCCAGGGCTGCGGCCACCTCGTCCACCAGAACAGAGCCGGCGACCACGGCATCGGCCACGCAGGCGATCTCAGCAGCCCGTTCGGGGGTCCGCACGCCAAAGCCGACAGCAACCGGTAATCCGGACTGGGCACGAACTCTTGCGACGGCAGGGGCCACAGAAAGGGCC
>JBFZCB010000035.1:0-28884 GCA_041308165.1 Caulobacterales bacterium
CCTGAAGGCCCTGGGGCTGCCCCTGGCTGGAGCAATCACCGGGATTGCATTTTTGGTCGGCGGTCTCTGGGCCTGTGGCTATGCGGTCGGTCTAAGGCTCAGGGATTTCTCCGATGGTCTGGCCTGGGTCAATCTGGGCCGCCGTTCGCCGCCCGTACCCCGCAGTCCTGTCCCCGCCGCTCCCCGGCGCCCAAAGCCGGCACCCGCGCCGCGCCCTGCGGATCCCGTCATTGCCCCCGTGGCCGAGGCAGAGCCGCCCTGGAAGGAGGATGTCAGCGCCCTGTCGCCGGCCCCGCCAACCGAGCGCGTCATGGCTGCAAGCGAGCCGCGTGTAGCGGCTCCGCGTCCCGCCAAGTCAAAGAAGGCCTTTGAAGACGATCAGGCCTCTTTCGAGTTCACCCGGCCGGAAGGCACATTCGATCTGCCGCCTCTTGGCATGCTGACCAAGCCACTGGCCCGGACGGGCGCGATTGACGAAACGGCTCTGAAGCAGAATGCAAAGATGCTCGAAGGCGTGCTCCAGGAGTTTGGCGTCCGCGGCGTCATCGACCAGATCCGTCCCGGGCCCGTCGTCACCCTTTATGAACTGGTTCCCGCCGCGGGTGTGAAACATGGCCGTGTGGTGGCCCTGGCCGATGATATCGCCCGCTCAATGTCAGCACGAGCCTGCCGCATCAGCGTGGTTCAGGGCCGTAATGCCATCGGCATCGAGCTTCCCAATGTGAAGCGCGAAACCGTCTATCTGCGCGACCTGCTGGCCTCGGCCGAATATGGAAAGCCCGCACATCTTCTTCCCCTGGCCCTGGGTGAGACGATCGGGGGCGAACCCTATGTGGCCGATCTGGCCAGAATGCCCCACCTGCTGATCGCGGGAACCACCGGATCGGGCAAGTCGGTTGGGGTCAATGCCATGATCCTTTCGATCCTCTACAGGCTTAGCCCTGCCGAGTGCCGGTTCATCATGATCGATCCCAAGATGCTGGAACTGTCGGTCTATGACGGTATCCCCCATCTTCTGGCCCCTGTGGTCACCGATCCCAAGAAGGCCGTTGTCGCCCTCAAGTGGACCGTCAAGGAGATGGAGGACCGCTACCGCCGCATGTCCAAACTGGGTGTGCGCAATGTGGCCAGTTACAATGAGCGGGCCCGCGAAGCCCAGGCCAAGGGCGAGCATTTCGAGCGCACCGTCCAGACCGGATTCGACGACCAGGGCCGCCCTGTCTACGAAAGCGAGAAGATCCGGCCCGAGCCCATGCCCTTCCTTGTCGTGGTCATGGACGAGATGGCCGACCTGATGCTGGTGGCGGGCAAGGATGTCGAGGGTGCCGTCCAGCGTCTGGCCCAGATGGCACGCGCTGCCGGTATCCACCTGATCATGGCCACCCAGCGCCCGTCTGTGGATGTGATTACCGGGACCATCAAGGCCAACTTCCCGACCCGGATATCCTTCCAGGTCACCTCAAAGATCGACAGCCGTACCATCCTGGGCGAGCAGGGTGGCGAACAGCTGCTGGGCCAGGGTGACATGCTTTATATGGCCGGGGGTGGACGCATTACCCGCCTGCACGGGCCCTTTGTCGACGACAAGGAGGTCGAAGACGTCTGCAAGCACCTCAAGGCCCAGGCCGAACCCGATTATCTGGACCTGATCACCGATGATCCGGACGGCGATACGGACAACGCCTTTGGCGATGAGGGCGGATCCGGTTCGGGCGATGAGCTCTATGACCGGGCCGTTGCCGTGGTGACGCGCGATCGCAAGGCCTCGACCTCCTATGTCCAGCGCCGCCTGCAGATCGGCTACAATCGCGCAGCGACCCTGATCGAGCGCATGGAACAGGAAGGCGTAGTCAGTCCGGCCAACCACGCCGGCAAGCGCGACGTTCTGGCCGGTCCACCGCCCATGGGCTGAGACCCGCCAAGCCCGTCTGGATCAGGGCCTGGGCTGGGGTTTTCCAGGCCCCATCACAAGGCCCCGTCAAGAGGCCCGGTCGCGAGGCCCGACCGGCGAGCTGGAGCCAGATCAGCAACCGGTTCTGCGCCCCCGCGTTGACGGGGGCGAGCCTTGGTGGACCCACGGGCCTCGGGGCCCGTAATGAACAGGCCTTCATCGTGCCGCCGAAATATGGTCAGGCTTGGGACATGCTCGTGCCCGCAGGCGTCGCCAATGTGCGGATGATTGATTACAACCCCGACCCCGGATCCAGATCCAGGGTGTTGAGGAGACGACGAGATGACGATTTCACGCCGCGAGCTTGCACTCGGATTGACAGCCATGGCCGGCCTGGCGGCTCTTCCGGTCCAGGCCCAGGCCGCTCTGTCTGCAGAAGACAGAGCCACCCTCGCTCGTGCCCAGACCTATCTGCAGTCCCTAACCTCAGCGCAGGGTACATTCTCGGAGACAGGTTCAGGCGGTCAGAGGCGGCAGGGCCGGTTCTGGCTGCAGCGCCCCGGAAAGATGCGGTTCGAATATACCAGCCCTGCCGGACTGCTGGTCGTCTCGGATGGGTTCAACGTCAAACGTTATGACCCTCGCCTCAACGTGTTCAGACAGGTCCCTCTGGGTCAGACCCCGCTGTCGACCTTCCTGGCCCGCAACGTCCGTCTGGATCAGGGCGTGCGGATTGACCGCGTGACCCGAGCCACCAGTGGAGGCTTTTCCATCACCGCTCGCGACCAGCGTCGACCCAATGATGGCTCGGTGACCCTCGTTTTCGCTGGCACCCCTCTTCGCCTCATGGAATGGACGATCTCCGATGCCCAGGGCGTGGGCACGCGAACCCAGCTGACGACACTGACACCGGCATCCGGCCTGGCCTCTAGCCTGTTCCAGTTCACGGACCCGACACAGCGACCCAGACGGAACTGATTCGATGATCGTGGTTCGACGGACACACATCTTTAACAAAAGTCTCATTTGACTTATTTCTTCGAGAGTGACACTTTGAACACAGGCGGCGGCGGTCGCCTATCCGCGTCGGACGTCATCCCCTCCCGATAGCGGCGTGTGAGAGAGAAACCTTGAACGCCCGGTGCCTGTCACCGGGCGTTTCTTTTCGGACAGGGCGTCCCCTCGGCTTAGGGCTCTTGTTCCAGACCGATCTCGCGCTAGAAGCGCGCACATGACCCTTCGTATCGCGACCTGGAACATCAACTCTGTGCGTCTGCGCATCGATCAGGTCGCCCGCTTCGTCGCCGAAAGCGGCACGGATGTCCTGTGTCTGCAGGAGATCAAATGCCTTGAGGACCAGTTTCCAAGGCAGGCCTTTGCTGAAATGGGCCTTCCGCACCTGAAGGTTGCCGGCCAGAAGGGTTGGCATGGCGTGGCGATTGCCTCGCGGCTGCCCATTGAGACCAGTGAAACCTTCCAGGCCTGCCGGCTCGGTCATGCGCGCTGTGTCTCGGCACGCATCGCCGGCATCGACATACAAAACTTCTATATCCCGGCCGGTGGCGATGTGGCCGATCGCGAGCTCAATCCGAAGTTCGATCACAAGATGGACTTTTATGAACAGCTCACGCGGACCGTATCAGCGATGGACAGGTCCGCCCGGCTTGTCATGTGCGGGGACTTCAATATTGCTCCCAGCGAATATGACGTCTGGAACCACAGACACATGTCCAAGATCGTCAGCCACACCCCTGTCGAGGTGGAGACGCTGAACAGGCTTCAGGCTGCGGGCGATTTCACGGATGTGGTTCGAAGCGCCTATCCGGAGCCCCTAAAACTGGCCAGCTGGTGGAGCTATCGGGCCCAGGACTTTCGTAAATCCAACCGCGGCCTGCGCCTCGACCACATCTGGACCTCTCCGGGGCTGACCCCATCGGTCATCCCGGGGAGCGCCACCATCCACGAGCCGGTAAGGGCCTGGGAACAGCCATCCGACCATTGTCCGATCAGCGTCGATCTGGAGACCTGACTGCCCCCTGGCAGAACCAGGGCCTCAGGGCTGCAGCCGATACCCCCCGGCATCGGTCAGCAGGAGGCGGGCCTGGCCGGGCTCCGGTTCGATCTTCTGGCGCAGCCGATAGATATGTGTCTCGAGGGTATGGGTGGTGACCCCGGCGTTGTAGCCCCAGACCTCTGTCAGAAGTTCCTCGCGGGAAACAGGCTTGGCACCGGCCCTGTAGAGATACTTCAGGATATTGGTTTCCTTTTCCGTCAGCCTGACCTTGCGGCCGCGATCATCGACAAGCAGCTTGCTGGCCGGGCGGAATGAGTAGGGGCCGATGGCGAAAACCGCGTCCTCTGACTGCTCATGGCTTCTCAGATGGGCACGAATGCGCGCCAGAAGGACCGCAAACCGAAAAGGCTTGGTGACATAGTCGTTCGCACCGGCATCGAGACCCAGAACCGTATCACTATCCGATGACTGGGCCGTCAGCATGATGACCGGGGTCGAGACCCCGTCCTTGCGCAGAAGCCGGCAGGCTTCACGACCGTCCATGTCCGGAAGATCGACATCCAGAAGGATAAGGTCGGCCCGTATCTCTCGTCCCAGCCTCACACCCTCCGTTGCGGTCGCGGCCTGGACGGTCTTGAACTCCTCATGCAGAGCCAGTTGCTCGGCCAGCGCCTCGCGCAGGTCGTCGTCGTCATCAATGATCAGAAGCGTTTTTGGCGTGGGCATGGGCATAACAATGGAGAGGCTTGGCCTCTACGCCAAGTGCGATACTGAAAAACCAGCGGTTTCAAGCCCTATCAACCCCCTGGATTGACGTTCCGCTCTCCGAAAAGTGCGGATCCGATGCGAACATGGGTGGCACCGCAGCGAATCGCTGCCTCGAAATCACCACTCATTCCCATAGACAGGACACCCAGTCCATTGCGCCGGGCAAGCTCGGCGAGCAAAACAAAATGGGGTTCGGCGGCCTCATCGGCCGGGGGAATGGCCATCAGTCCCTCAATCGGCAGTCCATAGACAGACCTTATGCGGGCGATGAGGGCGTCGGCCTGGCCTGGCAGAACACCCGCCTTCTGGGGTTCAGCACCGGTATTCACCTGTATCAGCAGACGCGGACACCGCCCGACGGCCTGGGCCGCCTCGGCAAGGGCACCGGCCAGCTTTTCGCGGTCGAGGGTCTCGATGACATCGAATAGGGCCACAGCATCCCGGGCCTTGTTTGTCTGGAGGGGTCCGATCAGACGAAGCTCGAGACCGGAGCCCGCTGGATCACGATCCAGCCATCGGCCCTGGGCTTCCTGGACACGGTTCTCTCCAAACACCCGATGGCCGGCCGCCAGGGCGGCATCAATCGCCGGGGCAGGCTGGGTCTTGGTCACGGCTGTGAGTGTCACTTCGGCAGGATCACGGCCACAGGCGCGCGCGGCGGCCTCGATCTGGGCGCGGACAGCGGCAAACCGCAAGCTTATGGACGCAGGATCGAAACCGGACGAAGAGGAGGCAATGACGGTCAATGACAAGAGCCTGGATAATCTTTCGGAGGACGCAAGGGCGCTCTGGGACGCCGCCCTTGCTCTAGCCCGCCTGCAGCCTGGTGTCAGCCTGCCGCCGCTGCTCGTTTTCACGGATCCCTTAAGAGTGCCCGATCCCACAGGGATCGCCCTTCGCCTGCCCGCAGGCTCGGGCCTCGTTTTTAGGCACTTCGGCATGCCCTTCGCTGAGGACATGGCCTGGCGTCTGCGCGAGATCACCGCCCGGCGCGGCATCGCTCTGTTGATTGGCCTGGATGCCGAGCTCGCTGACCGGATAGGTGCAGACGGCCTCCACCTGCCACAGCGATCGCGATCCATGGCCCCGCAGGTCCGAAAAGACCATCCACAATGGCTCATCACAGCCGCAGCCCACGTCCAGGGGCTGGCGGATGAGACAGACCAGGCAACCCAGTTAGGCCAGTTAACCCCGGGACTGGATGGACTTGTACTCTCACCGGCCTTTGTGACGCGAAGTCCCTCCCCGTCCCGTCCCGCCTTGGGTGCAGGCCAGATTGCAGACTTTGTCTCAGCCACGAAACTACCGGTCTATGCCCTGGGCGGGATCAACCTCGCCAATGTGGCGCAGCTCTCTGGGACCGGAATCTGCGGCATCGCAGGCCTTGAGGGGTTTATATCGTTGTTCTGCGACTGACCCCCAGGAGCCCGGACCCCGATGTCGGAGCCGGATCAGTTAGACAGGCCCAAAGAGGCTTGTCGTTCCAGGTCAGAACTTGAAAATGGACTGGAGCCGCACGCGCGGTTGGGAACGGCGATCCGTCTCGGGTGCCCGGGCGGGATCCTGTTCCAGTGTCCCCAGACCAGCAGAAGCACCCACGCTCAGCCGCGGGTTGAGGCTGTAGAAGGCTCCGGCCTCGACGTCACCCCAACCGGTCTCACGACCGACAGGCTGGTTCATGTTGAAGTTCAGACCCCAGCGTCCGTTCTCGTTCCAGCGCAGGCCCCGCCTTTGCGGCGCCGGCTGACTGCGTTGGGCGGACTGGGCTTCAGCAAGGGAAACGGCGGGTGCTCGGGTACGTGTCCCGGCCTGGGCCAGGGCATGGCTTGCCGATGAGAGAACCATGACCCCCACCAATCCAGCAAGAACAACGCCAGAACGCATTTCCAACCCTTAGTCGCCCGGTGAACTCCGGACCTTACAGACCGGTGCGAACACCGGGGAACCGACGTTTTCGTCGTGTTCGATGCGATTAGACACCTCGATCACGCCGGGTCAACGCAACACCGTCTAATCAGGTGTCTTTCACAGGACTATGGCCTGAATATGTGTCGCTTGCGTCACGCGGATGATGTCCGCTTGGGGCCCTGTTTTTCGTCAGAGGGGGCCAAGGCCTCGCTTCGCCTTGTCAGCGCCCCTTTTCACCGTGTTATAGAGCAAAGCATCGGCGTCGCTTGCCGGACTTCGTCCGCAAAGGCCGCGTTAGCCGCAAGCGCCTGCGTAACGATATGGAGATTTCCCTGATGGCCCCCTACACAGCCGTGGCCCCGAAGACTGTAACCCGGCGGGCACCCGTCCGCGCCGGAGTTCTTGCAGCCGTGGCTGCAGGCCTTCTGCTTTCCGCCTGCGGGGGCGTGAAACTGCCCTTCATCGGCTCAGACACGACCAAGACCTCGACGGCTCCCCAGTCTATCGGCGTAAACGGATTCCTGTGGCGGGCCAGTCTCGACACCCTGGGCTTCTTGCCCCTGCTGACAGCCGATCCCTTTGGAGGCGTCATCAACTATGACTGGTACACCGATCCCCAGGCACCGAACGAGCGCTTCAAGGCTACGGTTTTCATCCTCGACACCCGGCTGCGTGCAGACGCCCTGAACGTCAGCGTCTCCAAGGAAGTCAGAGGCGCTGACGGTAACTGGACCCCCGGAACGGTGGCCGCCCAGACTGAGACAGACCTGGAAAACGCCATTCTGACCAAGGCTCGCCAGCTAAACCTCGCCAACGCGAACTGATTTCGTTCGGCGGGCCCGGCTGAGGGTGCCGTCGCCCTCTCGCCTCCTCCCCTGGTAAACTCCGTGGCCCGATACGACCCCAAGACCGCCGAACCCCGTCAACAGGCCCGCTGGGCTGATGCCGAGGCCTTTGTTACTCGCGACACGGGCCGACCCAAGTACTATGTCCTTGAAATGTTTCCCTATCCTTCGGGGAACATCCATATGGGTCACGCCCGGAACTATGTCATGGGTGACGTGGTCGCGCGTCACAAGCGCGCCCAAGGGTTCGATGTGCTCCATCCCATGGGTTGGGATGCCTTTGGCATGCCGGCCGAGAATGCCGCCATGGAGCGTGGCATCCACCCCAAGGGCTGGACCTATGCCAACATTGCGGCAATGCGCGATCAGCTCAAACTGCTTGGGCTTTCCCTGGACTGGTCCAGAGAGTTCGCAACCTGTGATCCTGAATACTACGGCAAGCAGCAGGCCTGGTTCCTGGAGCTCTATCGGCGCGGCCTGGTCTATCGCAAAGATGGCGTGGTCAACTGGGATCCTGTCGATAATACGGTTCTGGCCAATGAGCAGGTCATAGACGGCCGGGGCTGGCGCTCGGGGGCTCTCGTCGAAAAGCGCAAGCTCAACCAGTGGTTCTTGCGCATTACGGACTATGCCGATGACCTCATCGACGGGTTGAAGACCCTGGACCGCTGGCCAGAGAAGGTTCGCCTGATGCAGGAGAACTGGATCGGCCGCAGCAGCGGCGCAACCCTCTGGTGGGACATTGTCCAGGCTCCTGACTGTCTGACGGCCTCTGGCGAAGGCGAAGCCGACCACGCCCGGGATCCGATCGAGGTCTATACCACCCGCCCCGACACACTGTTCGGAGCCAGCTTCCTGGCCCTGGCCCCGGATCATCCGCTGACGCGGGCAATCGCTGCCCATCAGCCCGAGGTGGCGGCCTTCGTCGAGACCTGCAGCCGTTCCGGAACCAGCGAAGCCGATATCGAAAAGGCCGAGAAACTGGGCGTGGACCTTGGCATTCGCGTTCGCCACCCCTTCAATGCCGACAAGACCGTTCCGGTCTGGGCCGCCAACTTTGTTCTGTCGACCTACGGTTCGGGTGCCATCTTCGGTTGCCCGGCCCATGATCAGCGCGATCTCGATTTTGCCCGCAAATACAGCCTTCCGGTTCTGCCTGTGGTCAAGCCGGAAGCGGCAGAGGCCGATTTTGAGGTCGGCACAGAAGCCTATGTAGGTCCCGGCAAGATCTTCAACTCCGGGTTTCTCGACGGCCTGACCGTGGAGGCGGCCAAGACCGAGGCCATCCGCCGGGTCGAGGCGGCAGGCCAGGGCAAGGGGGCCACAATCTATCGTCTGCGTGACTGGGGCGTTTCCCGGCAGCGCTACTGGGGTTGTCCCATCCCCGTGATCCATTGCCCGGACTGTGGCGTTGTCGAGGTTCCGGCCGAACAGCTCCCCGTCGTTCTGCCCGATGATGTCACATTCGATGTTCCCGGCAACCCGCTTGATCGCCACCCCAGCTGGAAGCATGTCACCTGTCCCAGCTGCGGGGGGGCGGCAACGCGCGAGACAGACACCCTCGATACTTTTGTTGATTCCAGCTGGTATTTTGCCCGCTTTGCCGATCCGACCGCTTCCAGCCCCATAAACCATGAAGCGGCTGATCGCTGGCTGGCGGTCGACCAGTATATCGGCGGCGTAGAACATGCTGTGCTGCACCTGCTCTATGCCCGGTTCATCACGCGGGCCCTGTCTGATGCAGGGATGCTGAGCGTAAAGGAGCCTTTTGCCGGCCTGTTCACCCAGGGCATGGTCGTCCACGAGACCTATCGCCGCTCCGATGGAGTCTGGGTCGAGCCAACGGACGTCGAGCTCAAGAATGAAGCGGGTGTGCGCAGCGCCCTGCAGATCTCAACCGGTCAGGCCCTGGTGATTGGGGACATCGAGAAGATGTCCAAGTCCCGCAAGAACGTCGTGGCTCCCCAGGAGATTCTGGGCACCTTCGGGGTCGATGCCGGTCGTCTTTTTGTCCTCTCCGACAGTCCTCCCGAGCGGGATGTCCAGTGGACGTCAGGCGGTGTTGAGGGGGCCAGCCGCTTTGTTCAGCGCTGCTGGACCGAGTTTGATGGCTATGCCCGCACACCGTCAGGGGATCCGGCTGCCGACGCGGCCCTCATTCGAGAGACCCACAAGGCCATCAAGGCGGTCTCTGAGGGCGTCGAGGGCTTCCGGTTCAACTCTGCCATCGCCAAGCTCTACGCCTTCCTCACGACCGTTCGTGATGCGCGCGGCGCAGGCGGCGAGGCCCGACACCAGGCCCTGTCTGCCCTGGCGCGGCTCATTGCTCCGTTTACACCTCACCTGGCCGAAGAGTGCTGGACCCGCCTGGGCGAGGCAGGAATGGTTCTGGATGCACCCTGGCCTGTCTATGATCCGGAGCTCGCCGCCGATGATGAGGTCGTCCTGCCCATCCAGATCAATGGCAAGCGCCGCGGTGAGATCTCCATGCCACGCGGCAGTGATGCCTCGGCCGTAGAGGCCGCAGCCCTCGCCAGCGAGGCCATTGAGGCCTACCTTGCTGCCAACGGCCTTTCTGTTCGCAAGGTGATTGTGGTGCCTGACCGTATCGTCAATCTGGTAGTCGGGTGATGCGTAGCGCGCGAGCCCTTCTCCGGTTCGGACTGGCCCTGGGGCTGGTGTCCGGTCTCGCGGGCTGCGGATTCACGCCTCTTTATGGTGAGGGGGCTGCAGGGGCATCTCTGTCACGGATTTCGGTGTCGGCTCAGGACAACCGTCTTGGCTACAGGCTGCGAGAGCAGCTTGAGGACAGCCTTGGGCTGGATCGCTCGATGTCACCGCTCTATCGTCTGACAACCGAGGTCCAGCAAAGCCGTCGTCCGCTCGGTCGGCGCATCGATGATACGGCCACCCGCTATGAGCTGACGATCCGGGCTGACTGGACCTTGACGCCGGTTTCGGGCGGATCCCCCCTGACAGGGACAGAGACGGTCACCACCACCTATAGCGCTGCTGATCAACCCTACGCCGCCATCGCAGCCCAGCAGGACGGTGAAGATCGCGCAGCTGCCGAGCTTGCACGCCTGATCCGCCTGGACCTCGTCCTGGCCCTGGCCGGCCGCTAGTTTGCGAAAGGATCAATCATGATCCTCGCAAAACGTCCTGAAATCGATCGCTTTCTGGCGCGGCCGGATGCGGGCGTGCGTGCGGTTGTCATTCACGGCAAGGACCGGTCCGGTGTTGCCGAACGCTCTGAGATTCTTTGTCGGACCGTAACGCCGGACCTCAATGATCCGTTCAATGTGACCCTGCTGACCGATAGCGATATCGACGGGGATGAGGCGAGACTCGAAGAGGCGCTCACCGCCCTGTCGATGATCGGCGGGCGTCGGCTGGTGCGGGTCCGCCTAGGTTCAGACAAGGCCTCTATCGACAAGGGTCTCGCCGCAGCCCTTAAGATCCACGCGGACGGTGGCTTCAACCCCGACGCCATGCTCGTTATTGAGGCGGGTGCCCTGGGTCGGGATTCGGCTCTGCGCAAGGCTGCCGAGGCCCACAAGTCAGCGGTGGCCATCACCTGCTATGAGGATGAAACCGGGGACGTGGCCCGTATGACGCGCGAAGCCCTGTCGTCTGAGAAAGTGTCGCTCACCACCGATGCCCTTGAAAGGTTTGTCTCTCGGTTGCCTCGAGAACGGGGCCTGATGCGCCAGGAAATCGAGCGTCTGGTTCTGTTTATCGGACCCGGTTCGGGTCGCCAGATCGACGTTGATGACCTTGAGCACCATCTGGGCGTAGAGCCAGATGCCTCATTGCAGGACGCCGCCCTTCAGGCTTTTGGAGGCAAGGCCGCGCTCGCTCAGGCAGGGCTGCGCAGGGCTCTTGCCGAGGGCGAATCAAGCGTTGTAGCCGTCCGGCAAGTGTCTGCTCATCTTGGAAAGCTTCGTAGAATCAATATATTGCAGAAAGGTGGTGCCGGCTCGAAGGAGGCGGCCAAGGCTGCAGGGGTCTTCTGGAAACAGGAGGCAGAAATGCTGCGTCAGGCCCGCGTGTGGAGGCTTGAAGATCTTGAGCGTGTACTCGACAGCGTCAACACGGCCGATCTGGCAACCCGAACCACGGGGATGCCGGAAGCCTTGATTGCAGAACGGCTCCTTCTGGAGATCGCAGCCCGGGCCAGGCGGATGGGGCTTTAGAGGGCTGGATGCCGGATTTGGACGGCAAGGCCTCCAAGGGCCGGTCACACCCAGAGGTGGGATCCCCTGGCTCTTGTGGGCCTGGGCAAAGGTGCGGCTGCTCCTAGATTTTCCTGACACCCTTGGATCTAGCGGTTTGTCTCAACTTTAATCCAAAGCAGGGTCGCAGGACGGCGATGCGCCGGACAAGCTCGTATCCGGCAAAGGATCCGCCAAAGGTAATCATGACCAGAAGTCCCGCTTCCAGGGCCAACGGCAGGTCCAGTTTGGTCAGGAAGTGACCCGAGACCACCGTAATCGTCTGATGCAGGATGAAGAGGGGGAAGACGGCCACGGTCAGATATCTTAGAGCGGGGTGATCAAAGTTCAGGTGTCTGGCTCCGAAGCCCATGATGGCCGCAAGGGTTGCCCACTGGATCGCTGCATAGGTCCAGCGCATCGTGACGCGAAGCCAGACGGGGGGTGGCTCTGCAAGCGGCGGCCAGAGCTGGAGATCCCCTGGCAAGCCGGTCCAGGTCAGAAGGTAGGCTTGCCAGACCAGCCAGGCCAGCAGTGCGAGGGATAGGGCGACCCATCTCAACCGGATGAAGCGCTGCCGGATAGGATCTGACCGAGCGATCAGGAAACCGAGAAGGAACAGGGGTAGGTAGACACTATGCAGATACCAGTCATCGACCAGGGCATGGGTCCGGTCAAAGACGGGATAGAGCTGGCGAGCCAAGCCTAGGTAGGCGATCGGTACAAGGAGCAGAAGAGGGCCTTGCAGACAGCGCTCGATCCAGCGGTCCAAAGGCGCTGGACGCTTTGCGAAAATGGCCATGAGACCAGCCAGACCGAGGCTGTAAACCCAGAGGTAGGCCACAAACCACAGATGGTTCCAGGTTGGGGTAACAATGTTCCAGTCGTGGTTTCCACTAAGATACAGGGCATAGAAACGGGGCCAGGTTTCGACCAGATGAGGCGTGTACTGGACGACCTGAAAATAGGTCTGGGGCGGGACAACCACCAGCATTCCAAAAACCAGCGGTATCAGGAGGCGTCTTGTACGGCTCCAGGCCAAGGACCCTGCGCCTTGAAGTCCGGCAGGCAGGCCGAGGCTCAGATAACGGGTAGAAAACCCGGCGATCAGAAAAAGCAGCGCCAGCCTCCAGGGACTGGAGAGGCTCATGACGATCTCTATACCCTCAATCGGTCGGGGGCTGGAGGTGTGCCAGTCATCGGCTTCGTAGAAGACCCCGACGTGGTAGACTATGAGGAGGAAGAAAGCCGCAACGCGGATCCAGTCCAGATCGAAACGACGCTCATGACGGACTTGCGCTGGGGTCGGGGCTTCAGGCAGGCTCGTTGACATGGAGGATCTCATCAAGCGAAAGAACCTGGCTGGCATGGTGGGCGGCACCCCGTGGCGGCAAGCCCTCTGGGGCGAACGGCGCGATCTGGGTGACAGGCGGCCCGGCTATCTGCCCAGCAGTCGTCGCGAATGGGTTGTCCTGATCGTTCTCATGGCTGGAGCCATTGGGCTATTTGCCATTGTGGGTGCTCTGACCAGCCTTGCAGACCGTCCGGGGACGGCTCCGTGGAAGGCGTGGACCTGGGCGATTACGAGTGCAGCCACTGCCCTGCCCTGCACCCTGATTTGCATGCTGGCGGTAAGACGGGCTTCACCTGGCGAATGGGGGTGGCCACGCTCGGTTCTGATGCATGGGGTTGCCGCCCTGGCCTACGCCGTCTTGCATGTTGCGGGTTTCGTGGTGCTCAGGAACCTTGTGTATTGGCCCATGGGTGAGACCTATGGATGGGGTCCGCTGATCGAGGACTTCCCCTATGAGCTGCGTAAAGATCTTTTGAGCTATGCAGCCAATGTGAGCCTGTTCTGGCTGGCCGGGGAGCATCAGAGGCAGTCCCGAGCCTATAGGGCGCAGGCCGTGTTCGACATCTATGAAGGCAGCCGGCTTATCCGGGTTGGTACCGAAGAGATTCTTGCTGTCTGTTCTGCAGGAAACTACGTCGAGTTCAGGCTGAAGGACGGGCGACGTCCATTGATGCGGGCCACACTCTCGGCCATTCACAACAAGCTTGAACCCCTAGGCCTGATCCGGACCCATCGGTCCTGGTTGATCAACGTCACACAGGTCACCGGGCTTGAGCCGGACGGGTCAGGCGACTGGACTGTGTATGCCGGCGAGTTGCGTGCCCCTCTATCCAGACGCTTTCCAGAGGCGCTCGCCCGCCTCAGAGCCTAGGGGTTGGCTGACGGCTTGACGGGCGGCTTACGGTACCGACGGCCTCTATTGAGAGCACCAAAGCCAGTCATCTAGCCTGGACAGGCAGCCCTGACGCCCAGGACTGGGGGAGCCATCCAGGTCCGCCAGACAGATCAGCCGCGCTTTGAGGCCTTGCGGAAGGCCGGCTTGGCCATGGCGGTGTTGCGTGCGTTCACAGCCTTTTCAGGGTGCTGGCCCGGCTTGAAGGCAGCCTTGCCTGCCCCCTGGTTGGCACCCTTCTTGGAAGCAAGGACACGTTTGAGGGCCTCAGCGGCGGTTTCGGTCTTTTCGGTCATGTCCTTACCCTAACACAGATAGGCCTCAGGAGCGCATCAACCGTCGGCAAAGGTCGTCAAGTTGTTCAAGAGTACCATAGGACAGGGTGAGTTCACCCTTCCCGCCCTTGTCAGCAAGAACAACCTTAAGTCCAAGGGCATCAGCCAGGTCCTGCTCGAGCGCGGCAATATCGGCAGAGACGTCCCCACGTGCATCCTTTGAGCCCTGTGAGGCGGGTTTGACGGGCTCCTGAGATTTTCGGGCCAGGGCCTCCGTCTGGCGAACATTCAGGCCTTCAGCCACCACCTGTTCGGCCAGTCCCTCAGCGTCCCTGGCGGTGATCAGGGCCCTGGCATGACCGGCTGACATACGACCATTGGTGACATGATCGAGTACACTGGCAGGCAGTTGGAGAAGACGAAGCGTATTGGCGACGTGGCTGCGGCTCTTGCCCACGATACCGGCAAGCGCATCCTGGGTCCGACCAAACCGCTCCATGAGCACAGCATAGGCATTGGCCTCTTCAACCGGATTGAGATCAGCGCGCTGTACGTTTTCGATGATGGCAACCTCAAGGACCTCCACATCGTCCATTTCACGGACGATCACGGGGACCTCGGTCAGCCTGGCGCCCTGGGAGGCGCGCCAGCGCCTCTCCCCGGCAATGATCTGCCAGACCCCGGGCTCGCCGGGCTGAGCCCTCACGAGAATGGGTTGCAGCACACCCTTGTCGCGGATGGAGACGGTAAGCTCCTCGAGGTCAGACTTGGTAAAGATTTTCCGGGGCTGGTCGGGATTGGGCTTGAGGCTTTCGATTGGTGCCATGAGCACCCCACCAGGCAGGACCCCGCCTGTCACCGGAACCGGCTCGGCGGCATTCTCGCCCATAAGGGCCGACAGGCCGCGGCCCAGTCCTCTTTGTCGATCAGCAGCCATTATACTTTATCCTTGGCAGTCCGGCCCCCTGGTCTCAGGCCGCGGCCATCTCTGCGCGTTTTTGTCGTTCCCTGCCCACAACTTCGCGTGCGAGGCGAAGGTAGGCCTGGCTGCCGGAGCATTTGAGGTCATAGATGAGGACAGGCTTGCCAAAGGAAGGTGCCTCCGAAACCCTGACATTTCTCGGGATAACGGCCTCATAGACCTTGTTGCCAAAATGGGTACGCACATCCATTGCCACCTGGCCGGACAGGGCGTTGCGACGATCATACATGGTCAGCACCAGACCCTGTATCTCAAGAGCCGGGTTCAGACTGTGACGCACCATTTCGATCGTCTTCATCAGCTGCGTCAGCCCCTCAAGGGCAAAGAACTCACACTGCAGGGGCACCAGGACACCATCCGCAGCCGCCATGGCGTTCAGGGTCAGCAGATTCAGCGAGGGCGGGCAGTCGATGAGGACATAGTCATACCGTGTATGGCCGCTTTGTCCCTGTGATTCCAAGGCATCGCGCAGGCGGTAGGATCTGCGGTCAGCCTGACTGAGTTCGATTTCCACACCGGACATATCCGCATCGGCCGGGATGATATCGAGACCGGGCACCGAGGTCTTTACGGCTGCGTCATGAATTGAGCGTCCATCGACGACAACATCGTAGATCGTGATGCGTCTTGTTTCACGTGGAACACCCAGACCCGTCGAGGCATTGCCCTGTGGGTCCATATCCACAATCAGAACCCGCTCGCCGATAGCGGCCAAGGCCGTACCCAGGTTGATGGCGGTCGTGGTTTTGCCCACGCCCCCCTTCTGATTGGAGACGGCCAGGACGCGGGTGCTGCGCACCGCCATACCAGAGGCCGACAGTTTCTTGTCCGGGCGATCAGCCACGTCGAAGGCTCCTGACGAAAAGGATACGCCCCCTTGTATCGCTGCGCGAGACAGAGAGCTCACCCTGCACATGCCAGACCTTGCGGGCCTCCTGCAACTCGCTCTGTGCCTTCTCTCCCTTCAGAAACAAACCTTGTGCACCGCGCTGGAAGAAGGGCTGTGCATAACCCAGAAGTTTCTCCAAGGGAGCCACGGCCCTGGCCGTGACTATATCAACCTTCAGACGCTGCTCCTCTGCCCGACCATTGATCACAGTTGCCGGTAGCTGAAGATCCTCGACCAGATATTGAAGGAACCGGCACCGCTTGCCGAGACTGTCGACGAGCCAGACATGGGCTCCGGGTCTGTCCTTCAGGAGTATGGCCAGGACCACGCCGGGAAACCCGGCCCCTGCCCCAAGGTCGGCCCAGGTCAGGGCCTCGGGGGCAAGACTGAGCAACTGGGCTGAGTCCCAGGCATGCCGGTTCCAGAAATCCGCCAGGCTGTCGGGCCCAACGAGATTCATGACCTGATTGGCTTCTGTCAGATGCTCCAGGAAGCGGTGGAGTTCGTCCATCCGCTGCTCATCTGCACCGGTGAGACGTTGGAACTCATCAGCCGTCATCAGCTTGCGACCAGCTGTTTCTTGACGTGCGAAAGCAGGGCCGTAAGGGCACCAGGCGTCATACCCTCGATCCGCCCAGCCTGACCCAGGGTCTGGGGCTGGACCAGAAGCAGCTTTTCCCTGACCTCATTGGACAGCCCACCGATCGAGGCATAGTCGAGGT
This sequence comes from Caulobacterales bacterium, assembly GCA_041308165.1. Classification (GTDB taxonomy): domain Bacteria; phylum Pseudomonadota; class Alphaproteobacteria; order Caulobacterales; family Caulobacteraceae; genus Brevundimonas. The sequence goes on from JBFZCB010000035.1 coordinate 16,755, forward strand.
CCGTCGGCAGTGCGAGCGCCTCTTCGCGGCGAAGCGCCAGGGCATCGGCCGCCTGGCGATCGAGATAGCCGGCATAGCCGGCATCGATCTCCACCTGCTCACGGACCTGTTGCGGCCAGCTCTGGATCTCTGGATGAGCCGATTCGAAGTGGGTCAGATCCACGCCCGGAAAAGCAAGGAGGTCGCGGATCGAGCGGCGCTGGCCATCCGCATTGACCGTGAGACCCAGGGCATTGGCCTCGCCCGGAGTATAACGTGTCTCTTGAACCCGTTTCATCGCCACCTGCAGCTGATCAGCCTTGGTCTGGAAGGCTGCAGCCCGGGCTGAGGAGACAATGCCCAGATCTATACCGAGGGGCGTCAGACGCAGGTCGGCGTTGTCGGCCCTGAGGGTCAGACGATACTCGGCACGGCTGGTGAACATCCTGTAGGGCTCAGTGACCCCGCGGGTAACGAGATCATCGATCATCACTCCAATATAGGCCTGATCGCGACCGAGACTGACGGGATCCTGTCCCGCTGCGCGCCTGGCCGCATTGAGGCCCGCCATCAGTCCCTGGGCTGCGGCCTCCTCATAACCTGTGGTGCCATTGATCTGGCCGGCGAGATAGAGCCCGGGTCTCTTCTTGACCTCGAGCGTTGCCAGAAGTTCACGTGGATCGACGTAGTCGTATTCGATGGCATAGCCGAAGCGGAAGACCTCCACGGCCTCCAGTCCCGTCATGGTTCTCAGGAATGCCAGCTGAGTTTCATCCGAAACCGAGGTGGAGATTCCATTGGGATAGACCGTGGGATCATCCAGCCCTTCGGGTTCGAGAAAGACCTGATGGGACGTCTTGTCCGCGAACCGCACAACCTTGTCTTCGATTGACGGGCAGTAGCGGGGTCCCCGACCTGTCAAATGGCCGCCATAGACCGCGCTCTCTGCGAGATTCTCGGCAATGATCCGGTGGGTCTCGGCGTTGGTGTGCGTGATCCCGCAGGCGATTTGGGGAACATCAATCCGCGTGGTGAGGAAGCTAAAGGGGACCGGGACATCATCAGCCTGCTGCATCTCCAGCCGGTCCCAGGCGATGGTTCGTCCATCCAGTCGGGCCGGGGTTCCTGTCTTGAGCCGACCCATCATCAGACCGGCACCATGGAGATCCGCAGCCAGGCCCGTTGAGGGAGCCTCACCGAACCGCCCGGCTGAAATCCGCTCATCTCCCCGATGAATGACGCCGTTCAGGAAGGTCCCTGTCGTCAGGACCACGGCAGCTGCACCCAGCTCTGTGCCATCAAGCGTGCGCAGCCCGACAACACGCGTCCCCTGGACAATGAGCTGTTCAGCCGTTCCCGCCATAAGGGTGAGGTTGGGGGTTTGGGAGAGTTCGGCCTGCATGGCCTCACGGTACAGCCTGCGGTCGATCTGGCTTCGAGGCCCGCGAACAGCCGCGCCCTTGGAGCGATTGAGGAGGCGGAACTGTATCCCTGCGAGATCACCGACCCGACCCATAACGCCATCCAGTGCGTCGATCTCCCGGACCAGGTGACCCTTTCCAAGCCCTCCGATGGCTGGATTACAACTCATCTCTCCGATGGTCTCCAGCTTCTGGCTCAACAGCAGGGTGTTTGCACCGGCGCGTGCCGAGGCCGCCGCAGCCTCACAGCCGGCGTGGCCACCCCCAATAACAATGACATCAAAACAGACAGGGCTCATGGCTGGCCATATAGGGCAAAGCGGCATCCAGCGCCACGCGGGACGCAGATCACAGCCTGGCGCAGACCCTGTTCAAGAGCTTTCACGTGAAACAGGTCTATTTTCCGATGCAGAAGGTCGAAAAGACCTCCCCCAGGACATCCTCGATCCCGATGGCACCGGTCACGCGGGACAGGGCATCGGCGGCCCGCCTAAGGTCATCTCCTGCCATTTCCGGCGCGATATCCAGTGCAGCGCGGCCCGCCTCAACGGCCTCGAGCGCCTGAAGAAGTCGTCTTCGATGGCGCTCACGCGTAACAGCGGGAAAATCACCCCCGGAAAGATCGGCCGCGAGGCGAGCTGCAATCCAATCGTGAAGCGCCTCAAGCCCCTGCCCCGTCGCGACACTCACCGACAGATGGGCTCCACCTACCTCAGGTAGCGGAAGCCCCAGATCACCCTTGGTCAGGACCTGCAGATCGTCAGCCCTTGCCAGATCAGCGGCGGCTCCATCTGCATCACCGGGTGCCCGGACCCAAAGCCGCAGATCTGCGGTTTCGGCCCGGTGCCTGGCCCGGCGCACCCCTTCGGCCTCGATCGGATCATCGCTCTGTCTCAGCCCTGCCGTATCGGTCAGGGTAACGGCATAGCCTCCAATGATAAGCTCGGCATCCAGCACGTCCCGCGTCGTGCCGGCAATCGGGGTCACTATGGCCGCTTCACGTGAAACCAGAGCATTGAACAGGGAGGATTTGCCGGCATTGGTCTCTCCAATGAGGACAATCCGATAGCCCTCACGTACGCGCCTTCCCCGGTCGGCATCCCTTGCCGCAGCCTTGAGCGCCGAGATCAGATCATCGAGAAGGGGACCGGCAGTCCTGGCCAGCTGGTCTGGGACATCCTCGTCAGGAAAGTCGATCTCTGCCTCGATCAGGGAAAGGGCCGTCAGAAGATCCTGACGAAACCGCCCATAGGTGCGCGACAACGCTCCATCGAGCTGACCCAGGGCCTGGCTGGCCTGGGCGGTGGTTTCGGCATCGACGAGATCTGCCACGGCCTCGGCCTGGGCCAGATCCATGCGGCCGCTCTCGAAGGCCCGCCGTGAAAACTCTCCTGGTGCCGCGGGCACGAGACCCAGATCAACCAGAGCCGCACAGACCGCCTCAACGACAGCCCGCCCCCCATGAAGATGAAGCTCGGCACAGTCCTCGCCTGTGTAGGAGTTTGGGCCCGGAAAACTGAGAACAAGGGCCTGATCCAGCACGAGGCCGCCATGCTTCAATCTGCGCAGGCTTGCCAGTCTGGGCTTCAGGCCGCCGGCGCCGAGCTGTTCAAGTGTGGCTGCCACTTGCGGCCCCGAAAGCCTCACAATGGCGATCGCCCCGCGGCCTGGCGGCGTGGCCAGAGCAAAAACTGTCGTCATCCCTACGCGCCTGGCCTTATCGGAGCCAACAGATCACGTCTTTGCAGAGACGACAGCTGCTTCCATCAGGCGACGGAACTGGTCCTGTGCCGAAAGCCCGAAGCTGGTCCATGACTTCATCAACTCGTCAGGCTGCATGGCAGACATATTGGCCTCCATGCGGGATTTCATCTCGTCTACGAGATGGTCGTTCAGAGCGGTAACGTCTGGCAAACCCAGGAAGGCCCGGGCCTCTGCCGGTGTGCAGTCGATCTCGATGTTCAGCTTCATCGTCGCGCTCCTCTGGCAGCCATACCGATGTTTCACATGAAACATTCCCGGTATGACCGCGTTCACCGATCAAGTGTTCATGGACTGGAAGAAGTCCGAGTTGTTCTTGGACTGACGCAGCTTGTCCAGAAGGAACTCGATGGCGTCCTGAGGCCCCATGGGGTTCAGGATGCGACGCAGGACATAGGTCTTCGTCAGCTGGTCCTTTGGCGTGATCAACTCTTCCTTGCGCGTTCCGGACTTCAGCACATCGATGGCTGGGAAGATCCGCTTGTCCGCAACCTTGCGGTCAAGGACGATCTCGGAGTTGCCGGTGCCCTTGAACTCTTCGAAGATTACCTCGTCCATCCGCGAACCGGTGTCGATCAGGGCCGTAGCAATGATCGTGAGCGAGCCGCCCTGCTCCACGTTACGGGCCGCGCCAAAGAAACGCTTGGGCCGCTGCAGGGCATTGGCATCCACACCGCCCGTCAGGACCTTGCCCGATGAAGGCACGGTTGCATTATAGGCCCGACCGAGGCGGGTCACGGAATCAAGCAGGATGACAACGTCGCGCTTGTGCTCGACCAGGCGCTTGGCCTTTTCAATGACCATTTCGGCGACAGCTACGTGTCGGCTGGCGGGCTCGTCAAAGGTCGAAGCCACGACCTCGCCCTTAACCGTGCGCTGCATGTCGGTCACTTCTTCAGGACGTTCATCGATCAGGAGAACGATCAGGAACACTTCCGGATGGTTCTTTTCAATGGACTTGGCGATGTTCTGAAGCATGACCGTCTTGCCGACCCGCGGCGGAGCCACGATCAGGCAGCGCTGGCCCTTGCCCAGTGGGGCCACGATATCGATCACCCGGCCCGAACGGTCCTTCAGGGTCGGGTCCTGGATTTCCATGTGAAGCCGCTCCTCCGGATAGAGAGGCGTCAGGTTGTCAAACAGGACCTTGGTCGAGACCGTTTCCGGATCCTCAAAGTTGATCGTATCCACCTTGAGAAGCGCAAAATAACGCTCACCCTCACGAGGGCCCCGGACAGCGCCATGAACCGTGTCACCATTACGCAGGCCAAAGCGTCTTATCTGGGAAGGCGAGACATAGATATCGTCCGGACCCGGAAGATAGTTGGCGTCCGGACTGCGCAGGAAACCAAAGCCGTCAGGCAGGATTTCGAGCACGCCTGAAGCGATAATCTCAACTTCTTCGTCAGCCAGTGCCTTTAGAATAGCAAACAGAAGATCCTGCTTGCGCAGGTTGCCTGCGTTTTCGATTTCGAGCTGTTCGGCAAAGGCGACAAGGTCGGCTGGCGTCTTGTCGTTCAGTTCCTGCAGGGTGATACGACCAGACGGTACGACGGCTTCGCCGTCCTCCTCATCGCCTTCGGCTTCCTGATCAACCATCGGAAGATCAGCAGCCGCCACCTCGTGACGATCAACTTCAACCGTCTCGGTCAGGGATTCGTGTTCCGGCGCATCGGTCGTATCGGTCATGAGATTCAATCAGCATCAACGCCGCCAGACAGAGGCCTGGCGAGCGGGGTAAATCTGGATTGTCGGCCCTATGGGGACCAGGGGGGAAGCGATGGTATCCCGCGGGTCAAGCCAGCGGGCATCGATAGAGAGAGGGACCGCCCAGATAACCCGAACGGCTCACGACACGGAAACCACGAAACGCCGCATCAGGTCAAGCGATGCCGTCTTTAGATGTGTCGTACGACGAGCTGCAAACAGACCGGTGAAACGCTGCTCTGGAGATACAGATCGAACGGCCCTCAACGCCAAACCTGCGGTCCATTACGCCAATGACCTAGAGTGAAGGCCATTCCATCGTGGCAAACAGCACAATGCCAATCGCAAAGACAAAGGGGATCTCATTGGTCATCCGCCAGAACCGGCCTGAATATCTGGAGGTCCCAAGGGCGATCTTCTTGCGCTGCGCCGAGAGAAATCCGTGCCAGCCAAACAGCAGAAAGACGAGAAGCAGTTTTCCAGCCATCCAGGGCTGATGCACAAAGCTCCAGTCAGCACCCTGCCCGCTTCGGATCCAGAAAAGCCAGATGCCAAGACCAAGAGCAACCAGCATGGCCGGATTCATGATGATGCGCAGCAGACGGGTTTGCCACAGACGCAGCAATCCTTGCATTTCCGACCTCAGGGGCTCGGACTTGCCTGACTGTTCCGCGTCATAGGCATAGAGCCGAGGCAGAAACAGAAGCCCTGCCATCCAGGCGATGACAGCAAGAATATGAAGGCCCCTAGCCAGATCATAGGCATTCATGCCGCGACCTCCTTGAGCGTTTCAGAGCCACCCGTGTTCAGATGAGGGCAGGCCTTCCACCCTCGGCTGCAGCCCGGACCCTCAGGAGCTATACCCGAGCGACCCAGTGCCTTCAGCGTGGCACTAGCCAGTCCGTCAATGAAGCTCGGATTTGTGCCCGCTGCGGCCACCCTCACATAGGGGGACACGCCATGCTCATGGGCCAGTTCAGCATATTCGATGTCCAGCTCGACCAGGGTTTCGATATGCTCGGAGACAAAGGCAATAGGCGTGATGACAATGCCGACACCGTCACGCGCGGCCTTGGCAATAGCCTCAGGCGTAGAGGGCCCGAGCCACTTCAGGGGGCCAACCCGGCTCTGATAGCAAAGACTGTGATCGACCTCGATACCCTTGGTTTTCAGCCTGGCCATGACAGCGGCAACTGTCCCTTCCACCTGTTCCTGATAGGGATCGCCTTTTCCGCTCACCAGCTTTTCGGGGATACCATGTGCTGAAAACAGAAGCCGGACTGGAGCCTGGCCGACCTCGACCAGCTTCTCCTGAATGGCGCTGGCCTGGGCCTCGATCCAGCCATCGGCCTGAGGATAACAGCAGATGGTGCGACTAACGCCGGGGCCACGATAGGTTTCGTTCCAGGCCTTGAGGGATGACTGTGTCGTTGTCGTCGAGAACTGCGGATAAAGTGGCAGCAGCACAAGTTCATCAGGCCCAAAGGCAGCCACCTCCGCCGCTGTCTGGTCCGTGAATGGGGCCCAGTAGCGCATTGCTATGAACACACCGAACTGATCATCGGGGCTGTGTTCGACAAGACGCTGCTCAAGCGCCCTGGCCTGTTTCAGCGTTTCCGGCAAAAGCGGAGACCCCCCACCATGATCCATCATGGCATAGTTGGCCTGGGCAGAGGTTTCTCTTCGGCTCGAAATCAAACGGGCCACCCAACCTCTGAAAGGGGCTGGCAGACCAATGATGGCCGGGTCATTGAAGAGATTGAAGAGAAATGGCTTTACGGATTCAGCCTTGTCAGGTCCCCCCAGGTTGAAAAGAACGACAGCGATACGTTTTCCGGTTCCAGCCACCTTCACTGCGCTCCAATCCGCTTCAGTACCTGCTCAACATGAGCGATCGGGACATCCGGCAGTATGCCGTGTCCAAGATTGAAGATCCAAGGACCATCGCCCCAGGCCTCCATTAGCTGGTCAACACGGATATCAAGGGCCTTGCCCCCTGCGCGCAGTAGCAAGGGATCGAGAGCCCCCTGAATGGGGCACAGCGCCTGAACCTGACGGCCGGTTTCCAGTGGACAGGCCGTATCGAGTGCAACGGCCTGGACATCGACTTCACGAGCATAATAACGGGCATGAATGGCAGACCCACGAGGAAAACCGATCAGCGGAACCGTGACACCCAGCTCGCGGGTCCTTGCCACAAGCGCCTTGTGTGGATTGAGAACAAGACGTTCAAACAGATCATCGGGAAGCCCTTCGGCCCAGCTCTCGAAGATCTTCAGGACCTGGGCACCGGACTCAGCCTGCATCTTGAGATACCAGGCAGTTGCTTCCACAAGCACAGCTAGCAACTGATCGACGGTTTCGGGATCACTGTAGGCATAGGACCGAGCCGATGCCCTTTCACCCTTGCCGATAAGGTTGCGGCCCCCGTCAAGCATATAGGTGGCCACAGTCCAGGGTGCCCCGGCAAAGCCGATCAAGGCTCTCTCGGGCTCCAGGGCCTGCCTCACAATCGAGAGTGTTTCGCCTATCCTCTTGAGATGCTCACCGGCCCCCGCTGCTCTGGCCGCCATGCTCTCAACCGAGGGCATGAGCCCAAGCCTTGGACCTTCCCCCGCCTCAAACCAGACCTCCTGACCCAGGGCTCCCGGGATCAGAAGGATATCCGCAAAGACAATCGCAGCATCAAAACCGAACCTGCGCATAGGCTGAAGCGTCGCCTCTGCAGCCATTTCGGGATTGAGACAGAAGGCAATGAAGTCCGGAGCCTGAGCCCGCAGAGCCCTGTACTCAGGCAGATACCGTCCAGCCTGTCGCATGAACCAGACAGGGGGCCGTGCCGTGGTCTTGCCGGCGAGGACATCAAGGAGAAGAGGCGAGGTCATGTCATGCCTGTACGTCCCACAGCCCTTTCCCTCAAGTGCGACACCGTTCCTTCTCCTGAACAAGAAAGAATTGAGGAATGGCGGTAGGTAGAAGGCGGCTTGATGACGGGGATATCTGACCGGCCTGGACGTGAACATAACCGGATTTTCAACCGGTCCCCGACCCATACAGGCGTTATGGAAACACCCCTGTAGACACAGTGGAAAAGTATTAACCAATCCTTAAAATATCAGGCTTTCCCAAGCCTGGTACCCTTGGATACTGGCTCTGAGCGTTTACACTTTGTTAAGATTTTCCCCAAGGAAGCGAAACCCTCAGTCCTGAATGGGGATGATTGCGGCCGGATCATCAAAACAGTGCCCCTCCATCCCCGCTCGCCGTTGGTCGTAACGACGTTTATAGAAAGCCGTCCCCGATCTGCTGATAAATGCCCCCCATGCGCTCCCAACACTGTCCACAGGAAACCGACCATGTGTCCGCAGTCATGAAACATCCTGTCCAATGAGCCCGGCTCGCCTTTCCGGGCCGTCGCGACTGGCTACCTATTTCCACGTTCACCTGGTTTCAGACTCGACCGGTGAAACCCTGAACGCCATGGCCAAGGCGGTAACCGCCCGTTTCGATGGTGTTATCCCGATCGAGCACATCTATGCGCTGGTCAGGTCAGCCAAACAGATGGAGCGGGTTCTGGCCGAAGTGGCCACCGCGCCAGGAGTTGTCCTTCACACCCTCGTTGATCGTGAACTGCGGGCCCAGCTCGAGGAAGGCTGCCGCAAGTTGGACATGCCCCATATCGGAGCCCTCGATCCGCTCGTGGGGGCCCTTTCCAGGTACCTTGGGGCTGCCTTGTCAACGCGGGTTGGGGCCCAGCATGCGCTTGATCATGAGTATTTCAACCGCATGAGCGCCCTGGACTTTGCCATGGCTCATGATGACGGACAGGGATCACTGGAGGCGCTTGAGGGTGCTGATGTTGTCCTTTGCGGTGTCAGCCGAACCTCCAAAACCCCTACCTGTATCTATCTGGCTCATCGCGGGATCCGCGCGGCCAATGTGCCCCTGGTGCCCGGTCAGGAGGATGGAGAACGTCTTGTCGCGCTCAAGAATCCATTGGTCGTGGGACTGACGGTCTCACCGGACCGGCTGGTTCAGATTCGCCGCAACCGACTTGATGGTCTCAATGCCAGCCATTCCTCTGCCTATGTGGATCATGATCTCGTTCGCGAGGAGACGGTCAAGGCCAGGCGGGCCTTTGAGCGTCGGGGTTGGCCGACTATCGATGTGACCCGGCGATCGGTGGAAGAGACGGCAGCTGCGATCACCAATCTGCTCAGTGAGCGAAGAACCCACAGGATTGGAAAAACCTGGTGACAGAGGCTGCCCTTTCGAACCTCATTCTCGCCTCGCGCAGTGCGGCACGCAGATCCATACTGGCCGGCGCTGGGGTGCCGTTTTCGGCTCTGGATGCCGGGGTAGACGAAGACGCAGTCAAGCAGGCCCTATCGCAGGCCTCACCTGAGGTTCTGGCGGTTGAGCTTTCCTGTGCCAAGGCCCTGGCTGTGTCGCTCCGCGTCCCTGACGCCTGGGTCCTCGGAGCGGACCAGACCCTGGCCTTTGCTGGTGAATCTGTATCCAAGGCCCGATCCCTTGATGAAGCCAGGGAACGTCTGCGCCAGATGCGTGGTCAAAGCCACCAGCTCCATTCCGGTGTTGCCCTTGCCCATGAAGGCCGAATCGTCTGGTCAGGATGTGATACGGCCACGCTGACAATGCGGGATTTCTCGGATGGGTTTCTTGATACCTATCTCGCCGCTGAGGGTTCCGAGATCCTGGCCTGTGTAGGCAGCTACAGGCTCGAGGGCCTGGGATCGCAGTTGTTTGAAACCATTCAGGGCGACTATTTTACCGTTCTGGGACTACCGTTGTGGAGCGTGCTCGACCAATTGCGCCACGCCGGCGTGATAGGGACATGACCAGTCCGTTGCCCCCTCGACTTATCACCGGTGCTGTCAGGGTCGCGGGGGTTGTTGGCAGACCGATTTCGCACTCACTGAGCCCGGTTATTCACAATGCCTGGATCGAGGCTGCCGGAATGGATAGCGCCTATGTCGCCTTTGCTCCCCGCGATGCCGAGGCGTTCGAGGTCCTTGTGGCTGCTGGTCGAGCCGGACTGATCGAGGGATTGAATGTTACGTCTCCCTTCAAGGAACAGGCCTTTCAACTGGCTGATACCAGCAGTGCGACGGCAAAACTGTCCTCGTCCTCGAATCTGCTGACCTTCAGGGACGGCAGGGTCCATGGGGACAGTACGGATGGATATGGTCTTCTGAAGGCGCTGGCGGATCAGGCTCCCGAGCTTTCACTGGCGGATACGCCTGTTGTCCTGCTGGGTGCGGGTGGCGCGGCCAGAGCGGCAGGTGCCGCACTGGCCGGAGCGGGTGCCCGGGTCAGGGTTGTTAACCGGACCGCCGAGCGGGCGCATCAATTGGCAGCCGACCTTGGACAGGGTGTCGAGGCCTGGACTGAAGTGGCTCCGGCTCTCGACGGTGCCAGACTGGTCATCAATGCCCTGAGTGTTCAGCCTGAGCTGGATCTGAGCGGCCTGTCACCCTCGACTGTGGTCATGGACATGACCTACCGTCCCCTCATTACACCCTTGCTGGAAAGGGCCAGAGCGCGGGGGCTTACAACAGTGGATGGGCTAGCCATGCTGATCGGGCAGGCGGCTCCCTCATTCAGCGCCATTTTTGGATGCGCTCCCCCTGACCACAATGTGCGTCCCCTGTGTCTTCAATACCTTGGGGAAGCCGGATGATCGTCCTGGGTCTGACCGGTTCGATCGGAATGGGCAAGACGACCACGGCGGGGCTTTTCGCGGATGAGGGAGCCATGGTCTGGAACGCTGACCAGACTGTGCATGAGCTCTATGCCGCCGGCGGGGCAGGCGTGGTTCCTGTTGAAGCAGCCTTTCCCGGGGTTGTTATAGACGGGGCTGTGGACCGGGACAGACTGGCTCAGGCCCTGGGTCGCGATGACGGCGCCTTTGGCCGGCTTGAGCAGATTGTGCACCCTCTGGTTGCCATGAGACGGCTAGAAGATCTTGCGGCTGCGCGGGCGCGGGGCGTGAAGCTGGCCGTGCTCGATATCCCCCTTCTGTTCGAAACGGGCGGAGACAGGGCGGTTGATGCTGTTGTTGTCGTAACCGCTGATGCCGAGGTTCAGGCCCAACGGGTTCTGGCCCGTCCCGGTATGACAAAGGAACGTTTTGACGCCATCCTGGCTCGCCAGATGCCGGACGAGGAAAAGCGTCGTCGGGCCCATTTTGTCGTCGACACCGGAAAGGGTCTGGACAGGGCCAGGATGCAGGTTCGAAGGATCGTCCACACCGTCCTTGCACCAGACTGGCAACGCCCTCTTTCCTGCAGCCCCGAACCGTCCCAATAGGGCTCCATGGCTCGCGAAATTGTCCTCGATACCGAAACGACGGGCTTTGACCCAAACACGGGCGACAGGCTGATTGAGGTCGGCTGTATCGAAATCGACGACCTACTGCCCACAGGGCGTACATTTCACCGGTTCGTGAATCCGGAGCGGTTGATACCGCCTGACGCCATCCGGGTTCATGGCATCACCGATGACAAGGTCAAGGATGCACCCAAGTTCAAGGACATCATCGAGGATTTGATGGCCTTCATTGGCGATGCGCCCCTGATTGCCCACAATGCCAACTTCGATCGCGCCTTTATTGACTTCGAACTGAGGAACTCTGGAGCACCGATCACGGGCGAAGCCCGCTGGATTGATACGCTCAAACTGGCCCAGGCCCGTTTCCCGGGCATGACCAACACCCTTGATGCCCTGTGCAAGCGTTTCAAGATCTCTCTGGCCGAGCGGACACTCCATGGAGCCCTGATCGATGCGCGGCTTCTTGCTGAGGTTTATCTGGAACTGAAGGGCGGCAAGGAACGGGTCCTGGATCTTTCAGGCCAGAAGCAAAACTCCGCTGGTTCCAGATCCACCACTACCGGAGCCGGAAGACCACAACGACCCGTCGCGCTCGAGCTTAGGTCTTCCGATGCTGAACGAGAACGCCATCGTCAGTTCCTGGCTGCAACCCTCAAAGATTGCTCGCTCTGGATGGCCTATGGGCTTGAAGCGCTCCCAGACGAACCCGACCAGCCAGGCCGCTGATGCCTGGTGGCCGATGATGTCTGGCAGGCTGGGATCAGATTAATGACCTGGGCCATCGCCAGCGAACCGGATCCTGGCTGAATACGGACCCCGGATGGGTCCGTATTCGGCAAGATCAGGATTCCGGGATGGTCTTTAGCCCTTTATCGGGCCTGACCTGTATCAGGCCTGACCGGGCTGAGCGT
>JBFZCB010000036.1:0-5772 GCA_041308165.1 Caulobacterales bacterium
CGGCCCAGCCGTCGTTGACTTCGAAGTTCCAGTTGTTGCCGGTCAGCTGCGACTCGGCGTTGATCGGATCCGACATGTGGTGGTAGCCGGCATCAACTGCGCCGTACCAGCCATTGGGTTCTGCCGACGCCGCGCCGGCCGACAGGGCAAGTGCCACCGCCGCGCCAGAGGACATGATGAAAGTCTTGATACGCATGGGTGTGAGCCCTCCGCAGCCAAAAATGAATACGCGGCGGTCTCACCGCCTTAAAACCTAATAACAGTGTCGCACCCCTTGGTCGAGGCGCAAACACACCTCTCCCGACCGGGAAACAACTAACCGTGACGTTGAAGCTACACGACAAAATCGGAGAACGCGAGTCTTGTACTTCGTCAGCCACAAATATGGCAGGCTTCTCCTGGAGCCCCTTATCGAGATGAGCCTTTCCAGGTCTGCTGCGCCTCGATTCGCGGGATAGGGGACCAGGCAGGGAGTAAAGACTTGAGCCCGGCTGGCATCCAGAACCCTCATACTGTTCAACCCGAACCCAGACTTACTGGAATCCCGGGCTCACAGGAATCCCAGGCTCACAGGAATCAAAGTGACAGGAGAGAGCTTCGCCGCTATCAGCGCGCCCGTGATGGAAGAGACTGAACGCCAATCCGAAGAACGTAGCTGGGAGACGGCGAAGACGCTTGCCGAAGCGCTTCCCTTTATCCAGGTCTATGATCGCGAGACCGTCGTCATAAAATATGGTGGCCACGCGATGGGCGAAACCTCGGTTGCCCGCCAGTTTGCTGCCGATGTGGTGCTTCTCAAGCTGATGGGCGTCAACCCCGTCGTGGTCCACGGCGGTGGTCCACAGATCAGCGCCATGCTGGACAAGGCCGGAGTGAAGTCAAACTTCGTGGACGGCCTTCGCGTCACCGACAGCGACACCATGGCCGTCGCCGAGATGGTCCTTTCCGGGGCTGTGAACAAGGAAATCGCGCACTGGATCACCATGGCAGGCAAGGAGGCGGATGTCCGGGGCGTCGGCCTCTCGGGCAAGGATGCAGGACTGCTGACCGTGGCCAAGACCAAGCGGACGAAGCGCGACCCTGACAGTATGATCGAACATGAGGTCGATCTCGGCTTTGTCGGAGAGCCGACCCGGGTAGATCCCAAGCTGATCGCGGGACTGATCTCATCCGAAACAGAAGACTGGGTTCCCGTGATAGCGCCCATTGGGGTGGCCGAGGATGGCCAGACCTTCAACGTCAATGCCGATACAGTGGCCGGAGCCCTGGCTGGAGCGCTGAAAGCCAAGCGCATGCTGCTCCTGACAGACGTACCCGGCGTGCGCGGCCCGGACGGCAACATCATTCGCCAGATGACCGTCGGGGAGGCTTCCAGGCTCATCGAGACCGGTACGGCTACGGGCGGAATGATTCCAAAACTTCAGACCGCCATGGCGGCCGTCAGGGCCGGGGTCGAGGCTGTGGTCATTCTGGATGGGCGTCGCTCACATGCCATGCTCGTAGAGCTGTTCACTGAACATGGTGCCGGCACCCTGGTGAAGGCCGGGTGAGTTCGGCCCAGAACCTTGCCCGCGCCGTCGACGCCCTGTCTCATGTCCGCAACTGGGTCTTCGACATGGACGACACCCTCTATCCGCCCGAGCAGGACGTCCTGGGTCTGGTTCAGGGCCGCATCAATGCCTTTGTCGTCAACGCCGTGGGCCTGCCTGCAGACGAAGCCCTGGCACTGCAGAAATCATTCCTGGACGAGTACGGAACCAGTCTGGCCGGTCTGATGGCCAACTATGCCATCGATCCGGCGCACTTCCTGCATGAGGTTCACGACGTCCCCCTCGACAGCCTTGAGCCGAATCCGAGGCTGGAAGCCGTCCTGAAAAGACTTCCCGGCCGCTGCTTCGTCTTCACCAATGGAGCGCGCTATCATGCCCGCCGTGTCCTTGAACGCATCGGCATCAGTGACTGTTTCGCGGGCGTCTTTGCCATCGAAGACGCAGACCTGGTTCCCAAACCAGCACCCGCGACCTTCCGTCGGATGCTCGCGCAGTTTGGCATAGACCCTACACTGGCAGCATTTTTTGAAGACACGCCCGCAAACCTGCTGCCGGCCAGCGCCCTTGGCATGACCACGGTTCTTATTGGCGATGGCCGCGGGCGTCCGATAGGGGACTATGTGGATCTGCGTGCCCCCTACCTTCTCGACTTCCTGACCGAACTCTATCCTCAAGAGATCTGACCATGTCCTGCCCGTCACATCTGGAATCTGTCATCGACGCCGCCTGGGAAGACCGGGCAAACCTTTCGTCTGCCACCCAAGGCGATGTTCGCCAGGCCGTCGAGACCGTCCTTGGACAGCTAGACAGGGGCGAGGCTCGAGTGGCTTCGCGGGGGGATGACGGAACCTGGACCACGCACCAGTGGCTGAAGAAGGCGGTCCTCCTGTCATTCCGGCTGAACGACAACCAGATCCTGCGCGCTGGCGACCGCAGCCCGGCCAGCCCCGCTCCCGGTATCGGGCCCTTCTGGGATAAGGTGCCTAACAAGTTCGGTGACTGGACGGCCGATGACTATCAGGCTGCAGGGTTTCGTTCCGTTCCCGGATCGATTGTCCGCCACGGGGCTTTCGTGGCCCGCAACGTCGTGCTCATGCCGTCATTCGTAAACATCGGTGCTTATGTCGATGAAGGCTCGATGGTCGATGCCTGGGCGACCGTGGGGTCTTGCGCCCAGATCGGCAAGAACGTTCATCTCTCGGGCGGTGCCGGAATCGGCGGTGTCCTGGAGCCCCTGCAGGCCAACCCCACCATCATCGAGGATGGCTGCTTTATTGGTGCCCGCGCAGAGGTGGCCGAGGGCGTGATCGTCCGTGAGGGAGCGGTCCTGGCCATGGGCGTCTATCTGTCGGGATCCACCAAGATCATTGATCGAGCCTCCGGCGAAATCTTCCGTGGGGAGGTCCCGGCCTACAGTGTTGTCGTCCCGGGATCCCTCCCGGACCCCAACGGGGGTCCATCCCTCTATTGCGCGGTGATCGTCAAACGCGTCGACGCACAGACCCGGGCCAAGACCGGGGTGAATGAGCTCTTGCGGGACTGATCGGTCCGCAACCGCCTGCCCCCAGGCCAGGTTTGGCGCGAAGGGACAGGGAGTTAGCCCTGTCAGCCAGGCTCACGTCCCCTGACCCGGGCGGCTTTCGCCCTGTACTGAGCCCTCGTGCGGTGCCGCCCCCCTAGAGGGGTCAGTCCCGCTCAAGGCACATGGCCACACCCATGCCCCCTCCGATGCAGAGGGTTGCCAGACCTTTTTTTGCGCCCGAACGCTTCATTTCGTGAAGCAGGGTGGTGAGTATCCGGGCACCAGAGGCCCCGATCGGGTGACCGATTGCAATCGCGCCGCCATTGACGTTCACCTTGGCCATGTCCAGACCCAGTTCGCGCACAACGCAGAGGGCCTGGGCCGCAAAGGCTTCGTTGGACTCGATCAGGTCCAGGTCGGCAACAGACCATCCGGCCTTGTCGAGGGCCTTTCTGGAAGCCGGTATCGGGCCCGTCCCCATGATGGCGGGATCAACACCGGCTGTAGCCCAGGACGCTATCCGGGCCAGGGGTTCCAGGTTACGGGCCTTGGCCTCGTCAGCGGTCATCAGGACAAGGGCTGCAGCCCCGTCATTCAGCCCTGAAGCATTGGCGGCCGTGACGGATCCGGTCTTGATGAAGGCCGGACGGAGCTTCTCCATGGCCTCAAGGGTTGCGCCGTGTCGGATATACTCGTCCTGGTCGACGATGGTGTCGCCCTTACGTCCGGGCACGGTAACGGCGGTGATCTCGTCTGCGAACTTGCCCGCTTTTTGGGCTGCCTCTGCCTTGTTCTGCGAAGCCACGGCAAAGCCGTCCTGGGCCGCGCGGTCGATCTGCCATCTCTCAGCAATATTCTCTGCAGTCTGACCCATATGGTAGCCGTGGAAGGCATCCAGAAGTCCGTCCTTGAGCATTGTGTCGGCAAACTCGACTGACCCCATCTTGTGGCCGCTGCGTAGAAACTGGACGTGAGGTGCCAGGCTCATGTTCTCCTGACCGCCCGCCACAACGATGGCTGCGTCACCCTGAACGATCTGCTGATAGGCCAGGGCAACAGCCCTAAGGCCAGATCCACAAAGCTGGTTCAGGCTCCAGGCCGGCGTCTCATAAGGCAGGCCAGCCCCCACCGCGGCCTGGCGGGCCGGGCCCTGGCCGGTCCCAGCCTGCAGCACCTGTCCCAGGATCACCTCATCGACCTCCGAGGCCATCACACCGGCACGCTCCAAGGCCGCCTTGATGGCAATCTCGCCCAGTCGCGAAGCCGGAAGGCTGGAAAGGGCCCCCATGAAGGCCCCCACCGGCGTGCGGACAGCGGATACGATGACGACCTCGGTCTGGCTCATTTTGAAACTCGATGCTGAAAGGCGCGGGAAAGTGGGGCAAGCGCAGGGCAATAGGCGGACGTGATATTTCGGCCGCTTAAATAGGTCCAGATGGCACTCGGCGAAAGGATTCACCTGATCCTTACATCCTTGGGTTGAAATGAGGGGAAGAAGCGGCCTCCGGCCGTCGTCAAGACTTGGGGTTTGGAACAAGGCCTGCCGGGGTAACAGACTTCCCCCGGGGTCCACTCGAAGAGGTCGTGCCCATGCGTCTGAAGGCCCTCATCTCCCACCTCTGCACGGCCGATGCCCAGGACATGGCCGAGCACTACCCGACCCCCAGCGAACGTCTAGCAGACCTCTGCGTTCACCTGACCGGCCTGGTACTTGCCGCTGCGGGCGGCATAGTCCTTGCCGTCCTGGCCGCCATCAACGGGGGACCTGATGCCGCTATCGCAACGGCGATCTATGCCATCTGCCTGATCGCGATGCTCGCCTGTTCGACCTGCTACAACTGTACCCGCCCCTCCTCGGCCCGGCCGGTCCTGCGCCGTCTGGATGAGGCCGCGATCTTTCTGATGATTGCCGGTTCCTACACCCCGTTCACCACCCAGAGGTTCGAGGGGTTGTGGTCGCTGGGTTTTACTGCACTCGTCTGGTCGATCGCCCTTTTCGGGGTCGCTGCCAAGATGGTGGCCCCCCGGATTTCGGATCGGTTCTGGAGCCTTGTCTATGCGCTGTTCGGCTGGCTTGCGATCGTGGCCCTCAAACCCATGCTCGACACCGTCCACCCCATAGCCCTCAGCCTTCTGGTATCGGGGGGTCTGATCTACACCGCCGGCGTGCTGGTGTTCATCCGCCCGTCTTTGCGTTTTCGCCGGGCCATCTGGCATGGCTTTGTTGTCGCAGGCGCAAGTCTGCACTGGGCCGCGGTCCTCTTCGGTGTCGTGCTGATTCCGGCGGCAGGCTGACCCCATTTCCAGCCGCTTTTGGCCAAACCCAGAGCGCGGATGCAACAAGCCTCTGGCGCGCCTCGCCGCAGTGCGGAATACTGACGAAAACAGGGGAGTTTTCGCCGTGGCTGATGAACAACCAGAGACCACCGCTCCAGGAACAGGCAAGGCCAAGCCTGGCGACGTCATTGTCATCAAGAAATACGCCAACCGCCGGCTCTACAACACTTCGACCAGTGCCTACGTCACACTGGAAGATCTGGCGCGCATGGTTCGTGAAGGAACAGACTTCGTCGTCTTCGACGCTCGCACCAATGAAGAACTGACCCGCCAGATACTCACCCAGATCATCTTCGAGGAAGAGAGCCGCGGAGAGGCCCTGCTTCCGGTTCAGTTCCTGCGTCAGCTCATAGGCTTTTATGG
>JBFZCB010000037.1:0-6306 GCA_041308165.1 Caulobacterales bacterium
CCCGTGCAATTTTTGGCCTGGCCTTTGTGCTCGGCCTGATCGGTGTCGTTGCCTGGGCAGCGCGCCGCTATGCACCGCAGGTAATGGCCAAACTCAGTGCCGAGCGTGGGGAACGTCGTCTCAAGGTCATCGAGACCCTTGTTCTAGATCCCGCTCGCCGACTGGTCCTCGTCAAGGTCGATGATGAGGAACGCCTGATCCTGCTTGGGGAAGGCCGTGAGCTCATCGAACCACGCCAGTCCGGAGGGAAGCCGTGAAGGAATCCCAAGCCAGCAAGGCCTTGCCGGCACCCAGGCACCTCAGATCTGCATCCGAATCCGAACCTCTAAAATCCAGGACTCCAAGGACCGGGCAAGACAGGGCCTTGTCGGGTCGGCAGCGCAAAGCGCGGCAGGGCTCGTGGGATCGCATTCTCGCCCTTCCAACACGCGACGACCTCAAACGGGCTCTTCTGCTGTCGCTGGTTACAACACTCATCTGCCTGGCCTGGCCGATCGCTTCACTGGCTCAGGACCTGGTTCAGGGCGGCCAGGGCTCAGGAGCCGCGATCAACGTCGACCTCGGAACCGGGGCTGGCCTTACCGAAAGGGTCGTGCAACTGGTCGGGCTGATGACGGTGCTCTCGCTGGCACCCTCTATCGTGATCATGACGACCAGTTTTGTCCGGATCGTTGTGGTGCTGTCACTTCTGAGGACAGCCC
This sequence comes from Caulobacterales bacterium, assembly GCA_041308165.1. Lineage (GTDB taxonomy): Bacteria > Pseudomonadota > Alphaproteobacteria > Caulobacterales > Caulobacteraceae > Brevundimonas. The sequence goes on from JBFZCB010000037.1 coordinate 702, forward strand.
TGGGCCTGCAGCAGTCACCGCCAAACGCCGTACTGATCGCCTTGGCCATGTTTCTCTCCGCCATAGTCATGGCTCCCACCTGGCAGGACGCCTATGATTCGGGCATCCGTCCCTTGATGGATCAGCAGATGGAGTTGCCCCAGGCGTTCGATGCGGCATCAGAACCTGTGAAAACTTTTATGCTCGCCCAGGTGGACCCAGACGACCTCTCGCTGTTCACCCGGCTGTCACAGATTGAGCCCCCTGCCGACGCCCAGGACCTGCCCCTCAGGGTGGTCACACCGGCCTTCATGATCAGTGAGCTCAAGACCGCCTTCCAAATCGGATTTCTTCTTTTTGTTCCGTTCCTTGTGATTGATCTGGTGGTCGCAAGCGTGCTGATGTCCATGGGTATGATGATGCTTCCCCCGGTGGTCGTTTCACTTCCCTTCAAGCTCATCTTTTTCGTTCTGGTAGACGGGTGGCGACTTGTCGCAGGAAGCCTGGTTCAAGGCTTCCAGACCCCTCCCGGATAGGGCGAAAGTCCCGTCTGGTGGGGATTTCCAGCGATCAGACGCTTGCCAAGCTGGCCTAAAAGCTGATTGATCCCTCCGTCATCGTCCGGAATCGGGCGAGTTTTTGGAAACGACCCTATGACCACTCAAGCTGAACTCATCGCCGCCGTCGCCAAGGACGCAGGCGTTTCCCAGGCCGATGCTGGCCGCGTGCTGGAAGCTATCGTCAAGAACATCCACTCTTCCCTGACAGCGGGTGGCGATGTTCGCATTTCGAACCTGGGTGTTTTTGACACTGCAGCCCGTGCCGAGCGCGAAGGCCGTAACCCAGCCACTGGTGCGACCATCAAGATCGCTGCCTCCAAGGCCGTACGCTTCCGCGTATCCAAGCCCCTGAAGGACGCCGTCAACAAGTAGTCGAAAATCACGCTCCTGAGGCGTGATCGCGCAGGCGGAAACGGTTGATCCGTTTCCGCCTGTTTGCATTGCGGTTCATACCGATAATGAGGCTTTGCTATGCGCCGGGGCTCGAGCTGACCTTAGCTCTGTACTATGCGCGCGGTGCTGCTGGCGGTTGATTACCCGACTGCCGTCTGAAATCAGACTTCATGGAGGCAACCCATCCGGCAAAGGTGTCGACCCGTGCCGTAAGCCCTGCCAGCTCCAGGGGCTGTACCTCCGCCCCCTCTGCATTGGCCGTGTCCAGAGCAATGCGCATCGCCGCCACTGATCGGGCAGCCTCTACAAAGGGCCGATAGTTCCGGGACAGTCGTCCAAGGGCGGCTGCATCGCCACCAAGCGAATACCCCACGCCCGCACGGATGACGCGGCTTTCCTCATCCGCATTGAGTGGCGAGGCCGTATCCCTGTAACGCTCTCCCATCCGCTGTTCATAAATTCTTGCGGCCCCGGCCCAGTCCTGTTGCTTCCAAAGGACTTCGGCCCGTACATCCTGAGCCGCTGTGCTTGTGTCGCGGTCCAGGGTTTCCATCGCGTGATCAAACCGGCCAAGATCCATGAGTGCGCGAGCTTCGAGCGCTCGACGCTTACTGGTCATGTCACTAGGCAGCAGGGTCGTTCTCGAACTCCAGATGGCCTGAAGGGCCTTCTCTGGCTGCCGATCCATGAGATAGACCGTGGCCAGGTCTGTGGCGACCTGCGCCTTGGCAACGCCCTCCAGACGCTCGTCAACCTGATGTTTAAGCAGCTCTGCTGCGGGGCCCAGAAGATCAACCTCAATCAGGCGTCTTGCGAGTTTGCGCACCATCTCTTCACCCTCACCCCCGATCGGGGTGAGGTCACGGAAATCAAAAAACAGCCCCAGTGCCTGAACAGGCTGCATGCCGTCTGCGCCACCATCTAGGAAGAGTGAGCGGAAAGCAGTGGACAGATCTGACTGCAATGCGGCTGCAGCCGGCAGACCTCTGAGTTGCTTGCCCGCGCCCCGCAACGTCTCCAGGCCCTCCCGGTAGCGTCCCTGAGAGAGATAGAGCCCGCCAAGAGACCGAATGACCGCCAGCTCTGTAGCATCTCCGCGCCAGCGCCATTTGAGCTGCTCCAGCTCAGCGGCAGCGGCGTCCGGCTTGATTTGCCCCTTTGCCATCTGGAGCTGGATCGCACCCAGCTTTGCAGGTGTAGCCAGTCCATCTAGGGGTGCGCGTGCAACAGCCTGATAGATGGCCAGGGCTCGGTCCGCCTGGCCTAGCTGCTCGAACATCCTGGCCTGTACCAGTCGCGCAGCCAGTTGATCTTCAGCCGGTGCATTCTGACTGAACGTATAGACAAGCAGGGCATCGGCTGCAGCCGTATTGCCCAGTTCGAGTGCTGCCAGGGCGTGAGCCGTGCCAAAGCGGGCACGCCAGGTTGCGGGAAACTGATCGATTGCCGAAGCCCCCGCGGCAAAGTCCCTGCGCGCGGCATCCCAGTCCCCGCGTTGACTGGCCAAATAGCCCTGCCAGACCCGCACAGAAGGATCACCGGCAAGCGAACCGGCCGACAGATCGGCAGCGGCTTCCTCATGACGGCCGATCGAAGCCCTTGCCGCCCCCCTTAGGCCGCGCAGCTCAGGCTCACCCTGAAGGCTCGGCGTCTTGTCCACCATCGCATTCAGTACACCGATGGCCTCGAACTCAAGACCAGAGCCGATGAGAAAGCGCGCGAAGCTCATCCTCGCCTCTATGGGCGTCTTGGGATCATCTGTGGCTGTGATGGTTTCGCCAAGGGCTGCATCCTGCAGATCACGATAGCGGGCTATGAAACTGTCATTGCCGACATCACCCCACTGGGGAAGTATGAGGGCGGGAAACGCAGCCTTGGCTGGCGCATCCTTGTTGATCTCGCCAACGTCCAATGTTGCGGACGGCGCCGACATTGTCAGTCCCTTGGGACGACTGACAACCACACGCTCACCCTCGGTAAGAATCGTTAGGTCATCGGTAGGGGTTTCAACGGCGAGGCCATGAGCCGTCGGCAATAGTGTCGCATCAATGGTCCGGCGCTTGGAGCCGAAGCCCTTGCCAGGCGCCATCGCCGTAACGGCCGCGAACCGGTCGCCAACCATTGGATCCGTTAACCAGATGGCCCGCCTAGCCCCCGCCATGGCCGTAACCAGGGCCGTCTGGGCCGTGTCGTCGCGAACGACTGTGAGTTCGGTCGGCGCCGGGTTGGGCTCTCCTCCGATCGTGACAGTCCAGTTCGATCCCTGGCCAGACGCCGATACCGCCAGTCCCTGCCGAGCCGCAATCCGAACGACCGTGTAATCAGGTCCAGCCGCCCAACGCGCTTCTCCGACCGGTCCAAGCGCGCGACCTGTCGGCGGTAGAGAGAGACGGGCAGCCGTATCGAAGACGATCCAGACGGCTTCACCTCGGCGAAACACTGCGGCACCGACCGGCGCGCCCCACTGGAAGCTGAAGACAACGCTGGCGGCATCCGCAGTTGTACTCACCGGGACCACGCCGTCGGCCGGCACAGCATCGGAAGCTGAAGGCTCTGGTACCTTGTCCGAGGCATAGAGGTTCAGCCAGACGGCACCATCAGCCGAACCGGTTCGCGCCTGAGCCTCAGGCTTCAGGGTCAGCACCAGTTCGGTCGCACCTGGGACCGCCCGGGTCTCGACCTTGTCGACGCCTGGCGGTGGGTCGTTTCTGAGCCGGCTGATATCGGGAGCCGCCGTGGACCCGATGCGGACAATAACGGCCTGACCGTCACGCCGCACGCGAGCCCTTGAACCTATGACACCGGCGAACTCGACACGGGTGAACCTGTCGTTTGCACCCACGCTGATGGAGACAGGATCGAGACTGCGGGATACCTCCTGCGCAATGGCCGGAACAGCATTCATCATGGGGGCAAAAGCCACCGTCCCCATGGCGCCCAGCGCCACAGAGGCCCTTGCGAGCGATTTTCTCGAAGATCGGCCTGCCATCGGAATCTGATATGCACCGCGCAACGTTTCAACGCTGTTAATGGCCAGGCCATTGAGTCCCCGCACTGGCGCTTGTCCCACAAGAGATCGCCATGAAATCATGGGCGCAGGTCCCAGCATGCTGTTCCCCCACAGGGTCCTGGCATTTTAGGCGGCAGAACCCGTCCACCTGCCCAAGCGGCGACCCATTTCCGGGCCAGACCGGGGCTCGACCTGTACCCCACCCTTGCCGACCTGGGCCAAGCGCTACCGGCCCCTGAGAGAGTCCTGATTCAGACTAGACCCGGGATCAGCCGACCCTCAGGTCTTTCCCCTGCCCCTTGTAATCACGCTCCATGAGGCGGACATGAGTAGGCACAGGAGTCGATAATGTCTGAGCCTACAAAATACCCTGCACTGAACACACTCTCCACCGGGATAAGGTGCCGGTGTCCCCGCTGCGGGAAAGGCCCCCTGCTCAAGGGTTACCTGACGATCAGGGAGCAATGCCCGGTGTGTGAACTCGACTTCGGGTTTGCCGAACCGGCCGACGGTCCGGCGTTCTTCGTCATGTCTATTGTCGGTGTAGCCGGCATGATGGGCTTCATGGCCTTCGAATTCAGCGTCCACCCTCCCATCTGGGTTCATTTCGCCGTTACATTTCCGCTGATTATCGGTCTCTGCCTGGGTGTACTGCGCCCCTTCAAGGGCTGGCTCGTATCCGAACAATTCCTGCACAAGGCGGCTCCGCCAGAATGGGAGAGCATAGGCAAACACGGCGATGACAGCCGCTGGCGCTGAGGCCTTTTGACGGCAACGGTGCCAGGCAGGGCCGGGGTCTCTGGCCGATGAGGTGTGGCGGGCCATGCAAACGCCGGCGCACGGGACAAAGAAAAAGGGTCGGGGATGATCCCGACCCTTTTCTCAACTCGACTGTAGGCCTGAAATCAGGCTGCGGCTTCAGCCAGCTTGGCCTTCACCTGACGCTTGATCTTGCGGGCAGCATCCGAAAGCTGATCGTCTCCAGCCTTTACGATGTAGGCGTCGAGACCGCCCTTGTAATCGAGGGTACGCAGGGCTGCGTTGGAAATCCGCAGCGTATAGGACTGCCCAAGGGCTTCCGAAGCGAGCTTGACCTTCTTCAGCGACGGCAGAAAGCGGCGCTTGGTCTTGACGTTCGAGTGGCTGACGCTGTGGCCGACCATGGGACCGATACCGGTCAGTTCGCAACGACGCGACATGTGACTATCCTCAAAGGCGGCGACCCGCGAAATATGCGGACGCATGAAATGGATACGCGCGGGACGACATCCCGCGCGAGAGGGGGCCGTATAGAGGAAACTTCCTTCTGCCGTCAAGGCAAGATCAGCTGTCTTCAACGTCGTGAGAGTTGTTCAGCCTGCGTTCAAATCAGACGCTATAAACCCTGTTCAACCGGATTTGCCGGAAACCAGAGACCGACCATGCCCCGCCTGTCAAAACCTGTTGCTCTTGGCCTCCCTGCTGCGCTTGGCCTTGTGATGCTGGCCGCGCCTGCGGGTGCCCTTCAGACCGCCTCTGGCACCCCACCGGTGCTGCCGGGGTACTGGGAGTACACCACAAGTGCCGTCGGTGACCGAAACACAGAACAGAAGTGCGTACGCCCAAGCGAGATCAATCGATTTTTTGGTGGCCTCTCAACGCGGCGCTGGACCTGCAGCTATCC
>JBFZCB010000038.1:0-4676 GCA_041308165.1 Caulobacterales bacterium
GCGGTCCTCACGCCGGTCGCTGCGCCATTCGCGTCGGTCGTCGCGTCTGTCATCGCGCCACTCACGGCGATCACTTCTGTCGTAGGGCTGCGCTTGGGCCGCCAAAGGCGCAGCCGTTGCACCCAGGGCCAGGGCGACCAAAGCGGCTTTGATAAAGCGGTTCATCCTTTTTCTCCCTCTGGGCTGCGACGGCTTATGGCGTCTGGCCCTGTTCACGATGGGGCAAACATCGGGCTTTCAGGATGAACTCGTCCTGAACAGGGCTGTCAGGTTTTGAGGCTGCTCATTTGACGAGAACAGCGCTAGGTTTCTTGCCTATATCTTCAGGCACTTTGTCTGTCTGTGCCTCAAAGTCAGCATCGGAATGATGCCGGCAAGTCCAAAGGAGCCTGTTTTGTCCGGACCCATCGAACTCTGGTACTGGCCTACGCCCAACGGCTGGAAGGTCTCTATCGCCCTGGAAGAAATGGGTTTGGCCTATGTCATGAAGCCCTTGAATATTGGAGCGGGCGAGCAGTTCAGTCCTGATTTCCTGGCCCTCAGCCCGAATGGGAGGATGCCGGCGATCATCGATCCGGACGGACCCGATGGTCAGCCGCTTTCCATTTTCGAATCTGGAGCGATCCTTCAGTATCTGGGCACCAAAACGGGTCTGTTTTACCCAAGGGATCCGCGTGGCAAGGTAGAGGTCGACCAGTGGTTGTTCTGGCAGGTGGGTGGGCTGGGCCCCATGGCCGGCCAAACCCATCACTTTCGTCAATACGCACCGGCAATGATCGCTGATCAGAGACAGCTTGCCTATGGTGTGAAACGCTACACAAATGAAACGCACCGACTTTACGGGGTTATGGATCGCCGGCTTTCGGATCGTGAGTACCTTGCGGGTGAGTATTCCATCGCGGACATGGCCGCCTGGCCCTGGATCCTGCCAAGCTGGCAGGGACAGACGCTGGATGAGTTTCCCAATCTGGCAGGATGGATGGAGCGCGTGGCTGCAAGGCCGGCGGTCAAGACGGGCCGTGCCCTTGGTGAGACCCTGAGAAGTAACCTGGCCGCCAAGGGGGCAGAGGCCGAACGGGCTCGCCAGACCCTGTTTGGGCAGCGCGCGCGTTAACGATCTTGAGTAACTTCGTAAACAGGGGGTTTCGGGGACGTTTATGATGACTGAACACGGTGATCCATCTTCATAACCCTTTTACAAAAAAGAGTTTTTTGGGCTTTTCGCGTTAACTTTAACTTCAAACCCGTCAGGCTTTGATGTGGACATCGGAAGCGGGCCCAGAACGGGCGTGCCTGGAGGATGAAACGATGACCGCGCAAGAACTGGCGCAAGATCTCGACGGTGAAGCCCAGGCTTTGCCCTTGCCAACACCTGACATGGATGGCGATGCGCTGTTCCGTCTGGGTATGCTGTACTCATCGGGATCGGGCGGTTGTCCGATGGACCGGGTGTCAGCCCATATGATCTTCAATCTTGCTGCCATGAAGGGGTCAGTGGAAGCGCGCATCTATCGCCGTGAAATGTCCATGGAGATGGAGCGGGAAGAGATTGCAGAGGCCCAGAAGACGGCTCGCCGCTACATCGACACCGGTACGGTTGTGCTGGCTGCCTGATCTCCACGGGCCTGGTTTTTAGACCAAGCCCGCAAACCGGTCCTGACTTGTGGCCAGGGCCTGAAGCCAGCCCGGCCCTGCGGGCGATCCGCAGGGCTTGATCGTAAACGTTGCGATGTCACGGGCATCTGGTCCCGGCGCCCACTGACGTCGCCGAAATGGGCAAACCTGACAAAGCCCGAGTACACGGGAGAAAGACCCCACCATAGTGTTCCTGCGAACGGTGGCATCCGCCTACACGACTAGGGGAACTGCTGGAACTGCCCGTTGATTGTGTAGTTGAAGCCAATGGGCAATGCTGCCCTTACCTGGGTAAAGAACGCGGCCAGCTCGCCGAGGTTTGAGCGCGGTACAAAAATGATATCGCCACGGCGCAAAGGTATAGCATCCCCCCTGCGCTGTCGCAGGTCCAGGACCCGCATCATTCTCACACTGCCGGGACCCCGTCGGATCAGGGCGACATTCTGAAGCTTGCCTGAAGGCAGCGCTCCTCCAGCCTGGATAATGGCCTGTAGGGCTTCCATATCGCCCGTCATCTCATAGACGCCAGGCGTACGGACCTCGCCATCCACCCAGACACGCAGCGGCCCCGGTGTTCTGAGACTGACCTCAACCACGGGCCTTACGAGAACCTGTGAATAGGCCCGGCCCAGAACCTGTTGCAGCTCGTAGAGCGAACGGTCTGCCGCCATATGCTGTCCGATGTGGGGCATGGCAATACGCCCGTCCGGACCGACCCTTAAGGTGCGGGTATTCTCTGGTGCTGTCGGTGTGGCGATCTCAATCTCATCGCCGGGATAGAGCAGGTACTCAGGCTCGGAATCAGTCCAGTCGGCAAAACCGAGGTCCGCGTATCCAGCCGGTCCTGGAGCGGATCCCGAGCCCATGTAACCCTCGCCGCGTGCCCGGGTATTGTATCCGCCGATCCCGAGATCGGGCATGGAGACACGCGTACCACAGCCCGAGAGAGCTAGGGCACCGAATGCGAGCAAGAGCGTGCGGCGGTCGGCGGACATTAAGGGACGCCCAGATTGGAGAAGCAAAGGTAGGAATCAGCTACTAGGAGGTAGCAACAGGACCTTCGACAATCATGGGTAACGACTGGTTAACGCGGGTGAGCGAAGCATCACCATCAGGAACTCTCTAGCGGATTCGCCCATGCGATCGACGGCCTATGTCCCGGCACGCCCCAAGTACGGACTAGCCGATATCATCGGCCTGCTTCTGCGTGAGTTCTGGATCATGGTTCTGGTGTTTATCCTGGTTGTTGCCGTGGGGGCAGCAGGGGTCATGATGATCAAGAAGACCTATGTTGCCAGTGCAGATCTCTATGCAGGTGCAGGCCAGGAATATGCCTATGAGCCGCGCGTCGGGTCACTGACAGAGCGTTCATCGCAACCGCCGCCTCCTGGTGAGGTGGCTGTGACAGAAGCCAAGATTCTGCAGAGCCGTGAGGTCGCCCTGCGAGCTGTCAGGGCTGTGGGCCTGGAGAACTTTCGCAAGCCCGGTGCGCCGGCAAAGGGTTCGATTACCCAGCAAGAAGGCGATGCGATCAAGACCATTCATGACGGTCTGGAGATCGGAATAGCCCCTCTGAGCCCTGTGATCGCGCTCAGCTATGAAAGCAATGATGCAGAAATTGCGGCCAAGGTGCTCAATGCCATCATTGAAGCCTACCGGGGTTATCGACGTGAGGTCTTTCAGGATACGTCGACATCTGCGATCGAGGCCCAACGTGTCACTTTCGAGGATGAATTGGCTGAAGTCGACCGTAACTATGAGCAGTTTCTGGCGTCCAACGATATCGGTGACTTTGCAACGGCAAAGGCTTCCGCAGCCGCCACCTATCAGTCTGTATTCACCGATAGGATGCTGACCCAGGCACAGCTGAGCCAGATGGCGGCTCGTCTGGCTACTCTCGAAGAGCAACAGCGCAACACTCCTGCCGAGGTGACCCTGCAGCAGGACCTCAATATTTCGGCCCAGGACCAGATCAGGACCTTGAGGGCTGAGCGGTCTCAGTTGCTGGCGCGCTATCAGCCTGATGCTCAGCCTGTTCGCGATGTCGAGGCCCGTATTGCAGAGCAGGAGGCGCTCGTGGCCGGTGGCAATACCGTTGGTCCTCGGGAGGTGCGTGTCGGCCCCAGTGCGGTCTGGATTGAGCTTGAAACCAATCGGATAAACGCGGCTGCCGATCGCGATGCCCTCGTGGATCGTCTGGCAACTCTTGATGCTCAACTCACCACCCTGCGCGACCGCCAGGCCCGACTGACGCAACTGGAATCCGAAAACATCGTTAAGCTTGGGAACCGCGAAATCCTGACCACCAGCATTCGCGAGTTCCAGCAACGGGGGGCTCAGAACCGAGCTGACAACGAACTGGTGGCCCAGGGTTCGGACAATGTGAGAGTGCTTTCCTACGCCGCAGCACCAACACGGGGCTCCAGCCTGAAGCTGCCGCTTCTCATACTCGTCATTCTTTTTGCAGGGTTTACCGCGCTATGCGTCGGCCTGTTGAGGGTCGTTTCGCGCCGTGGCTTTGTTACCCCCGCCTCTGTCGGACGCACGCTCCAGATGCCTGTCCTGGCTGTGACACCGGTCAAGGCTTGATCCGGTAGCCGAAGGTGGGATCGTATCCTGGCATGACCGTGTTAGGCTTACAGATCTAGAGTGGCGCGTAACGATTCGATGGTCGACCTCACATCCGAAATGGCAGGCCTTCTGGCCGCGCTCGGGCCGACGCCGGCCTACCGCGGACGTGTGATCCAGTTTGTCTCCGCAGGAGCCGGGGAGGGGGTCTCTACCGTCTCGCGGGAGTTTGCGCGTTTGGCGGCTGTGCGAGCGAGAAAGCCGGTCTGGCTGGTCGATGCCGATCTGGCCCAGCAAAGCCAGCAGGATGCCATCTCAGCCCAGCCGGAACGCTTTGGCCGCATGGGGAACCCGGCAGCGGCCAGCCCGAATGGTCGCGTGTTTTTTGCCGTTTCGCCTCAGGTTGTTGGCAGAAATGGTGAGCCGGTACCGTCTGGTCGGCTCTTGACGGCACGCCCCTGTCTTGGCGGCAG
>JBFZCB010000039.1:0-8027 GCA_041308165.1 Caulobacterales bacterium
GCCCGCAGGTAGCGGCTCGGGGACACGTTCACTGGAAGGTCAGAAAGGCTGACGACCAGGGACAGACCCGTACCCGCGTCGATCCTCTAGATGACACCTCGCGCCTCGAGGAAATCGCACGGATGCTCTCAGGCGCGGTCATCACCGATGAAGCCCGGGCTGCAGCCAGGACACTGATCGGGTAGGGCCCTACCCGGTAGAGCTTACGGGTGAACCCCGTCTGCCCTGGCGCGGATGATGGCAAGCTGAGCCTTGACCTCGCCCCGTCAATGGAGTGCTCTTACCTGTCGCCAGCTGACCTCCTCTCGAGTCCTCAGGCCCGCAAGACGACCTCAAACCGTTCGCAGACAATCTCAAGCGCGGCATCCACGACGGACCGGGACCCCGCCAGAACGCGTTCATAATAGGCTTGGTGCGACCGCCTCCAGCCTTCCAGCGTCAAGTCGCCCTCGCCCTCTGCGCGGGCGAAGGCCTCGTCGACGTCCGCAAACCGCTTGATTTCAACGGCCGTCGTCCGGATCACAGCAACAGCCGCGCCGGCCCAGTCCGTGACAATGGCGAAGTCACCAACCTGGGGGATCGCGACGCCCGAAAGCTGCAACTCAGACACAGACGGAGCAGTTGCGCGTTTCTGTCCCTCTCGAACAAGAGTGGCACAGAGATCGGCTTCGACCGGGTTGTCGCAGAAGTAAAAACTGATCGGGACGGCCGCTGGTGCACATGGGTTGATGTCGCGATACTGGGTCCACAAGCGGCCGACAGACGGATGCATCCGATTTCTCCTAGGGGGATCTCGGCTTAGAACCCAGGCTTCCAGGGAGCAAGGGACCTGCTCACACCTGCCGACCCGGACAGGGCCACCGCCCATAGCCCATGCCGGTCTACGGAGGCGTTAGCCCGAGATTGAAGTACCGGTTCGCTGCCAGGCGGATGGTCTTGCCATCGACAACGTCCATCTTGCCTTAGGCCGGGTGGATGGTTCTGGACATGCGCGAAACAAACCCTTCAGCCAGCCACATCTGGTGAGCGTCAGCATGATCCTGAAACCCCACCGACACGACATCAGCTCAGGGCTGGATTGCAGACCTTCGGCTTATTGAGGCTAGGAGGGAGATCGCGGCCAGGGCCGTTTGATGTCCGTCGCAACCGGGGTTGTTCGCTTCCGGTGTAGACCTTCGTTGCCGTCTGAACTCAAGCTTTGCCGTTTCGGCGGCATCCCATAATGTGGGCTTGAACTGTACGGATGTGCCATGCCCCTGGATCGCCTCAACACGGCTGTGAGCCCTGAATCCACAAAAGCGATCCGACCGACCAGGTCTGTCGACCATATGATCAACCTGGACATACTGCGGGGGGTAGCGGTGCTCGGCATCTTGAGCGTCAACACGCTGTCCTATGCATGGCCCATGGACGTCTTGGCCTATGAGCAGGCCCGCCCCTTTGCCATGAGTGGGACGGACGGCCTTGGCTATTGGGTCACCAATGTCTTTTTCGAGGACAAGTTTCGGACGCTCTTTTGCATGCTGTTTGGCATCTCGATCTTCCTGGTCGGGGGTGAACGCTCAGATATGGTTAGGGGCAAGCTGCTGAGGCAGCGGCTTTTCTGGCTGGCAATGTTTGGCCTAGTGCATGGGCTTTTCCTCTGGTTCGGCGACATTCTACTCGCTTACGCCTGCATCGGATTCATGATGATGCTCATGAGGTCGTGGCCGGCCAAACGGCTGTTATGGATCGGAGGGGGGATCACCGCCTTCTTCTGCGCCATAGCGACCGCGGGGCCGCTGATCTCGGCACTGGTGAGCCTGGAACTGCAGCAAGAGATAATGGCCAGCAGTCCACCTCCAACATCCGCTGATGTGATGGCTATCGTGGACGGGGTTCGCTCCGGATATGTCCCTGCCATGATCGAGAACCTCAAGGCCTGGGCTTTGATCCAGTTGCTTGGCTTCCCGGCCACTGTCGCCATTTGCCTGCCCCTGATGATGCTTGGACTGGGGCTGTTCAAATCCGGCTTCTTTAGCGGTCGGATGGCTCTTTGGGTCTACGTGGCTCTTATCGGTGCGACGGGGGTCAATCTTGCTCTCTTTGGTTATTATTCCTGGATCGACTTGGCTGCAGCCCCGGGAGCCAATCCTACCGGGAACCTTGATACAGCCCTGGCTGGCCTCGCTCCTCTCATCACCCTGGGCTATGCGAGCCTGTTCATCTTGGCGCTCCGCTTCGGACTTCGGCCACTGGTGGCTGTGTTTGCACCGGTGGGGCGAATGGCATTCACAAACTACATCAGCCAGACACTGATCATGACGAGCCTGTTCTACATGCCCTGGGGTCCGCAGCTCTATGGAACAATGGGACCGGGCGCGCTGTGGGTTGTGATCGGTTGCGTCTGGGCAGCGCAGTTGATCTGGTCGCCTGTCTGGCTGTCGCGCTTCGAGATGGGGCCGCTGGAGTGGGTGTGGCGCAAGCTCACCTACGGCGGCACTATCCCTCTGAGGCGGGTCGCTTGAGCCCCTCAGTGCAGGTCTGACGATTTATTTCTGGTCGCGCCCATGCTGACTTCAGCTTGTCGCGGAGCCGGCTGAAGCCAATGGCAGGGAAATGCCGATCATCGGGCAACCACCCCAACCTTGCCCATGCATTGCACGCCACCGACATGGGGGCGCTATCGAGCGATGGCCTGAAAAACCTTAATGATGTCCGCGTCACCGAACGATCCACGACCGCTTTGGAGCATGACCCCATCCGTCGGGGTGTGGCCAACTGCTGCTGTCCCCTTTCCAGGTTGAAATCCAGTAGGCAAAGGGCTCGATGGGTTTTTCGTCCAGCGTGGCCTTACAGTGAATGCCAAACATGCGCCCCGTGATGATCACATTCAGTCGCTCCTCACCGACCATAGTCAGCCAGGGCTCACTAAAGACCTGTCTAATAATGGACGACCCGCTTTGGACGACCTCGTCGTTCACGATCAGCCGTTCCTTGGCAAAGGACCGCAGAGAGAAGGTCAGAGCATTGTCAGCAAAGATGACCGTATTGCCGATACGGTACTCCCATCTTTGACCGTAGAATTTCATCGGCTTGCCCCTCTGACTGTTCCGGATAAGTCGCCCCGGATCGCGGCCACCCGCTTTTTTTCTACAAAGGCCTGCTTTTCGGAGTCTATTGGTCCGGGATATCTGGAGCCAGAGTATCATCGGGTCTGCCCGAGGAACGCACCTGCTGAGGCGCAGTGCGCGGTCAACTCATCGCCTAAAGTGACAATCAATCCCCGCCCATCATTGTCTTCTGAATGAGCGCTTTCGAGGTATTTGGTCGTCGCGATGCTATAACCTGGTGGGAAGCCGGTGCCATCCTGATTGCCTACATCGCCAGTGGCCTCGCCCCACGCCTGAAACCCTACTCTCCTCGAAGTCGCAAGACGGCATTGCCGAGACCAAAACCCAGGCAAGGGCTGAACCTATCGCACTCCTTCCCAAGCCGTCACTGTCCGATCCTGCCGAGCAGTTGTGCATCGTCATGGCCGCGACGTTCGAGAGCCGCCGCATTATGTCACCAGACGAGGCGCACGTCTTCATACAGGTCGAACGCTCGAGGAAGGCCTTGCACCTGTCCTGGCGAGTGATGGCCTCGGCTACCTCGAGATTACCCCGCCCACTCAGCTGATGACATCGGACACGAGATACAAAGACTGGCCAAGGCTGGGACGCACGTGGCGGCCTGAGAAAGCGGTCCAGCCCGGCAACTTTTGATGACGAGAGGCAGGCGTGGTCGTCCAGATGAGCACGGCCAGGCCCCGGGGCACCGCCGGAGCGGCCCCTCCTCAGCTTCTCAGCCGCCACCCCGAGCGGAAGACTAGCCAGTTGGATATGCCCAGGACCACAATCAGGCCCGCACTCATGACCGCACCGATCATCAGGTTGCCCTCGGAGTGTCCGATGAACCCGTATCGGAACCCGTCGATCAGATAGAAGAACGGATTAAAATGGCTGATCGTGGCGAAGGGCTCGGGCAGGTTCTCCACGAGATAGAACGCGCCTGAGAGGAACGTCAGGGGCATGACCACGAAGTTCTGAACGGCGGACAGCTGATCGAACTTTTCGGCCCAGAGACCGGCCAGTACTCCGGCCATACCCATCATCAGGGATGCGGCCATGCCGAACCCGACTATGGCCAGGACATTGTGGAGCCCAAGACGCGCAAAGGGCATCACGCAGATCGCCGTCACAAGACCGACCACAATACCGCGCGTTGCCGCACCCAGTGAGAACCCGATGGTAAGCTCCAGCGGACTGAGCGGGGGGGTCAGGAAATCGGTCGAGGTTCCCATGATCTTGGCCTGGATCAGGCTGGACGAGGAATTGGCGAAGGCGTTGTTCAGCATGGCCATGACGATGAGGCCCGGAGCCACGAACTCGGCAAAGGGCGTCCCGTCCAGAGGCGGTCGGCCACCCTTCACCGCCACGACAAACACCAGCATGTAGAGAAGGGTTGTGACAACGGGCGCGGCCACCGTCTGGGCCCCTACCTTCCAGAAACGACGAACCTCGCGCAGATAAAGGGTCTGCAGGCCAACCCAGTTGATCCCGTCATATCGCCGCGGCACCGGAGGCGACACGCGGGCAGCAACCCCGGCTGGGGCTAGACGATCATCAGGAGCTTGGACAGGAAGGGTCATGGCCGGGCAAATGCGCCCGCGCTGGGCGGTACGCAAGGCGGCAGTTGGCATTCAGGGTCCGCAGAACGGCGATTCAACATGTGGTTTCTGTGGATCAAGTGATTCGCACATCTTGCGTCTCTTAAGGTCTCGTTTACGATTAGTGGTAGGCGAAGGACACCCGGTCAGTCGCCGCACACCAGATATTGAATCTGACCGTTACTGGAGGGCGACATGACCGCAGGCTGGACCGAAGACCGCGTTGGCGCTCTCAAGAAGCTTTGGCTGGAGGGACAGTCGGCAAGCCAGATCGCAAAACAGCTCGGTGGCGGCGTTACCCGCAACGCCGTCATAGGCAAGGTCCACCGCCTGGGTCTTTCAGGTCGGGCAACACCCTCTCAGCCCGCGCGCACGGCAACCACCACCGCTTTCCGCCCTGCCCGCACCCGCACAACACCGCCAGCTCAACCCTCCGCGCCCCGCCGTCTCGAGGCAGGTCGTGTCGAAATCGCCCCGCCCCGGCCGTCTGCGCCTGTGCCGGCGACACCCCTGAGGGCAGTAACCGAACTGCCGGGTACGGCCACGGTAATGACCCTGGGTGCCCACATGTGCAAATGGCCAATCGGTGACCCATCCTCGCGCGAGTTCAGCTTCTGCGGCAGGCGCGCCTCTGAGGGCGTCTATTGCGTGGAGCATGCCCGCGTCGCCTACCAGCCCCAGGTCAAGAAGAACGGCTCTTCCGAACTGGCCCGCAGCCTACGCCGCTACATCTAGTTCACAGATCATCTCTTGGCCCAGGGCGTGTTGCCCGCAACACGGTCAATCCGGTCAGGAGGCCGATCAGGGTTTATCTCCGTTGCGACGGAGGACAGAGCCAACCCGCAGGCAGCAATGCCAGCGGGACAGGGGCGGGGCTGCGGTTATCCGGGTTGACGCAGCCCCTTCCGCCCTCTCCTAGGGATCCAGGGGGGCTGGCGAGACCTCAGGGCCAAGACCGGTTATTGGGTCAGGACTGAACACAGGCCAGCTCCAGGGTTTGGGCCTCGTCCTTGCCCCCGTAAGATCTTTTGATCCGCCCCTCTTCAGTTCAACAGGCGTTCGACACCGGGCACGTCGAGGCTGAAGGCGGGAATGGCGACCTCGAAGGTGCGTCCCAGATCATCGACCATGACATAGGCCCCCTCCATGGAGCCCGACGCCGTTCCCAGGGGACAACCCGAGACATAGCTGTAACTCGCGCCTGGCTGGATCGTGGGCTGCTCACCGACAACGCCCGGACCGGCCACCTGTTCACTGACTCCGCGCGCATCGGTGATCGTCCAGCGTCGGGCAACGAGCTGCACGGGCGACGGGGTCAGGTTCACGATTTCAATCTGATAGGCCCAGACCCAGCGCCCCTCCTCGGGTTCAGACTGGCCGGCAAGGAAGCTCGGACGCACGCGAACGAGAATCCCTTGAGTTTCGGCCTGATACGGGTCTTCGGTGTGCATACCCCATGGAGCGGCTCACCCCGGCGGCGTCAAGGGGGCGGTTAGGTCGTGACGCCTGCCTCAGGGCGTGGCATTCAGCCTCAATGAACAGTTATACGCCCCCCCAGGCCGGTATTCTTCCCTGCCAGGCCATCGAAGCCCTGATTGCCGGCGGAGCCATCTCCTCAGCCACACCCTTTGACGTCGATCAGGTCCAGCCTGCCAGTCTGGACCTGCGCCTTGGATCGCGTGGCTGGAGGGTGCGGGCCTCCTTCCTGCCGGGCAAGAGGCTGGTTGCAGACCGTATCGCCGATGTGTCGATGCATTCGATCGACCTCTCGGGCGGCTATGTCCTGGAGAAGGGCTGCGTCTATATTGTTGAGCTTCAGGAGCGTCTGTCCCTGCCCGCAGGTCTCATCGCCCGCGCCAATCCCAAGTCTTCAACCGGCAGGGTCGACGTCTTTGTTCGTCTCCTGACCGACCGTGGACCGGTGTTTGATGATGTGGCGCAGGGTTATGAAGGCCCGCTTTATCTGGAGATTGCCCCCCAGACCTTCTCCATCCTGGTTCGGCCCGGGACGCGCCTGAACCAGCTTCGTCTCAAGTCCGGCGAACCCCAGAAACTGGAGACCCGCAGCGTCGGGGTCGACCTCATGAGTGCTGACATCGTCGGCTTCCGCGGTCGACGCCATGCTGGCGTCGTGGATCTGGATCGCATCGATGGCCATGACCCACGCGATTTCTGGGAACCCCTGAGCCTGCGGCGCGGTGAGCTCCTCCTCGATCCCGGCGAGTTCTATATTCTCGCGTCTTCGGACAATGTGGAGATACCTGTCGATCAGGCCGCAGAGATGACCCCGATCGACCCGAGTGTGGGTGAGTTCCGCGTCCATTATGCAGGCTTCTTTGACCCCGGCTTCGGGACGGATGAAGCCCATGGAGCCGGCTCAAAGGGCGTCCTTGAGGTCCGGACCCACGACACACCCTTTCTGCTCGAGCACGGACAGATTGTGGCCAGGCTCGTCTATGAGCCCCTGACAGAGCGGCCGACCCGTCTCTACGGCGAGGGCGGGAGCCACTATCAGCGACAGGGCCTGAAACTCTCCAAGCATTTTCGGCCCTGGTGAGGACTGGGACTTCTCGCTCGTGGCGGGGGAGGCAGATCGAGTTCAGGGTCTAGTTGAGCCGATCGGCCCGTCTCAGGCTAGGGAAGGCCTTCGACCAGATCCCCGTGGCAGCCAGGGCTCCCAACCCGCCGAACACGGCCGCTCCAATGGGCCCTAAGAACCTCACCATGACACCGGAATAGGCCTCTCCGAGCTCATTGGAGGCTCCGATGAAGAGCATCGAGACCGAAGAGACCCGTCCGCGCATATGGTCGGGCGTGGCCAGCTGAATCAGGGTGTGACGAATGTTGACACTGATCATGTCTGCCGCCCCCCCCAGAAACAGAACCGCTCCACTCAGCCAGACCGACCGGGACAGGCCAAAGGTCAGGGTGCAGAGCCCAAAAACCGCTACGGCAGCAAACATCCAGATGCCGGCATGGCGTACGATCGGAAACCGGCTCAGATAAAGGGCAACCAGGAGTGCGCCCGCGCCGAAGGAGGCCCGCAGGAGGCCGAACCCAACAGCGCCTACATTCAAGATGTCCGCTGCAAAAATCGGCGTCAGCAGGGCCACACCTGCCAGCAGCACAACCACAAGATCCAGGGAAATCGCGCCCAGGACGATCTTGGTCTGCCAGACATAGGCCAGCCCCTCCTTTACCGCCTCGAAGGGCGGCAGGGGGCGGTCCTGCAGTATCGGCTTGCCAGACGTGCGGATGAGGAGAAAGGCCGATATGGCAGCCAGAAAGAGCCCCAGGGCCACCGCATAGGCCAGGGGGACATTAATACCCACAATCA
>JBFZCB010000040.1:0-27129 GCA_041308165.1 Caulobacterales bacterium
GACTTGATGCAGGAGATGGCGACCCGGCCTGGCTGAACGGCAAGATCACGCTTTACGAGATCTATGCGGCCAACGTGCTCGGTCATGCGTCCAGCCGCCTTGCGGCCGTGGGTCAGGGTGGCGATCTGCTCGCGCGGGTAACACGAGAAACATTGGCCATTTAACCTCTCCAGCCTGTCAACTGGACACGGGGTCTGCAGGCTCACCGGCACCTTGGCGGGTCTCAGACCTTTGGGTCGCGCGCGATCTGCGAGGTCTGCCTTGTCATCCCTTGCGATTTACTCTCGTTGTTTGACAGCCTGCATTGACCTGACATGCCCTGCTCGCTCATGGTCATAGCCAAAGTTTTTTCAGGAAACGCGCCATGAATCGCCGCGAACTCATAGCCTCAGCCGCAGCTTCGACCTTGACGGTTGCAGCCCCTCCAGCCTTTGCAAAGTCCGGATCCACAATGCCAGCCTCTCTTCCCGTCGCGCCTGTGGCACGCAAAGTTCCTGTTCGGATCGAGCAGCTGGGGCGGGTCAGGATCGATGATTATCAGTGGATGAAGGATGACAACTGGCAGGCCGTCCTGCGTGATCCAACCCTGATCAAGACCGAGGTCAAGGAACATTTGACGGCCGAGAATACCTACCGCGAAGCCATGCTCGCCTCTACCCTGAGCCTACAGGAGGAGATGTTCCTGGAAATGCGGGGCCGTATCAAGGAAGATGACAGCTCCGTACCCTCGCCGGATGGCCCGTGGGAATACTATGTCCGCTACCGGACAGGCGATCAGCATCCATTGTACTGCCGCAGGCCGCGCGGACAGGAGGCTGGCGAACAGATCATTCTGGACGCCAATGTCCTGGCAGAGGGCAAGGCCTATTCAGAAGTTGGACAGACCAGCTACAGCCCCGACCACAAGCTCTACGGCTACTCCGAGGATGCCCAAGGCTCCGAAGTCTACAGGATCTTCGTCAAGGACCTTGCGACCGGAACCCTGTTGGGGGATCCCATCGAGGCGGCATCGGGCAATTTCACCTTTTCTCCCGATAGTCAGTGGATTTTCTGGACCCATCGCAATGAGAACGGCCGTCCGGACAAGATCTATCGTCGCCCCGTTGCAGGAGGCGATGCGACACTCGTTTATGACGAGCCGGACGAGGGCATGTTCATCGGAATTGGCCGCACTTCAGATGATCGCTTCTTGATTATCGGTATCGGGGATCAGGTAACTTCTGAAACACGCTACATTCCAGCCGACCAGCCGACATCGCAGCCCAAGGTCCTCGAGCCGCGCTTTGCGGAGCGAAAATATGATGCGGATCACTGGGGTGACGCCTGGATCATCCATACAAACGCTGACGCCGCTCTGGATTTCAAGGTTGTAACCGCACCGACGGAAAGCCCGGGCAAGGCGAACTGGCAGGACCTGATTGCCCACACCCCAGGACGCTACATCGAGGGCGTCGCTCTCGTTAAGGACTTTATCGCCAGACAGGAAAGGACCGATGCGAACACCCGCATCGTGATCCGCGATCGTAGCGGCACCGAGCACGAAATCGCCGTCGACGAGCCCGCATACTCCCTATCGCTGTCAGGAGCCTCCGAGTTCGAAACAAGTGTCATGCGTTATGGGTACAACTCCCCTTCGACGCCAACCTCAACCTACGACTACGATCTGGCGACCCGGGAAAGGATACTGCGCAAGGTGCAGGAAGTTCCATCCGGTCACGATCCTGCAGACTATATTGTGGAACGACTGAACGCTCCGGCTCCCGATGGCGAGCTCGTTCCTGTCACGGTCCTGCGTCGTCGCTCAACCCCTATCGATGGAACGGCACCCGTCCTGCTCTATGGCTATGGCTCCTATGGCATACCAATGAGCGCCAGCTTCTCAACCGGCAGGCTTTCACTGGTCGATCGCGGATTCATCTATGCCATTGCCCATGTGCGTGGCGGTTCTGACAAGGGTTGGAACTGGTTCCTTCAGGCCAGACAATTCACCAAAAAGAACACCTTCACTGACTTCATAGCTGCAGCCGAGCATCTTATCGCCAACGGCTATGGCAGGGCCGGTCGAATCGTGGCGCAGGGAGGATCGGCCGGCGGCCTCCTGATGGGGGCTGTAACGAACATGCGCCCTGACCTATGGGGCGGGGTGATTGGCCAGGTTCCATTCGTCGACGTCATAAACACTATGAGCGACACCAGCCTGCCCCTAACGCCTCCCGAATGGCCGGAGTGGGGAAATCCCCTCGAGGATGCCGCAGCCTATGACTATATGATGAGTTATAGCCCCTATGATCAGGTGTCGGCCAAGCCCTACCCACCTATTCTGGCAACCGGCGGTCTCTCAGATCCGCGTGTCACCTACTGGGAGCCGCAGAAGTGGGTCGCCAAGCTTCGCCCGGCTACGACGTCAGGTAATCCTGTTCTGCTCAAGATCAATATGGAGGCTGGCCATGGCGGTGCCTCTGGCCGGTTCGACTACCTCAAGGAAGTGGCCCATGATTACGCCTTTGCCCTCTGGGCAATTGATCGGGGCTGGGAAAAGGCTTGAGCAGGCCAACCGTCCGTGATGTCGAGGCCCATGATCTCCCCGCTGTGCTGGAGATCTATGGGCAGGATGTTTCCCTGGGCACCGGAACCTTCGAGCTCGAGGTTCCAGACCTCGATGAGATGGCGAGGCGACACTCGTCCGTCCTGGCTCTTGGCCTGCCGTGGCTTGTAGCCGAGACAGAGAATTGTGTGGCGGCCTTTGCCTATGCCGCCCCCTTCAGACTCCGCCCTGCCTACCGCTACACTGTGGAAGACTCTATCTATGTCCACCAGCTCCATCGTGGAAAGGGGCTGGGACGGTTACTGCTTACGGAGCTGATTGCGCGGTGCCATACCCTGGGTCTGCGCCAGATGCTGGCCGTGATTGGTGACTCGTCCAACCACGGCTCAATAGCCCTCCATACCGGCTGTGGCTTCTCAACAGTCGGAACGATGGCATCGGTCGGCTGGAAGTTCGACGCGTGGCGAGATGTCGTGATCATGCAGCGTCCGCTGGGCGCGGGCGCGACATCAGGCCCAGACGCCAGTGGAATGCCGATGGGGTAACCGTCGGTTCAAGACCCACCGCTACGGTCGAGCCGATCGATATCCTACGTTGACCGGTTTGAAACTTGGCCACCAGCACCGTCTCGGCCATGCGTTGGGGCTATCCGTCGCCCAAAAGGCAGATTTCCTGTCATAGCTTGGCGATCTGCATCTCGACTGTGCCTGCGCGGGTCACCAGTCGTGGTTGCGCTGGATGTGCCCTGCGCATGCGAGAGACTCCGGTTGTAAGCGCCCCAGGACAGTGATCTGCAGTCTCAACGACTGCCTCGTCGCCCGAAAGGACGACGCGTGCTGGCGACCCACTCCCGCGTCGACAATATCGTGTCTGCCATTGCGCCCGATTAGCGATTCGTCCTGAACCCGGACTTCAATCATCCTCCGACACAGCGCCCCCCCCGATCGCCGCAGCCATCCGGCGGGCAACGGTTACGGACCTGCGCAAATGCGACTTCATCGCCCTGCCCTGGGGCCACTGCCCCACGGCATCCGGGAAGCGTGCTGAACGCCGCCCAGCCAGAAGATGGACAGCGGGGTCCATTAAACGCGGAACAACGCCGAAGCGAAGGCCCCGTGGATGGGGCCGGCCCGCAGGCAGTCTGCGGTCTCAACGGACTTCTTTTCCTTGACCTGCTCGGCACCGCCGCATCCCACTCCAATCTGGCCGACCTGCCGCTCGACGACTTGGCCACCATACGGGGCTGGGGCTCTAAACGAGTAACCGAGATCGACAGCCGCTCCGTAACGGGCAAGGCGATCGCAATGGGCATGATCACAAGGCTGCAGAAGGCCCGGAACAGACGATCAACCGAAAACCCCCAGGAACACCCCGTGGAAAATCCCTTGGAAAACCCGGGGGTCCCGGATGAGGTCGAGGGGACTCAAATCCAGTGAGGGCTGTGGCTGGGGAACTAGGACTCGAACCTAGAATGACGGTACCAAAAACCGGAGTGTTACCATTACACCATTCCCCAGCAGGATCAGCGTAGCTCCCAGGCAAAGCGCCGGGAGGCGGTGGAAATACGCCAAGGGGCCGGGGGATGCAACACCCGGTTTGATAGGAAAATTTCAGACCGGATATCAGCCTTGCGAGCTTATGACCCCGTGGCTATAAGCCCGCCTCCAAGTCGGAGTGTGGCTCAGTCTGGTAGAGCACTGCGTTCGGGACGCAGGGGTCGGAGGTTCGAATCCTCTCACTCCGACCATCTTGGAGCCTGTGTGGCTGTCTGTGGCCCAGGACCTCTGCCGTGGATGATTTTTTCGCAGACCGGTTCTTGCCAGACAGGCAAAGGCTCCGGTCCGCATGGCACGCAATGACTGCAAGCCTTGAACCTAGGGCTTGGCCCTGCGCGCGACTTCATTGAGGTAGGCCCCCACAGCCTCGATTCGTCTCTGCCCAAGCGCCCCGCGGCGGCGCGAGAGCTCGGGCGAGCCGGCATCATAGTCTTCCATAAGTCGCTTGACGAAGGTGCCGTCACGGACGTCGCTGAGTACGCCATCCATCTCCAGCCTCGCCGCCTGGCCGATCACACGTGGCCCTGTTTGATAGGCCCCGAACTCAGCTGTGTTTGAGATCTTGGCAAAGGCTCCCGCGATGCCGCGTTCAAACATCAGATCAGTCACCAGCTTGACCTCATAGAAACATTCGAACCATGCGACTTCCGGCGGGTATCCGGCCTCGACCAGTTTCATAAAGGCGGAATCAACCAGTTCGGCCACCCCTCCACAGAGCACGACCTGCTCCCCGAAAAGATCACTTTCACATTCATCGGCGAAGGTGGTCTGCAGTATACCCTTACGGCCGCAGCCCAGGGCCCCGGCATAGGACAGCCCGAGTGGATGCGCCCCTCCTGTGGCATCCTGATGCACACCGAAAAGACAGAAGACCCCCTCACCTGCCTCATAGAGATCACGAATCCTGGGACCAATGCCCTTGGGTGAGGCGAGGATGACATCAAGATCCGGACGGGGGCGGACAAGACCATAACGGACAGAAAGCCCGTGAGCGAATATCAGCGCAGCACCCGGTGCAATGTTGGGCTCGATCTCATCTCGATAAAGGTCGCGGTGAGCCTCGTCTGACACCATGACGGCCACCACGTCTGCACCGGCGACGGCTTGCCCGGCAGTCAGAACCGAAAATCCATCATCCATGGCCTTGGCACGGGATAACGATCCGGGTTTCAATCCAATACTCAGGCTCTCGACACCCGAATCGCGGAGGTTGAGCGCATGCGTACGGCCCTGACTGCCGTAGCCAATGATTGCGACCCGGCGTCCCTGGATAAGGGACAGGTCACAATCCCGGTCATGGAAGACGGGCAACGGCTTTGGTAGGGTCTGTGTCATGTCTGATCTTATAACGCCTTGCGCAGTCATCGCCTTCTGGAAAGAAGCCGGTGCCGATGCCTGGTACAAAAAGAACGCTGATTTTGATGCCCGCTTTCGGGACCGTTTCTTTGACGCCCATATGGCCGCTGCGAGCCGCCTCTGTGATCATTGGATGCAAAGTGCGCAAGGCGCTTTGGCCCTTCTCATCCTTCTAGATCAATATCCACGCAACAGCTTTCGGGGAACGGCCCATCAGTTTGCGACAGATACACTCGCCTTGAGTTTTTCGAGAAGGGCCATCTCGCTGGGCTATCTCCAAGAACTCGAGCCCGAACTGCAACAGTTCATTCTTATGCCCCTGATGCATTCAGAGGTTCTGGCTGACCAGGACGATTTGATACTGCTTTGCACCGACTTGCCCGACACCTTGAAGTTCGCCCACATTCACCGCGATATCATTCTCCGCTTCAATCGCTTTCCTCACCGCAACCTCTGTCTGGGCCGGGACACCACCCCTGAGGAACAGCTCTTTCTCGATGAGGGAGGATTTAGGGGCTGACGGCCATGTTTCTGTGTGCAAACCGGACGGCCGACTGGCGCAGAATCGAATCATGGGCAATCTGGCATCATGACCGCGCAACCCGCCGACGTTGACACCTCAAACCTCGTTCCGATCGCAATCGATCACCCCGAGAAACAGTATCTCGATCTGTTGCGCGATATTCTGGCCAATGGTGTCAGACGGGACGACCGAACCGGTACTGGGACACTCGGCGTCTTTGGCCGCCAGATGCGATTTGACCTGTCCGATGGGTTTCCCCTGCTTACAACCAAAAGACTTCACTTGCGCTCGATCATTGTGGAGCTCCTGTGGTTCCTGCGCGGTGAAACCAATATTGGCTGGCTGAAGGACAACGGCGTGTCCATCTGGAACGAATGGGCCGACGCGGAAGGGGAGCTTGGACCGGTCTATGGCAAACAGTGGCGCTCATGGACCGCTCCCGATGGCCGCGTGATCGACCAGATCGAGAGACTGGTGTCCGGTCTCAAAGAGAACCCCAACGGCCGCCGCCATATAGTTTCAGCCTGGAACCCTGCAGATGTCGACGACATGGCCCTCCCCCCATGTCACTGCCTTTTTCAGTTCCATGTGGCGCAGGGCCGATTGAGTTGCCAACTCTATCAGCGATCGGCCGACGTGTTTCTCGGTGTCCCTTTCAACATTGCCTCCTATGCCCTGCTCACCCAGATGATGGCGCTGGTGCTTGACCTTGAACCGGGTGAGTTCATTCACACCTTCGGCGACGCCCATCTTTATCTAAACCACGTCGAGCAAGCCGAGCTTCAGCTGACCCGTGCCCCCCTGGCTCTGCCGAAGATGAGCATCACGCCCCGGCATGATCTGTTCGCCTTTGAATTGGCTGACTTTACACTGAGCGACTATTCTCCGTGGCCTCACATAAAGGCACCGGTTGCAATCTGATGGACGGTGAAAAATCCCTGACCCTCGCCGA
The DNA here is from genome assembly GCA_041308165.1 of Caulobacterales bacterium. Lineage (GTDB taxonomy): Bacteria > Pseudomonadota > Alphaproteobacteria > Caulobacterales > Caulobacteraceae > Brevundimonas. The sequence continues at coordinate 6,933 of JBFZCB010000040.1, forward strand.
CCTCGGCAAGGATGTCGTGCGCATCTCGGAGATCTATGCGTCAGAACATGCGATTGACCGAGATCGAGACTGGGCGCTTCTGAAGCTGCAGGAAGAACTGGGGGAGCTGACGGCAGAACACCTGCGCCTGACAGGGCGGGGCCGTGGAACGCCAGATACAGTAGCGCTCGGCAATGAGGCCGCTGACGTTCTTGGCATGTTACTCGTCTATTGCGATCACGCCGGAATCGACATCGAGGCAGCCATGCAACGGAAATGGTTGAAGTGGCTCGACAGGGGTGCGTAAGTCAGGTCGGTGAATTTCATCACCGAGGAGTTTCCTATGCCTGTTCCCCAGATCGCCCTTGTGGTCGCGCGCGGAAACAACGGCGTCATCGGCAGGGATGGCGACCTGCCCTGGAAGCTGAGATCCGACCTGCAGCGCTTCAAGGCGGTGACCCTTGGCAAGCCCTGCATCATGGGTAGAGCCACCTGGGAAAGCCTCCCCCTTCGCCCACTTCCGGGACGGCTCAATCTCGTGGTGACGCGCGACATGTCCTATGAGGAGCAGGGCAAGGCCAAGGGAGCTGTGGTGTGCTCCAATCTCGATGAGGCAATCGACATCGCCCGCGAAACCGCTGTCGACGATGACGTGCACGAAATCTGCATCATCGGTGGATCGGCCCTGTTCGAGACGCTCCTGCCCCGCGCCCGCAGGCTTTATCTAACCGAAGTCCATGCTGCACCTGACGGCGATGTGTTCTTTCCTAGTTTCGATGAGAGCCAGTGGAGAGAGGCAGAAGCCATGCATCAGTCTGCAGGCGAAAAGGATGACCATGATATGACTTTCCGTATTCTTGAAAGGATCTGAACATGCTTACAGCAACGACGAATGACCTTTCCGGCTATCGCATTATTCGCCATGTCGGACTGGTCAGGGGTATTACCGTAAGATCAAGAAATGTGGTGTCCGATGCTGTTGGCGGACTTCAGTCCATGCTGGGGGGACGTGTGGGAACCTATGTCAAACTGGCGGAAACCGCCCGACAGGAGGCCTTTGAAGAGCTCGTGAACCACGCCAAGGGTGCAGGTGCCAACGCCATATTGGCGATACGGTATGAATCAAACGACATAATGCCCGGCGTCACCGAAGTCTTGGCCTATGGCACGGGTGTCGTGGTGGAGCCGCTCTGATCCGTCGAACGGCTCCGCTGCTGGCAACTTTGGCTCGTCAGGTCAGTTCAGCCATGTGGCTTCGGTTGAATGACATGAGTTCGTCATGACGGCCCTCCCTGATCTTCTCAACCCAGCGAGGATCCGCCAGGAGGGCACGCCCGACCGCAACCAGTTCAAACTCATCTCTTTCCAGCCGCTCGATCAGACCATCCAGTGAGGCAGGCTCGGAGCCCGCTCCTCCGAAGGCGGCCATGAACTCGCCGTCGAGCCCTACCGAGCCGACCGTGATGGTTGGCTTGCCCGTGATGACCTTGGCCCAGCCCGCAAAATTTAGGTCAGAGCCTTCAAACTCCGGCTCCCAGAAGCGCCGTTGGGAGCAGTGAAATACGTCCACGCCAGCCTCTGAAAGCGGAAGCAGCCAGTCAGCCATCTGCTCTGGGGTTTGAGCAAGTTTGACGGAATAGTCTTGCTGCTTCCACTGAGACAGCCGCAGGATAAGCGGAATATCCTCACCAATGCCCTCACGCACTGCCTTGACGACCTCAACCCCGAAGCGCGAACGTTCGGCAATCGAGGGGCCGCCCCAGCGGTCCTCGCGTGTGTTCAGGCCACCCCAGAAAAACTGGTCGATGAGATAGCCGTGGGCACCGTGGATCTCCACAGCATCAAAGCCAATATCCCTTGCAGCACGGGCAGAGCGCCCATAGGCCGAGATTGTATCGGCAATGTCCTCCTCAGACATTGGCTCATACTTCTGCTTGCCAGGCGCGACCAGGCCTGATGGACTGTCAACAGCCCCTAGTGGTTTCCAGTCCGCGCCCTGGCCACGGGCGGAGCCCACATGCCAGATCTGTGGGGCAATCAGACCTCCGCAAGCATGGACCTCATCGACGACCTTTTTCCACTCCGGCAGGGCCTGTCCATGAAACACAGGAACAGCGGCATCATTTCTGGCCGCAGGCCGCTCGACCACCGTACCCTCCGTGACGATCAGCCCGACCCCGCCTTCTGCACGGCGCCTGTAATAGGCCGCGACGTCGTCCGTCGGGATGCCACCAGGCGAAAATGACCGCGTCATTGGGGCCATGACAATACGGTTTGGCAGGGTCAGGTTTTTTATCGTGAACGGACGAAACAGGGCATCGAGGGACATGCTTGGGTCTCTAAGGGGGAACTTGAAGCCAGAAGGTGGCGATTTAAGTTGCGTTTGAAAACCCTTTAGGCTGCGAAAAATCGGTTGCCTCATCTCATGACTGGGGCTGGCCTATGGATTGCGCTCCGCTATTCGACTGCCAATGCCCTAACCAGCTGTTCGGCAATACCCGAAAAACGGCGCGCAATATCTCCGTCGGGATCCGCGAGCGTCACGGGCCATCCGGCATCTCCACCCTGGCGGACAGCCGCGGCCAGGGGCAAGTCCCCCAGGTATGGGATACCAAGCCGGCTGGCTTCGGAAGCCCCTCCACCTGTCCCGAAAACCTCGCCGGACATATTCTCGACAAGTCCCAAGGTCCTGACACCCACCTTCTCAAACAGGGCATAGGCCCGGCGGGCATCGGCCAGGGCAACCTCCTGAGGCGTCGATACGATTATGGCGCCGTCAACAAGTGTTTTCTGCAGCAGAGTGAGATGAACATCGCCTGTGCCGGGCGGAAGATCTACAACCAGGAAGTCCAGTGGTGACTGTGCATTCCCCCAGCGAGTCTGTGTCAGCATCTGGGTCAGGGCCTGCGAGGCCATGGGTCCTCGCCAGACCATCGCATCTTCCGCCCCGGTCAAGAATCCGACAGACATGACTTTCAGACCCGACTTCAGACGCGGCTCCATCATGCCATCGAGATATTCTGGCTTGCCCGAGAGGCCCAGCATTGTTGGCAGCGATGGCCCATGAACATCAGCATCGAGAATACCGACGTTAAGCCCTCGCTGCATCAGCGCAACGGCCAGATTGACAGACACCGTCGATTTTCCGACCCCCCCCTTGCCACTGGCAACGGCAAGGACACGCAGAACATGCATGGGACGATCGGTGGCGACGGGGGCCTTCTTTCGGACCTGATCCACGGCCTGAGGAGACAGTGAAGCGGTCCTGCGTCGGGGTGCCTCAAGTGGCGCTTCCGCTGTCAGAATGACAGATACGCGGCTCATGCCTGGCAGGGCTTTCAGCGCCGCCTCAGCAGCATCACGAACCGGCGCATATAGGGCTGCATCCGCCGCAGATACCTCAAGCGCAAAGCCGGCGCGGTCAAAGGTTACCGTAAGCCCTCGCACAAGCCCCGATTCCATGAGGCCCTGGCCGGACTTAGGATCGACAATTGCATCCAGAACAGTGATGACAGTGCTGCGATCAATCACGCGTTTATCCAGTCAGAACAATGGGAGAAACTTGCAGTCTGAGAGACGCCCTTCTATCGCCCAAAGGGCGATGTTCGCGAGTCCTCACTCAAGCCTTACCCGATCCGTCCGTATCCTGAGACCGAATTGAACCAGCCTCTGATCCAGCTGATTGCCGGGCCCACGGCCTCGGGTAAGTCTGAGCTCGCTCTCAAGCTGGCGGCTCAGTCTAATGCGGTGATCATAAATGCCGACAGCCAGCAGCTCTATGCAGACCTCCGTATCCTAACCGCGCGACCTTCTCCTGCAGAGGAGGCACAGGCCGAACACAGGCTTTACGGACTTGCCGACGCCGCCGAGGCCTGGTCGGTCGGCCAATGGTGGCGCGCTGTAAAGCCTCTCTTAGCTGACGATGAGGCCAAGGGCAGGCCCGTGATCCTTGTGGGCGGAACAGGACTATACTTCAGCGCCCTCGTGCGAGGCCTTGCAGAGATACCGGCCGTACCCGCCGAGGTTCGCGCCTCGGTAGAGGCTGAATACCTTGACCTGGGAGAGTCAGCCTTTCGTAGCCAACTCAGCCGGTTCGACGCCAGGGCGGCTGAGACCATTGAGCGTGGAGATCGCCAAAGGCTCGTGCGCGCCATGAGCGTCCTCAAACACAGTGGGCGTGCACTCAGCGACTGGCAGGCCAGCACCCGACCCCTTCTGACGCCAGGCTGCTGGCAGGGTCTCGTGCTGGAGCCTGATCGCTCGCATCTTTATGCGCGCTGCGATGCACGGGTGGATCAGATGATGCAGGACCAGGTGGTAGAAGAGGTGAGAACGCTGCTGGCGCGACGCCTTGACCCAAACCTGCCTGCAATGAAGGCCGTCGGTGTTAGAGAGTTGGGGTGTCTCCTTTCAGGCAGGATGTCACAGGCTGAGGCCCTCGATGCACTGAAACAGGCAACCCGAAACTATGCAAAGCGACAGCTGACCTGGTTTCGCAATCAAACACCTGACTGGGAAAGGCGGGCTCCCTAGAGCTTTTGCCAACATGGACCTTGGACTTGCGGCTAAGGAGGCCTATATCTCCTGTGTCCGGTCTCGGCCGGACTATGGCGATAAACGTGCCTGCAATAAGCGGACCGGACCCGGGTGCGATTCCCGGCGGCTCCACCATTTCTCCCCGCGTTATCCGGCGGGCCGAGTTTGGGGCCGACTAGCATCGACGGACGTGTAAAGAGGATTACTTTCGCTCGTCCTGGCCCACCGCATCGGGCCATATTGTAACTGCGAACGATAACTTCGCTGGAGAAGTCCGCCTCGCCGCGTAATGCGGTTCGGTTGATTTCGAACTCTTAAGTCCTGAGGGTTCAGATCCTCAGGCGGGGCCCGGAGGGCGCCTGGCAACAGAAGCCCTCCACCTTCCTGCATCAGTCCTGTGGTTTGGGTCCATTCATGCGACGAACTGCTCCGGCGTGCGCTTTTTGCAAGCCCGGCACCTTTCGCAGGTTCGCGCACGCGTCTATCAGGTTTGGAAAGTGTTTGAGGATGCGATGGCTGACGAACCTGCTGACCTGATGGATTATGGCACGCTGGAGCAGGAAGCGCTTCGCGGCGTGGTTAGGCTCGCCCTGCTGCGTGCTGCACAGCCTGATGGACTACCTGGTGAGCATCACCTCTATATCACCTTCAAGACGCGCGCGCCGGGGGTCATTCTTCCACCGGATGTTGTGGCCAGGTATCCGGACGATATGACCATCGTTCTTCAGCATCAGTATTGGGACCTTTCCGTCGAAGCCGATCTCTTTTCGGTAATGCTCAAGTTCGGCGGGATGCCAAAGGTCCTGACCGTACCCTATGAGGCTGTAACGCGTTTTGCCGATCCGGGCGTCAACTACGAGCTCGTATTTGATCCCCCCGAGATTGAAGCCGAGCCAGTGGTTGAGATGAAGTCCGAACCTCGCCCCAGCGGGGAGACACCTTCCGAAAGTGGTCCTGACGATGGGCCAAAGGTCGTGTCTCTGGATCAGTTCCGCAAGAAATAGACCGCCAGGTCCTCTCTGTTCATTCCTGCCTCCAGGGGCCGGTGCGGCCCGCCACGGCATCCTCGGCCCTTAGGCGCGAAGTCCTGGGGTGGCATCTTATCGTGATCCGTTCGCGTTCACCCTCGAACCGCTCGACTACAAGTCGTGCGACCTGAGCATCATCGTGAAAGAGATAGCCCTTGATCGCGTCAAGCACGGCCTTGGCGAGATTATCGAGATCGAGTGTGGGCGGCTCGCCCACATGTTCCATTGCGATTTCGACGACATAGTCGCCCCAGGACGGCCGCGATGACCATTCCTTGCGCATGAACTCATAGATCAGAGGCTTGTAGTATTTCGCCTGCGTCGTCAGCCCATCAATGGTGATTTCGACGCAATCTGCCATCTCACGAGCCCGCACCTTGCCCGTCCCTGTCCAATCGGTCGTCATGGCCTTGATCCGGGTTTTGTTGCCTGCGTCTTGTACCTCATGGATCACGTGCTACACGCCTGCGCATTCCTTCGCTACGCCACAGAGAGCAGACTGCGACATGACCGACGTCCGCATCGAAACCGACACTTTCGGCCCCATCGAGGTCGCCTCAGACCGTTACTGGGGGGCGCAGGCGCAAAGATCTCTGGGAAACTTCAAGATCGGTTGGGAGCGGCAGCCCCTGCCCGTGATTCGCGCGCTCGGTATCGTCAAACGCGCTGCGGCCGAGACCAACCGCGACCTCGGAAAGCTTGATCCATCGCTTGCGGATGCAATCGTCAATGCCGCCAATGAAGTGATCGAAGGCAGGCTGAACGATCACTTTCCGCTTGTCGTCTGGCAGACTGGATCAGGGACCCAGTCCAACATGAATGCCAATGAGGTCATTTCAAATCGCGCGATTGAAATGCTGGGTGGAGAGATGGGTTCGAAGAAGCCGGTTCACCCCAATGATCATGTGAACATGAGCCAGTCGTCGAATGACACCTACCCAACGGCCATGCATATCGCCTGTGCCGAGCAGGTGGTCACTGATCTTATCCCGGCTCTGAAGCATCTTCATGCCAGCCTGAGCGCCAAGTCTCAGGCCTGGGCCCATATCATCAAGATCGGACGAACCCATACCCAGGACGCAACACCCTTGACGCTCGGACAGGAGTTCGGTGGCTACGCGCAGCAGATTGCCAATGGAATTGAGCGCATTGAACTTACCCTTCCCAAGCTCATGGAACTTGCTCAGGGCGGTACCGCTGTAGGCACGGGTTTGAACGCACCCGTTGGATTTGCTGAAAAGGTTGCCGCCCGTATTGCTGCGATCACAGGGCTGGCCTTTACCACGGCCCCGAACAAGTTTGAGGCACTGGCTGCACACGACGCCATGGTCTTCAGCCATGGTGCGATCAATACGGTTGCAGCCTCACTGTTCAAGATTGCAAATGACATCCGTTTTCTCGGCTCAGGGCCCCGCTCTGGCCTCGGCGAGCTCGCCCTGCCCGAAAACGAACCTGGCTCATCAATCATGCCGGGCAAGGTAAACCCTACCCAGTGCGAAGCCCTCACACAGGTCTGCGTGCAGGTGTTTGGTAATCACGCTGCCGTGACATTTGCCGGATCCCAGGGTCATTTTGAGTTGAATGTTTTCAACCCAGTTATGGCCTACAACTTCCTTCAGTCTGTTCGCCTGCTCAGTGATGCCGTCATCAGCTTCACGGACAACTGTGTGGTGGGCATAGAGCCACGCGTGGATAATATTGCACGCGGACTGAACAACTCGCTCATGCTGGTAACCGCCCTGAACGAGAAACTGGGCTATGACACCTGTGCCAAGATCGCCAAGACAGCACATAGGAACGGCACGACTTTGCGTGAAGAAACCGTCGGGGCGGGCTTCCTGACCGACGCGGAGTTCGACGAGGCGGTTAGACCGGAAAAAATGATCTCGCCTGGATGAGCATGTTCGCTCGGCACTTACGCACCTGCCCAAGTGTTGAAAGCCAAGCTAGTGACTTGGCATCGGTCGGCGCCCGCTTTCAAGTCTAGGGCGATAGGCGGGTTGCAACAGACAATCCTGTGGCTTGTCTTTGCCTCGTCCAGAACCGACGAGGCTGAACTCGTCGTTCAAAGAGCCACCCTGGCCAGCCTTCATCGATGCCAGACCCCTGCTGAAAAATGGTGTTTACAACTTCACGTGCAACCGATCGTCCATGACCAGCGTTATTTGATCATTGCACCGCCAGAACACCCACAGGCCAATAAAGCCTGTTTGCATTCCACAGTTCTGTCATAGGAAGAGCACAAGAGCGACGATGGCGTCGACACCCGACAGGCCGCGGCATGATCTTTCGAAACAAACTGAGCCTTCTGATACTGACGGCCATTCTGGCTCTTGGTGGATGTGGGACAATAGAGCGTCCGGGTGTGCCACTTCAGATCGCACCCGAGACAATCACCCGCGTCGCTGATCCACGCATCAGTGCGAACGACATCACAAAGCTCGAAGCCTTTACGGCAGACATCCAGGCCAGGCTGGGCAACGCTTCTCGTCCTCTCTCGATCCTGGCCCTGTCTGGCGGCGGCGCAAATGGTGCCTATGGTGCCGGGGTCGTGGTCGGATGGACCGAACGCGGCGACAGACCCGTTTTTGATATGGTCACGGGTGTGAGCACGGGTGCACTGGCGGCTCCATTCGCCTTCCTCGGCCCGGCCTGGGACGATGCGTTACGCCTGGCCTACGTCGGAGGTGGTACAAGCGGCCTGCTCAGTGCCAGAACCCTGTCTGCATTTCGAGGTCCCAGCCTATTCAACTCCAGCGAACTGCGCGCCCTGATTGATGCGAGCGTAACGCCAGAACTCCTAAGTGAGATCGCAACCGAACATGCCAAGGGTCGCAAACTCCTGGTCGCGACTACGAACCTAGACACCCAGGAAACCGTCATCTGGGACATGGGACTGATCGCTGTCCAGGCCGGGCAAGCCGGTGGGCAAATGGCATCCATGATCCTGTTTCGGGACGTGCTTTTGGCCTCGGCGAGTATTCCGGGCATTTTCCCGCCCGTGCTGATTGCCGGATTAACCGCAGAAGGTGACGTCATGCAGTCCATGCACGTTGATGGCAGCGTGAACACACCCTTTTTGGCGATACCAGAAGACCTTCTTCTTTGGAGCAATCCCCAAAGCCGTCGCTCGCAGGGCGCTGTCTATGTAATTGTGAATGGGCAGGTTGGAAGGACAAACAGTGTAACCCCTGGCCGTCTCGACGGCATCCTGGCCCGGACGTTTGACACCATGACCAAGTCTTCCCTGCGGCTATCACTTGCTGCAACCGCAGCTTTTGCGTCCAGAAATGGCATGCAAATGTCAATGACTGCGATACCGGACAGTCTGACCGCATCTGCACTGAGGTTTGACCCCCAGGCGATGGAAGTCATGTTCAATATCGGCAAGGCTAGGGCCGCCAACGGCGAAGCCTGGTCGGCGGTAAGCCCTTCTGGACGTCCCGCTCCCCTACTCGCTGCCCAAGACGTCCCGCAGATCCCCTGAAAAGGCCTAGTTTGACTTCTCCGGTCGTTCTCTGGAGCCTGGCGGATCTGTCTGGCAGTTCTTCCCGCAAGCCGATCCTTTGAAGGAGGCCTCCCCTGGTCGAGATCATCAATCTGAACCGAGAACGCAAGGCGCGTGAGAAGAAGGCCGCCAAAAGCAAGGCTATTGAAAATCGCGTCGTCTTTGGACGCTCGCGTGCGGAAAAAGCGTCGATCAAGGATCAATTCGAACGGGAGGCTCGTAATCTGGACGGATCCAAACTGAGTGAGGACTGAGCTGGAACTAACTCTGACCCGCAGGTGCCCGTACAATCAGGATCTGACCGGCGACCACGAGTATGAGGCCTAAACCTGCTGGCCAGCCAAAGCGTGCCCCTTCAAACAAGACCGACACGAGCATGGCAATCAGCGGCGTCAGCGCCCCAATGTAACTCGCGAGCGTAAAGCCTCTAGAACGTGCAAGTGAGAAGTAGAGCACAAAAGCCAGCACCGAACCAAAAACAGCCAGATAGACTAAAGAGACCAGGTAGGCGGCGGAAAGTTCAAGTTGCCATTCAACCCCGGTAAGAAGAGCGACCGGTATCAACAAGACCGTCCCATAGGCCATTGCCCACGCCGTGGACGGCAGGACCATCGCACCCATCTGCTGGCCGCGCCAGGCGAAGAAGTTGGCTACTGTAGAGGCTGCAGCCGCGAGCACGGCCAGCGCGATCCCTGATCCGGCCTGTGGCCCCAGCCTTGCGCCTGCCAGCTCTCCGCCGGTCAGGACCAATACGCCAATGGCTCCCAGTCCAGCCCCAATCCAGACCAGCCTTTCGGCCCTCTGACCAATAGCCAGACGAAACAGAACCAGGTTCATCAAAGCCATGGAGGCGAAGGCCACGGCAACCACACCGGATGTCACCCTCTCTTCAGCCACATAGACGCACAGATAGCTAAGGGCGAAGGCAAACGCCCCCTGCCCCAGGGCCGCCAAATGCTGGCCGCGGCGAAGCCTCAGCGAACGACGCGTCGCCAGACAGATGCCAAAAAGCACGGCTGAAGCGATTGCAAATCTCCAGATGACAGAAACGACGGGATCAACGCTGCCCAGCTGAAAGGTGATGGCAAACCAGGTGGTCCCCCAGATGAGGGCGCAGGCGGCAACCGAAGCGACCGCAACATTGCGGCTCATGGCAGGTGGTGCTTGGACGGGATCCGACCCAGATGACGGCAAGTTCGTTCTTTCAGAGTGTCGACAGAGCCTAGCAGGCTCTTGAGGGGATTCGGGCGGTGCCGTCCCAAAGGTCACATTTGGGCCATGCGAACAGGGACGCGACGTCATAAGGATCTTTGTACCCCGTGTCATTGGCCACCACGGCAAGACCAACACCGCAGAGCAGTCAGGGTGAAATGCGTTTATGGCAGGCGTTAAGGATCAGCGGGCGTGAGAGTGTCGGAAGGCCGGACTTCAGATTAATATGTCTTGCCTGCCGCGGATCGATCGCGGTGCTCTCAGTTGAGGATGTCGACGTGAACGGTTTGAAAAAGCGCTCTGTCTCCCTGGCTGGCCATGCGACATCCGTCGCGCTTGAGCCGGAGTTCTGGGCGATCATCGACCTCATAGCTTCGGAACGCGAACTTAGTCAGGCAGGCATGCTGTCATGGATCGATAAGGGCCGCGGTCGCCGTCCGCTTGCATCAGCCTGTCGTCTGCTGGCTCTGGACTGGGCCCTAGGTCGCTATAGACCCCCGACCTGACGCTCTGAAACCTTCACAGTTGGACGCCGACAATCTGCCCGATTTCAATCGCCATCAAACTGCGATCCCAAACTGTATCTCGCCGTACCGATTGCCTAGGCCGCAACAGTCCGCAAAAGGGGCCCAGGACCCGCCATATCCGCGCTCGTTTCTACGGCCGTGTGCTACATATGTTCTACGATTCCCGAGCGGTCCGTTTCCGCCACCTCCTGTCAAAGCTAGATGACTGTGTCTGATCTGCCCGCACCCCGCATTTCCGAACTCGCCCGTGCCCGGGGGCCGTCCGATGGGACCGGCACCGTCAGCGCTCATATGGCCGGATTGAACACTGAACAGCGCGAGGCGGTAGAGACAACAGAGGGTCCGGTCCTCGTGCTAGCCGGTGCCGGGACGGGTAAGACACGTGTGCTCACCACACGACTGGCGCATATTCTGGAGACAGGCCGCGCACGCCCCTGGGAACTCCTGGTCGTCACCTTTACGAACAAGGCTGCCCGCGAGATGCGCGAGCGGATAACAGCGCTCATGGGGCCATCAGCAGAAGGCCTGCGCTGGCTTGGCACCTTTCACTCCGTGGCCGCTCAGATCCTGCGGCGGCATGCGGAGCTTGTTGGCCTGAAAGCCAGCTTCACCATTCTCGATACCGATGATCAGGAACGGCTTTTGAAGCAACTGCTCGAGGCTGCCAACATCGACACAAAACGCTGGACCCCAAAGTCACTGGCTGGACTGATCGATCACTGGAAGAACCGTGGCTGGACCCCTGATCGGCTCCCTTCGGGAGAGGACTTCGCGAACGGCAAAGGCCAGGCGCTCTATGCTGCTTACCAACAGCGACTGGCCACGCTCAATGCCTGCGATTTTGGCGATCTCTTGCTGCACAACCTGACTATCCTATCCAGGCATAGCGAACTTGCCGAAGACTATCGCAGAAGGTTTCGCTACATTCTCGTTGACGAATATCAGGACACGAACGTAGCCCAGTATCTGTGGCTACGCCTGCTAACATCGTCTACCGGCAACGTTTGCTGCGTTGGAGACGATGACCAGTCCATCTATGGCTGGCGTGGCGCTGAAGTTGATAACATCCTCAGGTTCGAACGGGATTTTCCCGGTGCCAAGGTCGTAAGGCTTGAGCGGAATTACAGGTCGACCAAACACATCCTCGGAGCCGCCTCCAGTCTCATTGCGGCCAATCGTGACCGACTGGGCAAGACCCTTTGGACACAGGCTGACGGTGGCGAAAAGGTCCGTGTCCGAGGGGTCTGGGACGGTGAGGCTGAAGCCCGACTGATCGCTGAAGATGTTGAATCGGCCCGTCGCGGCGGAACGGCTTACAAAGATATGGCCATACTGGTGCGTGCCTCGTTTCAGATGCGCGCTTTCGAGGAACGCTTCCTCATGTTGGCCATACCGTACAAGGTCATCGGTGGACCGAGATTTTTCGAACGTGCGGAGATTCGTGATGCCCATGCCTATCTGCGACTAATTCAGTCTGAAGCCGATGACCTCGCATTCGAGAGGATCATCAATGTACCCAAGCGCGGCATAGGCGATACGTCTGTCCAGAAAATACTCCACATAGCCCGTTCACGGGGTATTCCCGCGATGTCTGCGGTACGCGAGCTGATTGGAACAGACGAGTTGCAGGCGCGCACGCGCACAGCCTTGTCCCTCTTTGTCCGCGACATCGACCGATGGAGCACGATGGCCGCCCACCTGCCCCATGGCGAGCTGACCGAGACCCTACTGGAGGAAAGCGGATATACGGACATGCAGAAGGCTGACCGGACTTCCGGACAGACCCGATTGGATAATCTCAAGGAACTTACCCAGTCGATGCAGCAGTTTGATACCCTGCAGTCATACCTCGAGCACGTCTCTCTGGTCATGGATCTGGATCGCGGCGATGCTGGCGAAGATGCCGTCCAGATTATGACCCTGCATGGAGCCAAGGGGTTGGAGTTTCCTCTTGTCTTCCTGCCAGGCTGGGAGGAAGGCGTCTTCCCCTCTCAGCGCAGTATAGATGAGAAGGGTGAAAAGGGACTGGAGGAGGAACGTCGCCTTGCCTATGTCGGCGTCACCAGGGCCAAGCTTGACGCCCGGATCTCGTTTGCCGCCAACAGACTGGTCTATGGCCGCTGGACAAGTCAGTTGCCCAGTCGCTTCGTTGATGAACTGTCTCTGGACCATGTCGAAGCCCAGTCCGACACGGGCTATTACGGAGCCTCACAAGGCATGAAGGACACCCGGTCACGCTGGGATGACACGCCTTCTTTCGGTTCTGGTTATAGTTCACCCGGTTGGAAACGAGCCCAGTCCTATACAGCGGAGCTTCCCAGCCGATCGGGTCAGGCTCGAAATACCCTCATCAAGGATGAAGGGCGTCTGGTTGCGACGGCAAATCCAGCTACGGGATCCGGATGGCACAAGGGTGAACGCGTTTTTCACCAGAAGTTTGGCTACGGATCGGTCCGGATCATCGAGGGTAACAAGCTTCTGATAGACTTTGAAAAGGCCGGAGAAAAGCGCGTGATCGATACGTTCGTGGAGAAGGCTGGCTAGGTCTTCAGCCATGAAGACCTTTTGCGGATGCCGCCTTGGGCTATCTCACAATCACAGGCCGATCCCGCTCAAGAACGGGTGAGGCAAACCTTCCCAAGGCGTCAACGCAGATCGCGACGTCACCACAATGGCCCTTGGCTTTGTATTTCTGATGCCCGTCCCAACGCTTCCTTAAGCGGCCGCGCTCATAATGGGGCCGTGTCATACGCACGTCCCGAGCCCGTGTCCGAAGAACCGGCCCCACCCTTGTGGGAGCAGGCAACAGTCGTTGCCATCATTGTACTACTGACCGGCGCACTGGTCGGCCCAGTACTCGCACCGACGCAGGATGAGACGCCCGCGCTTCGACTGGTGTGGCTGCCGGTCTATGCGGCAACGTTTTTGCTCCTGCTCGTGAGAGCAGACCGGATCTGGCGCGCCTGGCCGGCCTTTCTGCTTCTGGGCATCATGGTGGTGCATGCCTTTGCCTCGAAATACTGGTCCATTGATCCGGGTTTGACGACCCGCCGCTCCATTGCCCTGGCTATGTCGAGTGTCTTTGCCCTCTATCTTGGTGCCGCTTTCAAGGGCCCGCAGCTCCCCAGGATACTGACCGTCTCAGGCCTGGTCATGGGCCTTGGCAGTCTGGTGATGGTTTTCGGCTTCCCCAGTATCGGCATTCACCAGTTTGAGAATGCGGGAAACTGGCGCGGGCTTTGGTATGAGAAAAACCAGATGGGCGTGGTAATGGTTGCGGCTGTGCTGGCTGCCGCCGCCAACCTGGCTTCAGCAGACAACCAGAGGATCAATGGCCCGATGATCGTGTCCGGCCTGACGCTGATGGTCTGCAGTGTTCTGGTCCTTGCAACCCAGTCCAAGACCTCTCTGCTCTGTATGATACTTGGGATCGGGATCATCGGTGCGCTGTGGTCAATGCGCCGAGGGGGAGCGGCTTTCACCGTTGTCTGTCTCTGGATGGGCGTGGTCGTTACCGCGCTGGTGATCTATTTCGTGATCACCGAGCCAGCCCTCATTCTCACCGCCCTGGGTAAAGACCCGTCACTGACCGGTCGCACAGATATCTGGGAAGCCTTGATGCGCAAGGTCGCCGAACGGCCGTGGACCGGTTTCGGGTATCAGGCCTTTTGGGGACGCACTTCTGTCCCCGCCGACTGGATTCGAGCGGAAACCCAGTGGCCTGTTCCCTCTGCCCACAATGGCTGGATCGACCTCCTCATCCAACTGGGCTGGCCAGGGGCCATCCTGGTCGGATTCGCCATGCTTATTACTTTTGTGGTTCTGATCTTGCGCATCAATGGCGCTGGAGCCCGCGAAGGCTACTTCAGCCTTGCCTATTTTGCGGTCTTTCTGCTTTTGAGCTTGTCGGAGAGTGTCCTTCTGACAAATGCGAACCTGCCCTGGACGCTTCTCCTGGCGGCTTTGGCCAGAAGCTTCTTGCCCGATCCGCGCCAGCAGCGACCGGGCACAGACGCAGCGCTTGATCGTTCGAAGCGCGAGGGCTACCTGACGCCAACCCGAATCGCCTCAAGCTATGGACATGGTCCTGCCCGCTACCCCCTCACTGTTCGACGACGCACCTGAACCTGATCAGCCGGCATCGGGGTCTAAACCTGTGCCTGAGCCCGCGCCTGCACTTGCGGCTGCCCTGCCCGCAACAGCATCGACGGCTCACAAGCCAGCTCCAGGTATGCAGCCTTCAACCCTTTCGCCTGGGGGGTATTCTGCGTCCTCGATCGAAGTCCTCGAGGGGCTGGAGCCTGTTCGCAAGCGTCCAGGCATGTATATCGGCGGCACGGATGAACGGGCCATGCACCATCTGTTCGCAGAAGTGCTCGACAACGCCATGGACGAAGCCGTGGCCAAACACGCCAAGTTCATCTGGGTAGACCTCGATGCCCGGGGTGTCCTGACCGTTCGTGACGATGGGCGTGGCATACCCGTTGACCCCCACCCCAAACATCCGGGCAAGTCGGCTCTTGAAGTGGTCATGACTGTGCTCCATTCGGGCGGGAAGTTCTCAGGCAAGGCCTATGAAACTTCAGGCGGTCTGCATGGTGTTGGTGTTTCGGTCGTCAACGCCCTGTCCGATAGCCTCGACGTCACAGTCTGGCGCGACGGGTTTGAATGGAGGCAATCCTTCAGCAGGGGGCTGCCTCAGGGACCGATTCAACAGCTTCAGCCTTCAAAAAAGCGGGGCACGCAGATTCGCTTCCACCCTGATGCTGAGATCTTCGGTACCGGAGCTGCATTCAAGCCGGCGCGACTGTTTCGCATGGCACGTTCGAAGGCTTATCTCTTTCGGGGTGTCGAGATTAAGTGGACGTGTGCAGCCGAACGCATCACCGATACGACCCCCAGTGAAGCCACGCTGCATTTTCCAGGCGGCCTTGCTGATGCCCTGTCCGAGCGTATTGGTGAGCTTGAGACGGTAACACCCGCCTTCACCGGCCGGGTAGAACGCAAGGGTGAGGCTGGGGCAGTCGAATGGGCCGTTGCCTGGTCTCCGATAGGGTTCGGCGAGGCAGACGGGTTCGTTCAGTCCTATTGCAATACAGTGTCCACACCCGATGGCGGAACACACGAAGCCGGGTTTAGAGCCGCCCTCGTAAAGGGGCTCAAATCCTATGGCGAGCTTACCAGTGAAAAGCGGGCTGGGCTGATTACCGCTGAGGATGTCATCGCCAATGCCGGTGCGATGATCTCTGTCTTCATTCGCAATCCCGAGTTCCAGGGCCAGACCAAGGACAGGCTGTCATCGCCTGAAGGGGCCCGACTGGTGGAGCAGTTGCTCCGAGACCCGCTCGATCACTGGCTGACCGAGAGCCCCAAGCAGGCCAATACCCTGCTCGGCTTCGTGATAGACAGGGCCGAGGACCGACTTCGCAGGCGCAAGGACAAGGAAGTCCAGCGTGCTGCAGCGACGCGCAAGTTGCGTTTGCCTGGAAAGCTCTCGGACTGTTCACGCCAGTCGTCCGACGGGACAGAGCTTTTCATCGTCGAGGGGGATTCTGCTGGAGGATCTGCCAAACAGGCTCGTGATCGAACCGTCCAGGCCATTCTTCCGCTGCGGGGCAAGATACTGAACGTGGCCTCTGCGACGGCCGACAAACTTCGCCAGAACATCGAACTGTCTGATCTCACCCTAGCGCTTGGCGTTATTCCAGGCCCTCGCTTCAACATTGATGATCTTCGTTATGAACGGATCATCATCATGACCGATGCCGACGTCGACGGCGCCCATATTGCTGCGCTTTTGATCACCTTCTTCTATCGTGCCATGCCAGAAGTCATCCGCCAGGGCAGGCTCTTCATGGCTCTGCCGCCCCTTTACCGAATCTCGGCAGGCGCCCTTTCTGAATATGCGCGCGACGACGCCCACCGCGACGAACTTATGGCCTCCACATTCAAGGGCAAGAAGGTTGAGATCGGGCGGTTCAAGGGACTTGGAGAAATGATGGCCTCGCAGTTGAAGGAGACCACCATGGATCCGAGGAAACGTACCCTCGCCCGAGTGACCCTACCCGCCTCTGAAGAAGACATAGAAGACCTCGTTGAGCGTCTGATGGGTAAGAAGGCCGAGGCACGTTTCCGGTTCATCCAGGACAATGCGCGTTTCGCCGTGGCCGACCTGGATCTCTAGGGAACAGAGTTTCCCTCGTCATCGTGCGGTCGTGAGAAGGTCAGTGTTCAACACAGGTTGCAGCACAAGATTGGGGCACTGGAGGAAAGTTTAGCCTTGGCAGACCAGAGCAAGGCTTCCCCGCCAGACAGCGGATTTAAACCGCCGATCCTATCGAACCTTCAGTCAGGACGCTTCCGGAACTTTCCCCGCCCAGACCAAGGCGGCATAGGGTCGCCGATCTGAGCCCCGCAAACAGAGAGCTGAAGCGCAGGCCCTGCGTAATACTTGACTAAACCGTGAGGTTTTCTATAAGCAGGCCAAGTTCGGGACAGGTCTGGCGAATCCGCGCCGCCCGCTCGCCCATAGAGGGGCGGTTCCGCGCATCGCACGCATCCCCATGGCGGGGATACCATTCGTCCTCAAGGATCCATGACAGAGTTCGCACAACTGGGCCTTTCGCCCACGACCCTAAAGGCGGTCGCAGAGACCGGCTATACAACAGCCACACCGATCCAGGCCCAAGCCATCCCTGTAGCCCTTGCAGGTCGTGATGTCCTGGGGATTGCCCAGACCGGTACCGGCAAGACAGCGGCCTTCACCCTGCCCCTGATCGACAGACTGTCCACCGGTCGGGCCCGGGCCCGTATGCCCAGAGCCTTGGTTCTGGCTCCCACCCGCGAACTGGCGGATCAGGTCGCCTCATCATTTGAAAAGTACGCAAAGGGCACCAAGCTTACTTGGGTTCTGCTGATTGGCGGCGTCTCAATGGGTGACCAGGTGGCAGCACTCAACAAGGGTGTCGACGTCCTGATAGCAACGCCAGGACGTCTTCTGGACCTGTTCGAGCGTGGGAAGATGATGCTGAACGGCGTCGAGCTGATGGTGGTGGACGAAGCGGACCGGATGCTCGACATGGGCTTCTTTCCCGAGATCGAACGCATCTTCAAACTCACCCCTCCAAAGCGCCAAACCCTTTTCTTCTCTGCGACCATGCCTCCGGAGATTACCCGGCTGACTACGCAGTTCCTCAAGGATCCCACACGGATCGAGGCGTCGCGTCCGGCAATGACCGCTGAGACGATCACGCAATACCTGGTCCGGATTCCTTCAGGCGACCCCAAGTCCAAGCGCGAAGCCTTAAGAGCCCTTGTTGGCCGACCCGACGTGAAGAATGGGATCGTGTTTTGCAATCGCAAGACTGAAGTCGATGTTGTCGCAAAATCTCTCAAGAAACATGGGTTTGACGCCGCACCGATCCATGGTGATCTTGATCAGTCCCTTCGCACCAAAACGCTAGCATCCTTCCGTTCGGGGGAACTGAAGATACTTGTTGCCTCCGACGTAGCCGCTCGCGGCCTCGACATTCCGGATGTCAGCCATGTTTTCAACTATGACGTGTCTCATCACGCTGACGATTATGTTCACCGTATCGGGCGAACCGGTCGGGCAGGCAAACTCGGACAGACGTTCATGATTGTCACGCCTTCTGACGACAAGGGCTTGGACAAGGTTCTCAAGCTCATAAAGATGGCCCCTGAGGAACTTGTCCTCGATATTGACTGGGGCAATCAGGCCAGCTCAAGGCGTCCCCCCAGGAGCGCGGCTCCAAGCCTCTCGGCTGACCCAGTATTGCCAGTCAAGGCTACAGCAGAGCTCGAGCCTGCTCCGGGTCTTTTGGAAGGGGTCGAGGCCACGACTTCACCACGCCGCACACGCAGCAAGCGCGGCCCCCGCAAGCACGATACTATCTCAGATGTGAGCGCTTTGCCGACGGCTCCTGATGTCAATGAAACATCAACCCGGCCTGAGGCCGCGGCATCGGTGGCGGCACGCCCTGGGCGCGAACCGCAACTTCGCCAATCGCAACGCAGCTCAGCGACCCGTTCGGAACCCACGCCTGAAGCCGTTCGGGAAGGTAACGCGTTTGGAGCTGATACCCCAGCCTTCCTGCTGCGTCCGGTTTCATTTACCCGCTGAATCCGGCATTCGTCGCAACGCGGATCAGAAGGATTTCTATCTACGGTTTAACCTGGCGTTACAGAACCCCGAGTATTGTGACCCTTGATTGGTGCTAAGTTGCGTCATTGGGATCACCGAATGTCTTCTGAAGTCGAATCTACACTGCGCGGACCCGAAGCTTTCTCACTGGCCAGACGGGCCATGGAAGCCATGGAAGTCGCAGGTGTGTGGCCGACGCCATTGAACTACGAGCTATGGCTTCACTATGTCGGGAATCCCGAGAGCGCCCTCGGTCAAGAAATGACGCGCCTGATGAACGCCCGCGAGGCCTTCACAGACGGCACGGCAGAAATGCTGGCAGCCGAGTTTCTGCCCCGCGGTAAACTGTCCGAAGAGATACGAGACGCAGGCGCCGTTCTGAACCGTGAACTGACAAGTGTGGCCTCGGCAATTGCTCAGGCCAAACAGTCACAGATGGTCTATGGCGAAACCCTGGCCGATGCCTCCGCTAACATCCAGAAGGCGGATCGAGCCGATACTCTGCGCGAGGTCGTGTCAGGCTTGGCCAGCGCGACGACCCAGGTCCAGCGCGAAAATGCGACACTCGAAGCCAGGCTTGAATCCTCGACCCGGGAAGTGGCCCGACTGAGAGAGCACCTGGAACAGGTTCGGCGGGATGCTATGACCGACGCCCTGACCAACCTAGCCAATCGGAAGGCCTTCGACGAGGAGCTTCTGCGCGCCTGCGATGCGTCGGAACGGGACAATACCCCGATGGCCCTGGCCATTCTTGATATCGACCATTTCAAACGCTTCAACGATACATGGGGCCACCAGACAGGCGATCAGGTCCTTCGTTATGTCGCCAGCGTTATCGGACGGATTTCCAAGCACCCAAGGCTAGCGGCACGCTACGGCGGCGAAGAGTTCGCAATCATCTTCCCTGGGGAGACAGCAGCCAGCGTCGAGAGCGCGCTTGATGCGATCCGCCAGGAAGTTGGATCCCGTGCCTTGCGTCGTCGTTCAACTGACGATGAACTCGGCGCTGTAACAATCTCTGCAGGTCTGGCGCAGCGCCATCCTGGAGAAAGCGGATCACAGCTCTTGGATCGCTCAGACGCAGCCCTCTATGTGTCCAAGAATGATGGTCGTGATCGGGTCACGAATGCCGAGCGTATGAAGCCAAAGGCTGCAGCCTGATTGCACGCTCCGTCGTCGGATCGGGAGCTGAATGCGCAGTTTAGGTTTCGCTATCGCCTATTGGGCCCTGTCCATCTTTTAT
>JBFZCB010000041.1:0-3809 GCA_041308165.1 Caulobacterales bacterium
TAGGAGGTCACTGAAGTCAACGAGATTCTATCCGACACCTCGGCCTGAACCACACCGGTCAGGCTCAATGCGGCACTGTTTTCCTTCGACTGCACATCTTCGCAGAAGTAGCGCGCACGGGTCGTAATCAGATTGGCGGTGACACCGCAGGCGTTAAAGTTATTCTGGGAAAACTGCCCAAGCGTGCTGCCTGGAGGTCCGAATGGCCGTGTACTTTGCGGGGCCAGGACCTGACCGAAGAAATTGACGCCATCTTCGTCTGTTTCACCATAGTCACCGATCAGGTGGACGGTGATCCGGTCGGTCGGAACATAGAGCAGGCGACCACGAACGGCGAACTCACGGGCCCGGTCATCCAGATTAAGAAAGGCGTTGGTGCGAAGGCCGTCGATTTCCTTGAAGATCCCGGAAACCCGCAGAGCGGCCATGGATCCGAGGGGAATGTTCACCCCGGCCCGGGCGACGATATCCGTGTTTTCAGATCCGGCCGTTCCATTGTCGGCATAGTCGATGCCAAAGTTCGCCCCGAAACTGTCAAGCCTGGGAGCTCTGGTGGTCACACTGACGACACCCGCAGACGCACCCTGGCCAAACAAGGTTCCCTGAGGGCCACGCAGGACCTCGACCTGGGCCAGGTCATGCAGGATGGGAAAGGTCACGTTGCCAGAGGCGGCCTGATCGACAACCAGGGCAACCGAGGGAGATACACTGGGGTTGAAGGCCTGTGTCCGGATGCCACGAAGACCGGCACCACCATTGATGTTGCCCCCAAAGCTGGAGCTGACCTCCAGGGCCGGCGTGGTCCGTTGAAGGTCGACCAGGTTGAACACCTGGTCCCGCTCAAGCTGCTCAGCCGTTGCTACGGATACCGCAACAGGAACGTCCGTCAGGGCCTCACCGCGCTGACGGGCCGTGACCACGATTTCGTCAACCTCGTCGAACTGGTCCTGTCTCGGATCGGTATTGCCCTGACCAGAAACACTCTGGGCGAATGCAGGCGTCGAGACGCCCAGAAGTGCGGCGAGCGCAGCGGCGCTCATCCAAGCTGCCTTGTTCATTGTGACCTCCCATGGCCTCGCTGTTTTTGTGCGAGCGCGTTGGGAGAATGATGGAGCCAAATGTGGGCATACAACAAATGGATTGTTCTTATTTAGATCGATAAGCTTCGCCGATGATAACATCGGTGAGGCTTATCGAAGATCAATGGGCGCTTGGGTCTGCAGAGACACGGAACACAGAGACTTCAGACGATACAATATCCTGTTTTTATGGACATTTCTGTGGACTCTCGTCTCAGGATTCATGTCTTCGCCCTGCTCTGACTGGACAGGGACCAAGACCCCGCCTGTGAAGGCTGTTCGATTGCAATCCAGAGACCTTGGCTGCGGCAAAAGCTACGATGCCACCCGGCTCTGGAGGGATGTTCGTCAGCCCACAGTCTTCAACCAGGGGGTCACAAGGGTCCTGATATCCACTCTCGCCTTGAGGCGAGCGGCCAAAAGCGCCGTGCCACTGATCTTTCTCTGGACGAACAGGATGTCGGCCGGAGGCATATGCCAAGATCGAGAGTCGGCTGCGATCTCCATACCCTGGTCACGCAGGGCTCCCACGAAGCGACGATCTCCAAAGTCGAACAGGCCCGGTCGGTTCAGCTCGCCCATGATCACATCGATCATCCGGTCCACGCGTCCACTATGACGATTGAGCACCTCGGTGCCCATGAAGCCCGCCTCCAGGGCCGCTTGTCGTACGGCCGTCCTGTCTGCAGCAAGGCCTGCGTTCAGCAGCCGCCTGTAACCTTCGGCCGTCGAAGGATTGACCGGCCGAGCGGCACCAAAGTCGAGAAGGATCAGCCGGCCTGTGTCGGGCTGTATGCGATAGTTGGCGAAGTTGGGATCGGTCTGCATCACCCCGAACTCGAACAGTTCGCGCAGAACCAGGGCAATCAACGTCTGCATGGCCGCATCGCGTGAAGCCTGCGGAGCCGTCTCCAGGCTCTCGATAGGACGCCCTTCAAGATAGGTCATGGCCAGAACGTTCGGCGTTGTCAGACCGGTATCGAGCTTTGGCACGATAACATCAGGCCAGTCAGCGAGGAGCTCGCCAAAGTGCGTCATCTGGCGGCCCTCTCGCTCGTAGTCGGCCTCTTCGGCCAGCTGGACCTTGGCCTCGGCCAGGAGGGGGGTGATGTCGAGGTGGGCTGGCAGGGCTCCAGACATGCGAAGGAGCGTGGCGACATTATCGACATCGGCATCGATGCTCTCACGAACTCCAGGATACTGAACCTTGATGGCAAGGATCCGCCCGTCACGTGTCACCGCCCGGTGAACCTGGCCAATCGAGGCCGCTGCAATCGGACGTAGATCGAAGCTCTCGAACTTTAGACGCCAGTTCGTTCCCCATTCGCGCGCCAGGACCCGCTGAAGCTGCAAGGGCGGCATATGCTGGGCATTGTCCCGCAGCCTGGACATGATCTCGGTCAGCTCGGCCGGCAGCATGTCGCCCGCATCCATGGAGATCATCTGACCCAGTTTCATGGCCGCCCCCCGCAAGTGGGAGAGCCGGTCGGCGATCCTGCCCACATTGGAGGGGGTCAGGAGCAAGTCACGCAGGTGGGGGCGCTCTCCGTCCGCAAGACGCCGGGCCCCCTCGGCGATCATTCCGCCCGCAACAGTTCCCGCCAGCCGACCAAACTGACCAAACCGGGAAAGACGCCCCCGCGGGACGCTGCGCCCGCGTCCACTGAAGTCTCTGGGGCTCATGGACCTACCACCCTTGCGTACCCGGGCCACCCTTGAAGGGACCGGCAAGTCTCGATGTTATCCAACCCCCGTAGAAGCCGCCGGCCTGCGGTGTGACGATCTCGCCATCCACCGTGCACCGGTCAAAAGGGGCCGCATAGAAGGCTATATGATCCTTCAGACTGGCAAAGGCCGGGGTCGGGTTCGGATAGCTCCAGCCCACCCGCTCAAGGACCCGATCACCGATCACAACATCCCAATAGACGGCCGATCCCTTCCACTCACAGAATGATCCTCCACCTGCCCGTCTGAGGTAGCTGATGGCCAAGTCCGATGGGGGAAAATAGTAGCTGGGGGGATGACTGGTCTCCAGGGTCCGGATCGCAGAGCGGGTTGCCGCGAGCGGGATCCCGACATGTTCGATCGCGACATTGGAGGATGTGGGCTCGGCAATGGCTGGGCGCGGATAGGCCCAGACGCTTTCCTGGCCAGGTCCTACCGGATCCGGGCGGGGCCTCATGACCGCTCCACAGCGACGGCGGTTTCACCGGGGCCGTCAAGTCGGCGAAATTTATCCCGACACCCCCGCTGCAGCCAGGCCAGCTCCAGGAGGGCCAACTCCAGGCCGGCCCGCTCCACAGACAGGTCTGGCGCCGCAACGGCTGTCGGCAGATGGGACAGGACAGGTGATGGCATGGGGCGCGAGGCTTTCAGCCGCAGCAGGGAAATGCGGTACGGCTAATACGCGCCATGCCCGGGGGTGGATGCATCAAGTCCGGTTTCGTCACGATGGATGCGAACAGGTGTCTCATCCGGCCTGGGTATCGCCCCTCAATCCAATCGGCCCTGGTGGCAATCACCACCAGGGCCGCAGCATCATGGAGCCAGAGAAGGCCAGGATCAGTTGGCCCGGCGCACGTCCGCCAAGGCCAGGCGGGCCTTCAGGTAGTCGTCCTGGGATACGGCGCCCGAGATGGCATTGAACCGTTCCAGGGACAGGCCAGAACCAGTGATCGCCGCCGCCATCTGGGCCTGCTGGTCCGCTGTAGGTGCGGCGCCATTCAGCGA
>JBFZCB010000042.1:0-9767 GCA_041308165.1 Caulobacterales bacterium
GGTGGCCGCACCGTGGGTGCCGGCGTCGTCGCCAAGATCATCGAATAGGACCCTTCGGGACCTAGCCGACGACTAAAGACTAGTACGACGGCCCCCGGAGCGATCCGGGGGCCGTTTCTACATGATGGGAACTCGGCGAGCCGGGCTGGCTCCATAGCCACGGCCAGGTGACCTGCTTGCCACTCAAGAGAGCCGGGCTGCGAAGATCTCGCCCAGCCTGTCCCGTCTACCCTCGATACGCTCCAGGCGCGGATAGCGAAGCCCTTCATGGTAGGCGAGTGTGACGGTCCGATACCTGGAGCCGCTTCTGATCAGAAGTGAAATCGGGGTTGTGTTGCCTTTGGCGGCCGTAACAGCCTGACGCAGGATCTCAGGCGTCGCGGCCGTTTCGTTTACTGCAACAAGATCCCACCCAGCACCAATACCGGCCGCAAAGGCGGGCCCGTTCCATCTAATGGATCCTATCCGGTTGTTGGGTCCAGACAGCGAAAAGCCAAGGGAGTACTGGAAGTCAGTGGCCCATCCCGATTGAACCCTTTTCTCAGTCGGGTTCAGGCTGTCCACGTAGTTCAGGCGATAACCGCCGCGCTCAAGCCCATCCAGGGGGGCTCGGGCTGACGGTCCAACAGCATCCAGGCGGGTACGAAGGAATGTGGCCCAGTCATGGGAGTGGACGCTGTTTAGGGCCGCGACCAGATCTTCAAACGTGTACCCTTCAGGTGCAACAACCCCGTCATTCCTGCCGAAGAAAGCCTTTGCAAAATCATCAAGGGACTTGCTGTCGGCTGTGCCCTCACGAATCAGGGTGTCGGCATCAAGCCAGATCAGTAGGGCTTCGCGGTAGTAGTCGCCCGTCCCGCGCATCCAGGATGTCCACTGTCCTGGAACCCTATACCCCAAGAGATTGTGGTTGTTCGTATCCTGAAGGGCCCGCCATTCACGACCGGGCTGGTTTTCGTAGAAGGCGGCAACCGAAGCCAGGGCGATCAGGGCCTCTTCTTGGGTATGAAGTCCGGCTCGGGCTGAGAGTACTTCACCCCAGTATTCGGTCTGGCCTTCATAGACCCACATCAGTGTATTCTGGCTGGCAACATTGTAGTTGGCTGTGAGTTCGTCAGCGGGACGCATGTGCTTTCCGTTCCAGGAATGGGCATACTCATGCGGCAGCAGAGACCGGTTGCCTGCGCTGCGATCCCAGGCTGTGAAGAAATCGGGCGCTCCGGTATTTTCGGAAGACCGGTGATGCTCCAGGCCTATCCCTCCCAACTGGCTTGTCAGGGCAAAAAGGAACTCATAGCGGTCGAAATGGCGCGCACCAAATAACCGGTCAGTCTGATCGACAAGGTTCCGATAAAGGTCCAGGTGCGCCTCTGTGGGAGCGACCTGTGTGGCCTCGTCAGCGATGACGTTCAGATGGACCTTGCCTTGCGCACGGTCGATGTTGAACCGTCCAAAGTGAGCCCCTGCGAACATAGGGCTGTCAACGAGGGTGTAGAGATCAACGGGCTTGAAGATGACTGTTCCATTTTCGAATGTCTCGGTATCCAGTGCAACGCCGAAGTTCCACCCGGCTGGCATGCTCACAGTCGGAACCACCGTGATGCCCGTTGCGGCATAGCCTGCGGGGTAGAGGATGGCCTTCTCCCACTGCAGGTTCACCATGGATGGGGTCATGACAACCCGCCAGTTCGCATTGTCTGATTGTGTAAGCCACTGGAAAGAAACGTCGATTTCGGAAATGTTGGGTGGAATCTCCAGGTGGAACGCATAGGGGTCCAGGGTATCTCGCTGCCATTCGATGCGATCCCTGCCTGCGGTTATGGTCAGGCCTGCCAGGAGCTGGATGGGACCGGTCGCAGCATGATTTCCGGGTAGAAACTTGGGATAGAGAAGGGTCAGTGGGCCCGGGCCCTGGACGGGGATTGACTGTCGAACGTTGATGATCCGCCGATCGCGGTCAGTTATGTCGGCATGATAGCGTATCACGCCTGGATAGTTCGTCTGGACTGGCGATGGAATCGAGGGCTGGGGTCGCGCGAGGGCCAGGGGAGCCTGTGTAGCGTCGGTCAGTACGGGCGTCTGCGAGAGAGCCGGCGATGCCAGGGCCAGGGACAGGACAGACAGACTGGCAAACAGCAGGGACGGCTTGGACAAGGCGATCAATCCTTTGGCGATGGGCATGGAAAGGCCGACCATGAAGGGGAGGCCGTAAGAAGCTGAAGCCGGAAACTCAGCTACAGTGCCTACAGCGTCAAGGGTTCATCGTGTGCGCGCTGGTGACAGCTGTAAGCCCTTTACAGTCTATCGGTTGATCTGGCCGCATCCTGAGGCTCTTTTCGTCCTAGCTCACTTCAGCAAGGGCTTCCTCGGCCGCCACCCAGGCCATTTCGGCTGCGTCCAATTCGGACTGGGTTTTGGCGCGCGCACGCGTCAGACCTTCCAGCGCCTTGGGGTTTGTTACCGACGCATTGGCCATATCATCATCAATGCGTGCGATCTCGGCTGTCAGTTGAGACATCCTTTCTTCAGCCTTCTTCACAGCGTGTCGCAAGGTAGAGGGCGAGGGTCCCGATTTCTTTTCGTTTTTTCTGTTCCGGTTGTCTGGCTGGGTTGCAGCCACGGTCTCGGTCTTGCCGAGCTGGCTGGGTTTGACGGCAGCGGCCCTGGCGCGCTCGAGTACGAATCTGGCGTAGTCATCCATATCGCCATCATAGGGTTTGACCGTGCCGTCAGCCGCGAGCCAGAGGCGATCGGCGACCATTTCCATCAGGGAGCGATCGTGGGTGATCAGAATAACGGCCCCATTGTAGTCGTTCAGGGCATCCAGCAGTGCCCTTCGACTGTCGATATCGAGGTGATTGGTCGGCTCGTCGAGTATAAGAACATGGGGTGCATCCATGGCCACCATGTTCAGGAGAAGCCGGGCGCGCTCACCTCCTGAGAGACTTTCCACAGTCGTCTCTTGCTTCTCGTAGCCCAGGCCGAACTGGGCCAACTTTGAACGACGGGCGCTTTCGGCCGCCTCAGGCATAGCACGGCGGATAATCTCCAGCGGAGTATCGGTGGGATCCATCGCCTCGATCTGATGCTGGTGGAACCAGCCAACGCGCATCTTCTTGTCGCGATGCAGTTCACCTTCAGAGACAGAGAGAGCCCCGGCGATCATTTTGGCGAATGTCGACTTGCCAGCGCCGTTTACACCCAAAAGCCCGATGCGATCGTCTAGGTCCATTCTCAGGTTGAGGTTGCGCAAGATCGGTCGTCCGGTCTCATAGCCGACATTGGCCCGTTCGAGCCGGATCAGGGGTGGGGCTAGAGGGCGAGGCGGAGAGGGCAGGGTAAAGGGGGCAACGCGCTCTTCTATGGTTGTTGAGACGGGCTCCATCTTGGCCAGTCGTTTCATGCGCGACTGAGCCTGAGCGGCCTTTGAGGCCTTGGCCTTGAACCTGTCCACGAAGGCCTGCAGGTGGGCTCGCTCAGCGTCTTGTTTGGCCTTCGCCGAAAGTTGCAGCCTGGCTTTCTCGGCTCGGGCCTTTTCGAACTGGTCGTAGTTGCCCGTATAGAGGGTGAGAGTGTGGTTCGCGAGATGAAGGATGTGGGTACAGACCTCATTGAGCATTTCACGGTCGTGGGAAATGATCAGTGCCGTGTGGGGGTACTTCTTCAGTCGGGCTTCCAGCCAGAGCGCGCCTTCAAGGTCGAGGTAGTTGGTTGGTTCATCCAGGAGAAGCATGTCCGGCTCAGCGAACAGGGCTGCCGCGAGTGCAACCCGCATCCGCCACCCACCCGAGAACTCGGACATGGGGCGCTGCTGGTTTTCATGATCAAAGCCGAGGCCAACAAGGATTTCCGCAGCTCTGGCGGGGGCTGCGTCGGCGTCTATCTCAATCAGACGGGCCCATATCTCGCCCATGTCTTCAGGCTCGGCATTCTCCAAGCGGCCCAGAAGGTCGTGGCGCTCGACATCAGCCTCGAGGATTGTGTCTATAACTGACACAGGCGTCGCAGGATGCTCCTGGTCGACAGAACCGATCCGAGCGGTCTTGGGCAAACTTATCTCGTCGCCACCGGCCTGGAGTTCACCGAGGATAAGTTTGAACAGTGTGGACTTGCCTATGCCGTTGCGACCAACAAGTCCCACCTTGGCACCCGGTGGCAGGCTGACCGAAGCATCCACCAGGAATTTGCGGCCCCAGGCATTGAACGTCAGGTCGGTGATCTGGAGCATTTGAACGTTCGTGTGCTGAATGGGCCCCACCTCGCCCAGTACCCAGATCGCAATGCATGCGCCTGTGTCAGGAACTTAAAGATGGAGACAGTTGGAAAGAAGGGAGGGCGCGTCTATAAGCCCGCGACCCGAAACTCCCAAACAAGAAGTCACACCCATGACCGAACGTACGTTCTCGATTATCAAGCCAGACGCAACCCGTCGTAATCTGACCGGCTCCGTAAATGCCGTAATCGAAGGCGCAGGCCTGCGCATTGTTGCCCAGCGCCGCGTCAAACTGACTACCGAACAGGCTAAAAAATTCTATGAGGTCCATGCCGAGCGCCCCTTCTATGGCGAACTGGTGGAGCAGATGACGGCCGAGCCGGTTGTGGTTCAGGTCCTCGAAGGACCTAATGCTGTCTCCGCCTACCGTGAGGTCATGGGCGCGACCAATCCCAAGGACGCAGCGGAAGGCACGATCCGCAAGCTGTTCGCACTTTCGATTGGCGAAAACTCCGTCCATGGATCCGACAGTCTGGAGAATGCGGGCCTGGAGATCGCTCAATTCTTCACCGAAGATCAGATCGTCGGCTGAGCCTGAACAGGCCATGATATCAAATGGGGGCCCTGGAGTGATCCGGGGCCCCTTTTTGCTTGGCCCTGCCTCAGGCGAGGTTACGGCAGAAGTCCGTGAGCACCTGGGGGTAGAGCCTGTGTTCAAAGTCGAGAACCCTTGCCCCGAGGGTCTTGTGCGTGTCGCCGTCCTGAATAGTGACGGGCGTCTGTGCAAGAATCTGACCCTCATCGACGCCCTCTGAAACGAGGTGGACTGTGCATCCGCCATGGGTGTCGCCTGCGGCAAGCGCTCGCGCATGCGTGTCCAGACCAGGATAGAGAGGAAGCAGGCTAGGATGTATATTCAGCATGCGGCCAGACCATTTCTGGACAAGCCAGGGGGTCAGCAACCGCATATAACCGGCAAGGGCCACAACCTCGACAGCCGCCGCCTCAAGTTCCGCATGTAGCGCGCGCTCATGGGCGACCCGGTCCTTGCCATAAAGACTGTGGTCAATGGCCAGGGCCTTGATGCCGGCAGAGCGTGCGCGATCCAGGCCAGCCGCATCGGGTCTGTTGGACACCACAAGTACCACTTCATAGGTCGAGCCAGGCAGGCGGCCGGCTTCAATCAGTGCAGACATGTTGGACCCGTTTCCCGAAATGAGAACGGCGACGCGGCGGCAGTTTCTGGCAGCTGACAAGGTCAAAATAGGGCTAGGGGGTTGAGAAGGGGAAAGGCTTGGCGAGCCCTGGACAGCTTGACAAGCCGTCGCACGTCATAGGTGCCAATGGCTTTCAACGGAATACGGGCCCTTGCTGGGGTCACTCAGCCCTCAATCAGCGTAACCTGAAAATGGATCTGTCCTGGACCTAGCGAGAGTGACTTTGGAGGCAGGCTTGCCGGGAGATGCAGGGCTGAACCATCCCCCCTGCCCAGGTGTTTGACGCGACAGCGGGTAGCTCGGTGTGCAAGAGCCCTCGCGGCTTATCGGCTCCCACTGAGCCGCTCAGGTTTTGAAATCAGACACTGCAAAGCTGGCCACAGACGAAGGCGGTCTCACCCGCCTCCAGAAGGGCCTCCAACACAGGCTCTGCGTTCTCGGGCGATACGATCAGGATAAAGCCAACCCCGCAGTTAAACGTGCGACGCATCTCAGCCTCCGAGATCTTGCCAACCTCAGCGATCCACTGGAACACATGGGGCAGAGGCCAGGACTGCCAGTCAAATTCCGCCTGCAGCCCCGTGGCGATGCCGCGTGGGGGATTCTCGATCAGGCCGCCACCGGTGATATGGGCGGCTCCCTTGATGAGTCCGGCCTTCATGAGCGGGAGAACCGGTTTGATATAGATGCGCGTAGGCTCCATGAGAGCCTGGGCGAGAGATCGCCCACGGGCGAAAGGCGCATCGTCGCCCCAGGCCAGACCGGACCTTTCGACCACCTTGCGAATAAGCGAATAGCCGTTTGAATGCGGCCCGGACGAACCGATGCCAATGATCAGGTCTCCTGGCGACTGGCGATCGAGGTAGGGCAGGGCATGCCCGCGCTCGACAGCCCCGAGAGAGAACCCGGCCAGATCGTAATCGCCACCGGCATACATTCCGGGCATCTCAGCCGTTTCTCCACCGACCAGGGCGCAGCCTGCCTGGCGGCAACCCTCAGCAATGCCCGCGACGACCCGACGGGCAGCATCGATTTCGAGCTTGCCTGTCGCATAGTAATCCAAAAACAGGAGCGGCTCGGCCCCCTGTGCCAGAAGGTCGTTGACGCACATGGCCACCAGATCGATGCCAACTCCGTCATGCCTTCCGGTTTCGATGGCAATCTTTAGCTTTGTGCCTACCCCATCTGTGGTCGCAACAATCAGGGGATCGATAAAGCCGGCGGCTTTCAGATCGAACAGGGCCCCAAAACCGCCAAGGGAGGGTTCAGAGCCTGCCCTGGCTGTAGACCTGGCCAAAGGCTTGATGGCGTCCACCAACTGGTCGCCAGCATCGATATCGACGCCTGCGTCAGCATAGGTCATGCCCAGGCTGTGATCTGCCTCTTGGCGCGGGTCGGTGCTGTCGCTCATGGGTCACGGACCTTGGGCTGAGTTTAGGAATCAAAGCAGAATTGTGTTGCGGCTCTTGCCACAAACCGGTTGCGCGGGGCTATAGCATCCAAATGACGCCGATAACCACCAATGACGCACTTGCTGAATTCTGTGCCCGTGTTGCCCGTTCGCCCTTTCTGGCCGTGGACACGGAGTTCATGCGCGAAACAACCTACTGGCCAAAGCTGTGTCTGATCCAGGCGGCGACGCCGACGGATGAGGCTATCATCGATCCGCTGGCAGAGGGCCTGGACCTGACGCCCTTCCTGGACATCCTGCGCGATCCGGCGGTCGTGAAGGTATTTCATGCAGCTCGGCAGGATACGGAAATTTTCGTCAAACTTGGCGCAATGCCAAAGCCGATGTTCGATACCCAGGTCGCAGCCATGGCCGCCGGGTTCGGTGACCAGGTCAGCTATGACTCCATTGTGAGACAGATGCTGAAGATCGATCTGGACAAGGGCAGCCGGTTTACTGACTGGTCACGCAGGCCACTCTCCGAAGCTCAGCTTACCTACGCCATCGGAGACGTGACGCATCTTGCTGCACTCTATCCAAAGCTGCGTGACAGGCTGTCCAGAGAGGGACGGCTGGACTGGGTCACGACTGAAATGGAAGATCTGGTCGATCCTGCGCTTTATGACACGACTCCAGAAAATGCCTGGAAACGATTGAAGCCAAAGAAATATTCGGCAAAGTATCTTGCCGCCTTCCGCACGACAGCTGTCTGGCGTGAACGTGCAGCCCAGGAACGGGACCAGCCGCGTGGTCGCATTCTGAAGGATGATGCCATTGATGAGATTGCCGCTCAGTCCCCGACAGATGTTGAAGCCTTCAACCGCCTTCGATCTGTACCCAAGGGGTTCGGTGGATCACGCCTCGGGCTAGATCTGATTGATGAACTGAAACGCGTATTGGCCGACCCGGAGGCGCACGCACCTCGGCTGGACCGGCCAGCCCACAACCAGCCAGCTCCGGCCTCAGTGGTCGAGTTGCTGAAAGTGCTGCTGAAAGCAAAAAGTGACAATGCTGGCGTTGCCTCAAAGCTGATCGCGACTGTGGCAGACCTTGAGAAAATTGCGCTCAGTGACAATGCGTCTGTCGAGGCTTTGACGGGCTGGCGTCGTCAATTGTTTGGTGAGGATGCGCTCAAGCTGAAACGCGGTGAAATCGCCCTTGTTCTTAATGGACCCCGCGTCGAGGTCGTGGAGATAGAGGGCTAGGTCTTGGCCTTGCCTCGGCTTCAGGCGGTGACGGTGCCTATGAATGGAGCCCGGGCATTTGGCAGCCTAGTTGACAGCGGTTGGCTGCAGGCATGGCTTTGGGTCGAAGGGCAAAAGCGTGGTTTCGCTTCAGCCGCGCTGTGGTGCGGTTCTTGGTCTAGCCCTGGATTTCAAGCTTGAGGCCCATGGCCTCGGCGAGAGCGCGCCCTCGCCGACGGGTCTGCTCGCCTAGAAGTACATCTGCGTAGCCGTCAGACGCTGTGAGAGTGAGAGTGGATCCCCTTACGCGGATCGCGGCGTTCGCCAAGAGCTGTGGTGAGCGCCCCGAGAGGTCGCATCCAAGACGGATCGCCAATCCCAGCGCGCGCGCGCGGGCGCGAGCACTTTCGTCCAGCAGGCGATGAAAGACTGCGGGCTTTGGAGTTGCCCCACTGCCTCCATAGCGAGCATTCATGACGGCACCCAGAAAGGCGCGCTCGGCATGCGTCTGGCCCGCGATCGGTGCCCGCAAGACCTGGTCGTAGACCAGTTCAAGGCGGTGATCGGGGTGCAGTCGTGCGCCGAGATCTGCCAATCTGCAGGCGGCATTGGCCAGTATGCTGTCGCGCTCGGGACCAAAAGCGACCGGCATTTCCGAAATAACGTCGTCCAGCCAGGCGTTCAGGGCTGGAGGAAGAAGAGGCGAGACGCCCTGGCGCAAACCAAGTGCGCTTGTGCCTGCTAGAAGGGGATCTTCAAGCGGGCCGGCAGCGTCGAGCGCCTCGAACAGGAGCCCCTCCCTGAGACCCCATGCCGAGAACTGGATGGTCTTGAGACCCAGGTGCTCAATCAGTCCTTCCAGGACGAGAGCGGCATAGGGAAGCGTTTCAGCTCGCTTTTTTGAAACCCCTGGGAATCTATCAAGAGAAGCACTGGATTGGTGCGCGACGAGCCTTGCCAGATCCCGGGCATCGGCAGCGCTCATCGAATACTGGTGAACGATGCGCAGTGGGTAGTCGCTTTGGGCCATGTGCACCTGGGCCAGGGCGCGCCAACCCCCACCTACAGCGTGCAGGGTTCGCGTGGAAAAATCATCCCCGGCTGTCGCCAGCAGCGTCGCTATCCGTGCCTTGAGCCGAGCTGCATCGAAGCCTGTGGGCTCAGCCAGGCTGAAGGGGCCCAAGGGAAGGGTGACCCCTGGCTTCAGTTGCGGCTCACCGATGCGAATAAGCTCAAGGCTTGAGCCGCCCATATCTGCCGCTACGCCCTGTGCCGTAGGATCTCCGGCGATGACACCCAGTGCGGCATACTTTGCCTCTTCCTCGCCGGAAAGAACGCGGACATGGAGGCCGGTTTCGGCGGCGGCTCGTGCACAAAACTCGGGTCCGTCGGCCGCTTCCCGGACGGCGGCTGTCGCGGCAACAAAGGCATAGGCCGGTCTGACACCTTCCAGAACGGCAGAGAAACGGCGCAGTGCCGTTAGAGCCATCTCCACGCCGCTGGCCGAGAGGCGACCCGTCGTGGGAAGGTCTCGCCCGAGGCCTGCGAGTACCTTTTCATTGAACACGGTCCAGATGGCCCTGCCATCCAGGCGATAGAGCACCAGGCGAACGGAGTTCGAGCCAATATCGATTACCGCCGCCTCTGTGGCCGGGCCAAGCAAGTCTTTCACGCAGTCTTCTTCATCTGACCTGCCACCGATG
>JBFZCB010000043.1:0-2650 GCA_041308165.1 Caulobacterales bacterium
CGTCTCATCCTGGCCCAGGGCCAGCGTTCTTCGAACCTCTGCCGGGGGCTCACATTCCTCAAGGGAAATGAACTGGATCGAGAGGGTGCCGGCCACAGAGAGAAACTCGTTCAGTGACCCCGTCAGCCGACTGTTGATTCCTGTCGGTCTGTTGGCAACGAAGGAGCCAACGCCACGCCGACGCTCGATTAGACCCTGTCGTTGCAGACTTTCCAGAGCCCGCCTGACCGTGATCCGGCTGACACCGTATTCCAGGCAGATCCGATCCTCAGTGGGCAGCGGCGCTCCAGGCTCGAGCTCAGCCCCGACGATACGCTCGCGCAGGCGCTGCTCGAGTTGATAGTAAAGAGGGACCGGCCCCTGCTCGAGGCCGGTCTCCATGGAAGCCGTCGCTATCATCGGGTCCTGTTACATGAGCCCCGCCGATCCTGTCCATCGACAAGGCGCCGGACCTGTCTCAGCCCAACGGCTTCCCATCCCAGCCCTGGCCACCCGCCACCCGCTGCACCAGGAGCGCAGCCGGCTTCCAGCGATCGCCGTATTTGGCGTGGTTGGCGCGGATAATCTCAAGAACCTTGTCCAACCCCATCTGCTGGGCCCAGAACATTGGCCCGCCTCTATACTTCGGAAACCCGTAGCCGAATACATAGGTCACATCGATGTCGCTGGCCCTCTGGGCAAAACCCTCTTCCAGGATACGCGCGCCCTCGTTGACCATGGCCGCAAGGATCCGGTTGACGATCTGCTCGTCGCTGAAGGCCTGGCGCTCGATACCCTTGGCAGAGGCGATTTCCGCCAGCATGGCCTCGATCTCGGGATCCGGTGACGCGTCTCGTCCCTCATACTTGTAGTACCCCGCTCCCGTCTTCTGACCATAGCGGCCCGCTTCGACGATCAGATCCCAGAGACGATGGGGATAGTCAGGCGATGCGGGGTCCACAGCCCCCGCCTCAATACGGGCCTGGCGCATGCGGTAGCCGACATCCAGCCCCGACATGTCGCGCATAAGATAGAGCCCCATCGGGAACCCGAAACCCTTCAAGGCCTGATCGATGCCCCAGGGCGTCGCTCCATCTTCAAGCAGGATGTCGGCCTCGGTGCCGTAGGTCTTGAGGATGCGATTACCGATAAAGCCCTCGCAGTTCCCTGCCAGGACCGGAACCTTGCTGATCTGCTTGGCAAAGGCCATGGCTGTAGCAATCGTCTCTTCGGAAGCCAGGTCCCCCCGGACGACTTCGCAGAGCTTCATGACGTTGGCCGGCGAGAAGAAATGCGTGCCGATCACATCTCCCGGCCGGCCCGTGACAGAAGCGATCGCATCAATACTCAAGGCGGAGGTATTTGAGGCCAGAACGGCCCCGGGCTTCATCAGCAGGTCGAGCTTGGTGAAGATCTCTTTCTTGATCTCCATATTCTCGAAGACGGCCTCGATCACGAGGTCGCAGTCGGCGAGGTCCTCATAGGCGAGCGACGGCTTAATCAGTCCGATCGAACGGTCGACCTGCTCCTGAGTGCGAGACCCGCGCTGGACAGATATGGCATAGTTGGAACGCACCTTGTCCATACCTGCGTCCAGTCCAGATTGACTGGCATCCAAGAGCACGACAGGCAGGCCGGCGCTGACACAGCTCATGGCAATGCCGCCTCCCATCGTCCCGGCACCAATGACACCGACCTTGGAAATGGACCTGGGGCGAACGCCAGGTGATAGCCCGTCAACCTTGGCAGCCTGTCTTTCCGCAAAAAAGAGATGGACCTGAGCGGCCCGGCTTGGTGCCTCAAGGCAGACCGAAAAAGCCTCCTGCTCAAAAGCCAGGCCCTCGCGTGGCGATAGTCTGCAGGCGGCTTCGATACACTCCACGATCTTGAAGGGAGCCACCATACCCGCCCACTTCTTGGCATTGGCCTTGCGTACGGATTCGAAAATGGCGGGATCAACTCCCTGGACCTTGTCCGTGCGATCGATCGCCTTGGGATAGGGCCCACCGACACCGGCCTGGGCGCGGGCAAAGGCGATCGCAGCCTTGGTCACGTTGCCTTCGGTTACCTCATCCACGAGCCCAAGGGCCAGGGCTTTGGCCGCTGAGATATGCGTCCCGCCCAGGATGAGATCAAGGGCGATCTGCGGGCCGGCAATCCGCGTCAGACGCTGGGTTCCACCCGCACCCGGCAGAAGCCCCAGATTGACCTCAGGAAGCCCGACCTTGGCGCGGCTAGCGGCCACCCTGAACGGCGCGCCCAAGGCCAGCTCAAGGCCCCCACCCAATGCATGTCCGTCAATCGCGCAGACCACAGGCTTGGCGGAAGTCTCCAGTGTCTCGATGAGTTCGTGAAGGGTGGGGCCAGACCTCGGCTTGCCGAACTCACGGATATCGGCACCTGCTACAAAGCGGTCATTGTGGCCCACGATGACGATAGCAGCCACATTGGCATCAGCCTGCGCCTGAGCCATCCGCTGGGCAAGCCCTGTCCGCATGGGCTCCCCGAGCGCATTGACGGGGGGGAAGTCTATGGTCAGCACGGCGACGTCTTGATGGACGTCATAGCGCACAGCCTGCTCGGGCGACACGGTCATGATCTGTATCCTGGCAACTGCTCTTGGGTTTCCCCGGCAATGACAGCCTGACCAATCCTTGTCATCTGCGCAGGA
>JBFZCB010000044.1:0-3383 GCA_041308165.1 Caulobacterales bacterium
TTGCTCAGGCGGGTCTGGCGCCTGCCGATGTGGATGTCGCGAACCTCTATGATGCCTTTACCATCAACACGATCCTGTTCCTCGAAGACCTTGGATTCTGCTCCAAGGGCGAAGGCGGGCCGTTCGTTGCCAGTGGAGCCATAGCGCCAGGGGGGAGCTTGCCGGTCAACACCAATGGAGGTGGACTGTCATTTTGCCACCCCGGCATGTACGGCCTGTTTACCCTGGTTGAAAGCATCCGTCAGCTGCGCGGCGAGGCCGGAGACCGACAGGTGAAGGACGCCACTATTGCCCTGGCTCACGGCAACGGCGGCACCCTGTCCAGTCAGGCAACCTGCCTTCTGGGTGTAGCCGACAGCGTTTGAGAGGACCGGCCATGCCGGATCCCGCATTTCCATTTAAGATATGAACCGAAAGGCACCGACCATGACTGCATCC
Source organism: Caulobacterales bacterium (assembly GCA_041308165.1). Lineage (GTDB taxonomy): Bacteria > Pseudomonadota > Alphaproteobacteria > Caulobacterales > Caulobacteraceae > Brevundimonas. Next base: position 439 of record JBFZCB010000044.1, read on the forward strand.
TACGACACTCAGGGCTCAGCGATCGATTTTTCCAAGTATCCCGACAGCCTCAAGCTGGATCTGACAGACAATGTCCTGACGGTCTCGCTCAACAATCCGGATATGAGACCCGCCAGTCTCCCCGAGATGGATGAAGCCCTTACCCGCATTGTCTGGGAAGCGGACCGGGACCCGGCCGTGCGGGTGGTCGTCCTTACCGCTGAAGGCAAGTCCTTCTGCGCGGGTGGAGATCTCGCGGGCATGCAGGCAGGTCTGGACAACATCAATAACTTTGTCGTTGGCTGCAAGAACGGCAAGCGTATCCTTCAGTCCATGACCGACTGTGACAAGCCGATTGTGGCGCGGGTTCAGGGAGATGCTGTCGGCCTCGGAGCCACACTGGCCCTGTTCAGCGACATCGTCGTCGCCTCCGAGAACGCCCGGTTTGGTGATCCGCACGTCAAGGTGGGACTGGTTGCAGGCGATGGAGGGGCCATCATCTGGCCAAGCAGTATCGGCCTCGCTCAGGCCAAATACTTCCTCATGACCGGGGACCTTGTGGGCGCGCGCGAGGCCCAGGCCATGGGTCTCATTGCCAAGGTCACCACCGAGGCAGAGCTTGATGGGGAAGTGACCCGCATTGTCGACAAACTGAACAATGGCGCGCTCCAGTCCATCACCTTTACCAAGCACGTCCTCAACATCGGACTTCGTCAGCTGTTTGCCTCCTCCATTGATGCCGGTTTCGCGCTGGAGACCGTTTCAAGTCGCCTGAATGATCATCGCGAGGCCACCACGGCCTTCGTTGAGAAGCGCAAGCCCAGCTTCCGCTCATGACGCTTTCGGCCGCACAGGGCAAAGCCCGTGTGGCCCTGGTCACGGGTTCTGCGCAGGGCATTGGGCGAGCGATCGCCCTTCGCCTTGCTCGGGACGGGGCCGACATCGCCCTGGTGGATATTGATGGCGACGGGATCAGCGCCGTCGCTGCAGAGATCGAAGCGCTCGGCTGCCGCCCAGTCGCGCTTGCCACCGACATGCTCGATCGCGAAGCCATGGCCTCCGCCTTCGGCGAGGCCGCCTCCCGTCTGGGTCCCATCGACATACTGGTCAATAATGTCGGCCAGAGCGCGCGCGAAAAGGCTGCTCCCTTCTGGGAGGCGCGAGCCGAACTGGCTGACTTCATGGTCGACATCTGCCTTAAAAGCACCATGGATGCCACCAGACTGGTCGTGCCCGGAATGCGCGAGCGCGGCTTTGGCCGCATCATCAACATGGCCTCGGATTCGGCCTTTATCGGCAGCAAATCCTCTGCGGCCTATGCCGCTGCCAAGGCGGGCGTGATCGGCTTCACACGCTCTTTGGCCCGCGAGCTTGCCCCCTTCAAGGTCACCGTCAATGCCATTGCCCCCGGCTACATCCGGACCCGAGCCATGGAGCAGTTACCCCGAGAGTTCATCGAAAAGGCCATTTCAGAAACACCGCTTGGTGTGCTGGGAGAGCCGGACGACATCGCTCATGCGGTCAGCTACTTTGCCAGTGGCGGAGCAGGCTATGTTACCGGCCAGACCCTGATCATCAACGGCGGCCGCTGGATGAACTGAGGGGGTCCCAGGCTGCCATGACCGCCTCGGCGACGGCAGTGGCACCCCGAGCGTTCGGATGAAAGGCGGTGCCGGTCTGGGGCCGGGAACCATTGACCCAGGGCTGATCGGAACAGGCGTCATGGCCAAGACTGGTCGTGTCCATGTCGACATAGGCGGCCCCGCTGTTCCGAGCTGTCAGCTGGGTAAGCAGGGCCAGGCGCTGCGCAACGTCCCGTCCCGTATCCGCCTGCCCCTTTGTGAGACCGAGCTCGGGACAGATGCCCGCCTCGGGCAAGATCCGCGGATAGCTGATCACAAGGATTGCGGCCTGCGGGGCCTTGGCTCTGATACGACTGATGATCTCTGACAGATTACTAGCGACCCGGTCATAGGGGCGCTCTGACGCAGGCCTGATCGGCCCATGCAGCCAACCCCCGACGGCTCCCAATCTGCCGGATCCGGCCATCAGGTCACCGACGAACCCCAGATCATTGCCGCCCGTCGTCAGGGTTACCAGACGGGTTTGGGGACCGATCGCCTCGATCTGTGCCCCCAGCATCAACTGACCGCCCTCGAGCACGTGCTGCGTCGTTGATCCCGAACAGGTCATGTCGACAAGTTTCAGACCCGTCCGGCGAGCCACCAGGCTCGGATAGCCGCCTTCAGATCGCAGGCACTGAAGGGGGCTCCCAGGTGAACGCCGTCCAAGTCCGATCCCCGCCGCGAACGAACTGCCCAGGGCAACATAGTCACCGGACGTGTCTGGTGTCGTTCTGGACTGCCAATAGAGATAGGCGGTCACAGCCACCGAGGCCATCACGATGAGGCCCAGGGTCGCCAGAACAATCCGGCCTATCCACCGGAGGAGACGGCGACCTTGTCTCAAGTTCCTCGCCCCATAAGCGAGAGGTTTTCAAGCCGCTGTCGCGAGGGGCGCAGGGCCAGGATAGGATGGACCGAGATAGGCCTCCACCCCGCGCGGGGGCTTGCGCTTTGCCGGCTTGTAGAAAGGCGAGAGGATTTGCAGCAGCAGGGGAAGGGCTGGACGCGCGAGCGCAGCCTTGGCCCGTTTCTCATTTGCAATTGAGAGTGCCAGCGCCTCGGGCGACAGACCTTGCCTGTCCTTGGCAAGGAGCACGTCAGCAGCATTGTTGGCAAAGGTTCCGATATGGCGAACGGCATAGAAGAAGCCGTAGATGCGCCAAAAATAACAGCTGATGGGGTTGCGGCCATAGAGGGCATGAAAGACATCATGCATCACTGCCCGATGCTCATACTCTTCAGCAAGGTGCCACTTCCAGAGGTCAACAACCTGCTGGTCCGCACCCTCTAGGAACTCGTCAGCCTCCTCAAAGATCGCCGACACAGAGATTGCACTCATGG
>JBFZCB010000045.1:0-4039 GCA_041308165.1 Caulobacterales bacterium
ACAAAGGGCTCCTGGCCCAGATTCACCAGGATCACACCCACCTCCCCTCGATAGTCACTGTCGATGGTGCCGGGTGAGTTCAGGCAGGTAATGCCGTGCTTGAGAGCAAGGCCGGAGCGGGGCCGGACCTGGGCTTCCCAGCCCGGCTCAAGGGCCATCGTCAGACCGGTCGGGATCAACCCGCGAGCCCCGGGGGCCAGGGTAACCGGTTCGGCCTCTGGTACCGCGGCCCTCAGATCCATACCCGCCGAGCCCGGCGTCTCATAGGCGGGCAGGGCCAGTCCTTCGGCGTGGGCAAGCAGGCGGATACGAAGCGTCGTCATCTGGAGGTTCAGCCTTCAGCTCAGGTGGGTGGCTATTCGGGCACTGAGGGTGCGTGCGATCTCGGCCTTTGACTGACGCGGCCACACCTCGGTGCCCTCGCGGCTCACCAGGAGAACCGCATTGGCGTCGGACCCAAAGACGTCAGCCGTCACGTCATTGCCTACGATCCAGTCGCACCCCTTCCTGGAGAGCTTGGATCGGGCATTCGCCTCAAGGTCCGAGGTTTCGGCGGCAAAGCCGATAACGAGCTTGGGACGTCTCTGACCCGGTGCGGCAATTCCGGCCAGAATGTCGGGGTTCTCGATCAGGGCAAGGGACGGAGGCCCGCCGGGGCCCTTCTTGATCTTTCCGCCGGCAACCGTGTCGACCCGCCAGTCAGCAACGGCTGCGCTGAGGACCGCAACATCCACCGGCAAGGCGGCCTGCGTTGCTGCCTGCATCTCTACGGCACTCTCAACGCAGACCCGGCGCACGCCAGGTGGAGCCGACAGATGGGTTGGGCCCGAGACCAGCGTCACATCGGCACCCAGATCCGCAAGGGCCGAAGCAATGGCATAGCCCTGCTTGCCGCTTGACCGGTTGGTGAGACCGCGAACAGGATCGATCGCTTCGAAGGTCGGACCGGCCGTGACAACCGCCCGTCTTCCCGAAAGCGGCCGCCCCTGGGGGCCCGAAAGAAGGCCTGTCATGGCTTCAAGAATGGCCTGGGGCTCGGCCATGCGACCCGGACCATATTCCCCGCAGGCCATTTCCCCATCGTCCGGACCGACCAGGGACATGGCATGGAACCCGGGGAAGGCCTTAAGCCGTTCGACATTGGCCTGTACCGCAGGATGGTTCCACATCCTCACATTCATGGCAGGGGCCAGCAGCACGCCCTTGTCGGTCGCCAGAAGTGTCGTAGACGCCAGGTCATCGGCGAGACCGTTCGCAGCCTTGGCAATCAGACCGGCTGTAGCGGGCGCCACAACAATCAGATCCGCCCAGCGCGAAAGCTCTATGTGACCCATCGATGTCTCATCATCGGGCATGAACAGCGTCTGGCGAACCGGATGGCCCGTCAGGGCGGCCAAAGACAGGGGCGTGACAAACTCGCTTCCGGCCTGGGTCAGGACGGCCCTCACCTCTCCACCCGCCTTTCGGATGAGCCGGACAAGCTCCAGAGACTTATAGGCGGCTATGCCACCGCCCACGATCAGGAGGATTTTTCGGGACGCCAGGTGCGCTTGGGTCATGTCGCTTTCCTAAACCTCTGGGCGCAGTCCGTCGATATCTCGGTACCTGTTGATGCAGGCTCGAGATTCTCAAACGGCTTAAGGATCCACCGCCGGGGCGGATCCTCCGGCCAGGTCGTTACAGAAAGGCAGACCCCAGGGTCTCGGAAGTCGAGTCCTTAAGGCCGACGCGCACTCCATCGGGCCGGTCCTGCATTTCACGCAGGAGCTCCAAGGCCAGCTTTTGCTGTCGACCGGACAGTCTTGGTGCAATCCTTGCGATCTCAATCGTGCAGCGGGTCGAGGGATAGTCATTGTCCAGGGCTTGGCCGTCCTCGAGGTTGGCCATTTCAGGCGAAAGACCTTCGAAGAAATAGCCGACATCGACCTTGAAGAAGCAGGCAATGTCCCAAAGCTTGGATGCCGAGATACGGTTGGCGCCCTTCTCGTATTTCTGAATCTGCTGGAAGGTCAGGCCAAGGGCCCGACCCAGATCGCTCTGGTTGTGTCCAAGTCCGATCCGCTTTTCGCTGACCCGTCTTCCCACATGCCGGTCTACCGGATGCGGCCCGTCTTCATTCAAGCATTTAACCATTGGTCTTCGCCGTCCCCACGATCAGCTAGAGCATCAGAAAATCCGCCGTCGGCGGTTCGTATAGGCCACTGTCCTTCAGCTATCCCTGCGACATCGACACCTGACCCTGTCGGTCAATGCCCTGCTGCAGCAACTTCCGTTTCTGAACCGAAACGACAGTAATCGTCATTTTCGTATCCTGCCTTAGCTTTGTCAAAGCTATATTTTATAAAACCTTTTCGGACCTGTACGGCCAATACGCTCGCCGCGATAGGATATTTGCAACGAACAGAGTTCACCAATTTCCGGTATCTGGATATTCGATGTGAGCGCTCACAACTTCATATCTGATAACAACGGTTGATATACGAAGTTCGATCGGTCCCAGATTGGTACAGGCGCGAATAAAATTGCGCAAACGGTGATGGTCAGAGGCCTCAGGCCCTGAAACGCGGTTTCCGGAGCGGCAGGACCGGCACAAACATCAGTCCCAGCAGCACCGCAAACAGGATGTCCCCAAAGCGACCATAAGGGGTCGCTGGAGCCGGTCGTGGAAGACTGGCGTCAATGACGCCGCCCTCCCCCGATCCCAGGCGTTCACCTGCGACAACGCGTCCCCAGGGATCGATCATGGCCGAGACCCCGGTTGGTGTAGCCCTGGCCACGGCAAGACCGGTTTCAATGGCACGATATGAGGCCAGGTTCAGATGCTGGAGCGGGCCAGAGGTTGCGCCGAACCAGGCGTCATTGGAGACATTGACGATCCACTCCGGACGCTGGCCTGCGCCCGGCGTAAAGCCTGGAAAGAGGCTCTCGTAACAGATCAGGGGCTGAACCCTAGGTCGACCGGGCAGGACCAGAGGCCCGGGTCTGGGTCCGGCCGTAAAATCTGAGGGCATGTGCACAAGGCTGCGGATACCGACAGCGCTCATCAGCCCGCCCAGTGGCAGATACTCACCAAAGGGTACCAGCCGATGCTTGTCGTAAACACCCGCTATTCTGAGGCCCGGCCCACCCTCATCGACCAGGGCAAACAGGCTGTTGTAATAGAGGTCCGGCTCCCCTGCCCGCGCAGAAGGCTCTCCACGGGCAAGGCCTATCAGAAGGATCTGACCTGGCTGGAGCGCCTCGGAAATCGCAACCGCATCCGTCGACCCAGCCCCAAAGACCGTGTTGGCACTGGCCGGTAGAGCCCCTTCCGGCCAGACGATGATGTCAGGACGCCTGGCTGTGTCTGGCGAAGGTCCCTGAGCGGTAAGGCCGACATAGCGATCCACAATCGACTGATAGGCCTCGGGCGTCCACTTGGTCTCCTGGGCGATATTGGCCTGAACCAGACGCACGATCGTACCGGACGGCTCGACCCGACTGTCGGCCAGACGCAAGGTTCCAAAAATAAACAGACCCGCCAGGACGCCCATCCCGCCAAGAGCAACACCAATCCGCTGCCAGCGAACCTCTCGGCCGGGCAGGATGGCCAAAGACGACACGGCCACAACCGTCAAAAGACCCAGGCCGTAGACCCCGCCCACTGAGGCAAACTGGGACATGGCGGATCCCGCTATCCAGGTCGCACCAGCAGGGTTCCACGGAAAACCGGTCAGCACATGGCCCCGCAACCATTCGAGACTGCTGAACAGGGCCGCAAAGACCAGAAAGCGAAGGACGCCGCGTGGCCGCAAACGCCGGTAGAGAGCCGTAGCCGCCCCCCAGAACAGTCCAAGTCCGGCTGGCAGGAGGCTGGCTGCAAACGGTGCCATCCAGGCCTGTGCCGGATTGACAAAAAAGGCCTCGGCGACCCACCAGCAGCTGATCAGGAAGTAGGCAAAGCCCGCCAGCCAGCCCATCCAGAAGGCCCCCCGGACCTTAAGTGACCGCTCAGACAGCAGCATCAGGATCGGATAGGCCAAGAGCCCGGCCATTAGGC
>JBFZCB010000046.1:0-15109 GCA_041308165.1 Caulobacterales bacterium
AGGCCTGCGGCTGTGATGCCAGCCAGGGCGCAGGCCTCGTCCTGGTCCGATGTATCACCGGTTATACCGACGGCACCGAGCACCGCGCCCTGATCGTTTCTGATGATCACACCGCCCGCTGCCGGGATGATCCCCCCAGGGGCTATGGAGCCAAGCGAGGCGACAAAGCTGGGTCTTTCTGCTGCCATCTCCGCTATGGCTCTTGAGCTGATACCCAATGCCAGAGCCCCTGAGGCCTTGCCGATGGCGATCTGGGGACGAAGGGTGGAGGCACCGTCAGCGCGCTGTAGTGCGATCAGATGCCCGCCTGGACACAGGATAGCGACCGTCAGCGGCTTTAGTCCCAGTTCGATGCCCTTTGACAATGCGGAGGCGACAATGGTGTTGGCTTGGCTGAGCGTGATCTGTGCCATGGTCATGTCCTTTGGCTTGGAGAAATCTGTGAAAGCGCGGGAGGAATGGGGCCGCCGGTCGCCCAATCCAGCAGCTCAATCGTATGGACCACCGGGGTCTGGGTTCTCTGCCCAATCTGGATCGCACAACCAATATTGCCCGCGGCAATGACATCGGCACCTAACCGGCTGATCTGCGCGACCTTCCGATCTCCCAGCTGAGCGGCAATGTCCGGTTGGAAGATATTGTAGGTACCCGCCGAGCCGCAGCAGAGATGAGCCTCTGAAGGCACCTTGATCACGAAGCCAGCCTCCCGAAGAAGCCGCTGGGGCTGGGTCGTTATCTTCTGCCCATGCTGCATCGAGCAGGCCGAATGATAGGCAACAACGAGACCGCGATGCCTACCCTGCTCGGCCAAATGACCAATAGCCTCACTCAAAGCTTCGGCCAGAACCTCGCTGATATCCTTGGCCAGGGCCGAAACCCGCCCGGCCTTGGCTGCATAATCCGGATCCTGTCTCAGCATGAAACCGTAATCCTTGATCGTTGTGCCACAGCCAGAGGTGGTTATGACGATCGCATCCAGCCCCTTCTCGATCTCCCTGGTCCAGGCATCGACATTGCGTCGAGCGGCCTGGAGCGCATCGCTTTCACGCCCCATGTGATGAACGAGGGCACCGCAACACTGCTCTCCCGCTGCGAAACTGACGCCGTATCCGCAACGTTCAAGAATACGCACAGTAGCCGCCCTGATCTGTGGGCTGAGCACGGGCTCGGCGCACCCCTGTAAAAGGACCACACGTCCACGGGTCGATCTGGAAGACCCTGAACTCTGCGGTCGACCCGAAGCCGGTGCCAGGGTGCGTGGCGCAAGAGCCAGCATGGCCGCGAGGGGTTTCAGTGGCCCGATCCTGGCAACAACGGGGGCAAGGGGCCGAAACATCCTTGCCAGAAGGAGGGAAGCCCGGAACCTGCGGGGATAGGGAAGAACAAAGGCCACAAGCCGGCGCAGCGACTTGTCAATCAGGCCCCGGTCATGATGAGTTTCGATATAGGCCCGGGCATGGTCGACCAGATGCATGTAGTTGACCCCCGAGGGACAGGTCGACATGCAAGACAGACACGATAGACACCGGTCAATGTGTTTGACGACTTCAGGCGTGGGCTTGGCCTGGGTCTCCAGCATCTCCTTCATCAGGTAGATCCGGCCTCTCGGCGAATCCAGCTCGTCACCCAGCAGCACATAGGTCGGGCAGGTTGCCGTGCAAAATCCGCAGTGCACACACTTGCGTATGACGGATTCGGAGCTGGCCATGGCCGGGTCAGCAAGTTGCTCGCGGCTGAAACTAGTCTGCATGGCCAAGGTCCGGAAAGCGGCCCGTCTCAAACAGACCGTAGGGGTCAAAAGCCCGCCTCACCCGCTCCGAGAGCGCGGCCATGGCCCGTGACTGAGGATGAAAGGCGCTCACCTGCGCTCTCATATCTTCGGGGGCTCGAACCAGCATGGCATGACCTCCGCCCTTTGCGGCCAGGGCCCGAACCTCATCGGGTGCCGTGTGGGTCTCGCACCAGATCAGTCCGCCAGCCCAGTCAGCCATCCAGCGTCCATTGAGCCTGTCCAGGGCCAAGCCCACGTCTAGGCCAGCGCTTCGCGGCACACTGATGCGCCAGAGGGTCGAAGCCTCAGCCAGACCCTGCCCCCTGTGAAGCGGACCCCAGACCTGCAAGGCAACTAGGCCAGCCTGCTCATCTGGCTTCCCGAACCGTGCCAGCCAATCCCTGAGTAACGAGGCTCGCGAAGAGACCGATGGGCCAAAACCTTCAAGCCGGATCATGACCCGGGCCTCGTCTGCAAGGTAGGCCGCAGCAGCAACGTCTGCAGGGGCACACATCGCCTGTCCCATCACCTCCCAGGCGGCAGAGCGGCCAAGGCCCGCCCAGCTTAGGGTTCTGTACTCGGCCGGCTGGGGCAACACCTTCAACGTCACCTCGGTCAAGGCTGCAAGCCGCCCCCAGGATCCGCAGACCAGTTTGGAAAGATCAAAGCCGGTGACATTCTTGACGACCTTGCCGCCAGCCTTGAACACTTCACCGCGCCCAGATACGGCCTCGAACCCCAGAAGGTAGTCCCTGACTGCCCCGGCAGAAACGCGGCGCGGTCCTGAAACCGAAGCTCCGATCACGCCACCGATGGTCGAGGCCTCATCTCCCGAAGGGTCAAACAGGAACCCCTGTCCCTTTTGGGCAAGACAGGCCTCCAACTCGGCAAGCCGTGTCCCGGCGCGAGCCGTCAGCACCAACTCATCAGGATCATAGGTGATGATGCCGTCCAGGCCAGCCATGGACATGTCACTGACACCGGTGCGGGGGGCACCGACATGTCGATGGCTGCCCCCGCCCACGATCTCGACCTTGAGGCCCTGCTCGCGCGCGGCCTCAAGCTGAGCAATCACATCATCGGTATTGCGGATTTCACTCATCAGAACCGCGGCAGTTCTGGGAAAGGGACCTGACCCTGATGGACATGGACCCGGCCCTGTTCGGCGCAGCGGTGAAGTGAGGGGAAAACCTTGCCTGGATTGAGCAACATCTTCGGATCGAAGGCTGTTTTCAGCCTCTGCTGCTGCTGGAGATCAAGGTCATTGAACATCTCCGGCATGAGATCGCGCTTCTCGACCCCCACCCCATGTTCACCGGTCAGGACGCCACCGACCTCTACACAAAGACGAAGGATGTCGTTGCCGAAAGCCTCGGCCCTGTCGAGTTCACCGGGCTTATTGGCATCATAGAGGATCAGGGGGTGAAGATTGCCATCACCGGCATGAAAGACATTGGCGACAGAGAGCCCGTACTGATCCGACAAGGCATCCATTCTCTGAAGGACCTCAGGAAGGCGACGCCGGGGGATGGTCCCATCCATGCAGTAGTAGTCCGGTGCCAGCCTGCCGACAGCAGGAAAGGCGGCCTTGCGACCCGCCCAGAAGGCCAGTCGCTCCTCTTCATCATTGGAAATTCGCAAGGTCGTCGCCCCATTGCGGCGAGCAACGGCTGCAACCTCCTCGATCAGATAGTCGCATTCGGCCAGGGGGCCATCCAGTTCGACAATCAGAAGCGCGGCGACATCCAGCGGGTAACCAACCTTCACAAAGGCCTCTGCCGCATGGATGGCGGGCCTGTCCATCATCTCCATTCCAGCTGGAATGATGCCGGCCGCAATGATGTCAGCCACACACTGACCTGCCGCCTCGACTTCGGGAAAGCCGATCAAGAGGGCGCGGGCGGTCTCGGGTCTTGGCAGGATGCGCACAGTGACCTCAGTCACCACGCCCAGTAGCCCTTCAGAGCCGACGATCACGCCAAGCAGGTCAAGGCCTGAGGCATCCAGAGCCTGGCCACCAAACCGCAGAACCTCACCTTCGATAGTAACCAGCTCCACGCCGAGCACATTGTTTGTCGTCAGCCCGTACTTCAGGCAGTGAACACCCCCGGAGTTTTCGGCGACGTTCCCCCCGATCGAGCAAGCAATTTGGCTCGACGGATCTGGGGCATAATAGAAGCCAGCCTCTTCCACGGCTCGGGTAATGGCAAGGTTGGTAACCCCGGGCTGAGCCACCACCAGCCGATCAGAATAGTTTACCTCGAGGATCCGATTGAACCGGGCCATACCCAGGAGCACAGCGTCTTCGAGCGGAAGCGCCCCGCCTGAAAGAGACGTACCCGAGCCACGAGGCACCACTCGGATCTCGTTCTCGTGGCAGTACCTGAGGATATCAGCGACCTGCTGGGTGGTCTGCGGCAGAACCACAACCATGGGGACCTGACGATAGGCTGTCAGGCCGTCGGACTCATAGGGTTTGAGTTCCTGGAGGTTATCAATCACCCCTTCACCAGGAACGATCCTTCGAAGGGCCGCGACAATCTCGCCGCGCTTGGCCAGGATGGCCTTGTCCGGCTCGGGCATCTTGATGGTCATGACGTGGGGGTCTTCCTCGCCGGATTGCGTCGCATCAGCGCTTCCTGGACAATTGAGGCCAGTACCCTTCCCTCGCCGTCGAACATCGTGCCCCGGTTGAAACCCAGCCCACCGCCTGCAAAAGGGCTATCCAGAGCATAGAGCACACGCTCCAGGGGCCCCGGTGTGGCATGGAACCAGATGCCGTGGTTGAGCGAGGCCGACATCAACTCACCATTGTGCAGGCTGTCGGCATGCATGACCCGAGCCGCGAAATTGGCGCAGGCGTCGGTCATATAGGCGAGGGTCGCATACCAGGCCTCCGCATCGCCTTGGGGCGGAGGCGGATTGGGTCTGACCCAGGCTACGGTCTCAGGCCGCGCTCCCGGCCGGCCCAACCCTTCGCCGGCATCGAGGAAATGGGTCGAGAAATGCTCACGGCCCGAGATCCGTTTGACCGTCATAGGATCCAGTTCATCGGCACGGGCGATGATGGTCTCGAGCAGGCTCGGCAGGGCCTCCAGGGGGGGAACAGACGGAGCTGGCAGGCCGTGGCCAGGCTGGTCCGGTTCAGGCTCATGAAAACTGACTTCCGCCCGGAAGGCCTCGATTCCGTCCTGGACGGCAGAAACCCGGCGGTGGGCGAAGCTGCGCCCGTCACGGGTCCGTTCGACCCTGTAGTCCACCGGCCGGGCGGCGCGGGCACCGCGCAGGAACCAACAGGTCATGGCGTGGGGCATCCTGCCGGGCGCGCTGCGCATCGCCGCCGCGATCGACAGACCCAGGTACTGGCCGCCAAAAATCTCGCCACCCAGGTTGGTATCCGGCGTCACCGACCGCCAGACGTCCTCGCCGGCAGGTTCGAGCCGGAGCACCTCGTTGATGGCGCGACGCGGCTGTCCCACCCGGGCATCATCAAGGCCTACGCCGCTCATCAGCTCGCTGTGCCGTAGAGCGCGCGCAGGGCCTTCTTGTCGATCTTGCCGCTGACCATCCGCGGCAGCTCATCAGTGAACACCACCCGGCGTGGCTTCTTGTAGCCGGCGATCAGGGTCTGGCAATGTTCGATAAGGACCTTCTCCGTCACCGCGGCCCCCGGCACCCGAACCACTATAGCGCAGACGATTTCGCCCCAGGTCTCATCCGCATTGCCAATGACAGCGGTTTCGGACACAGCCGGGTGTTGCAGCAGGGCCTCCTCGACCTCGCGGCTGTAGATATTCTCGCCGCCGGAGATGATCATGTCCTTCTTCCGGTCGACCAGGTAGATGTAGCTATCCTCGTCAAACTGGCCGATGTCACCCGAATAGTACCAGCCGTCCCGGATGGCATCGAGTGTCGCGGCGGTATTGTTCCAGTAGCCGCGGAACATGATCGGCGACTTCAGGATGATTTCACCCGGCTCCCCCGCAGGACAGTCGCGATCCTGTTCATCGACGATGCGGATCGCAACGCCGCGATAGGGCGTGCCGATGGACATCAAGCGCTTCTGTTCCTTTTGGGTGCCATCGGGCCGATGCATCGACATCGGCAGCCAGGCCATCGAACAACCCTCGCTGGAGCCCATCATCTGCAGGAAGATGGGGCCGAACACCTTCATGCCTTGGCGCAACACGGTCGAGGGCATGGGGGCCGCACTGTACATGATCATGCGCAGGTCAGGGCAGGGCCGGGCTCCGACCTCGGGCCGCTGAAGCACCATCTGGACCATGGTCGGGGCCAGCAGGGCGTGGGTGATCCGGTCCTCGACAAGGGCGCGGACGACGTCAGCCGGCTCGAACTGGCGATGGATCACCACGACCCCGCCGTTCGACAGCATGGCCAAAGCAATAGCCATGGCTCCGATATGGAACAATGGCATGATGCAAAGAAACCGGTCACCTGGCAGATTGCCCATCGAGGGGGGCAGGATCAGCATGTTGAAGGCGCTTTCGCGCTGCCCCAGGATACAGCCCTTGGGCCGTCCGGTTGTGCCGCTGGTATAGATCAGGCTGGCGACATCGTCTTCCGTCGCGCAGGTCGAGGGTCCGTCCGGCGAGCCACTGGCCAGCAAGTCCGCATAGGCGACAGCCCCTTCAGCCTCGCCGTCCATCACCACAACCGCCGTGATGGTCGGCACTGCCTCACGCAGGGCCGGGATCAGGGGGGCATACTGGCCCTCGACCAGCAGGACCTTCGGCCCGATGTCGTTGAGGATCCAGATCATCTCCGGCAGGGCCAGGCGGAAATTGACCGTGCCCACGACATAGCCGGCCGTCCAGGCGGCCACATAGGTCTCGACGAAGGCGACATTGTTCATCGACAGCACCGCCATACGATCCTGCTTTCGCATGCCCATTCCCTCGAGGGCGGCGGCAATACGACAGCCGTTGCTGTACAGCTCGCTGTGACTGCGCCGCTCCTGCCCGAACTCAAGCGCGAGTTCATCGCCGAAGCGGCGGGCATTGTCCTCGAACATCCGGCCGAGGGTCAGGGGGGAAGCGAACTGGATCATGGTCTATTTCCCGAGGTCGGTGACCCAGCGGGGGTCGCGCTTTTCGAGGAAGGCGGCCGAGGCCTCCTTCGATTCCTCCATCGATGAGGCCAGGGTCGTGAACAGCTGCTCGACCCGGTAGCCCTCGGTGACAGGCATATCCTCGGTGAGGTTGATCGACTCCTTCATCAGACGGATCGCGGCGGGGCTCTTGCGGGCGATCTCGTCGGCGATATCGAAGGCCGCCGTCATCAGGTTTTCCCGGGTCACCACCTCATTGACCCCTCCATAGGACTGCAGGGTCCGGGCATCGATCTTGCGTCCGGTCAGGGCCAGGTAGCGGACCAGTTTGTCAGGCAGCAGCCGGGCCGTGTGTCGGGTTCCGCCCATGACGCCGACATTGATCTCAGGCAGGGAGAACACAGCGTCTTCTGAAGCGATCAGCAGGTCGCAGGATGAAGCCACCACGAGACCCGCACCGAGGGCGGCACCGTTGACGGCGGCAATGACCGGCACGTCGCAACGGCGGATGGCATCAAAACAGCCCCGCGAGATCACCGAACGAGCCAGTTGACCCTCGGTCGTTCGCTCGCTCAGTTCCTTGACGTCGGCACCGGCGCTGAACATCCGCCCCGCCGCCGTCAGAACGACACACCTGACCCCTTCGATTGCACCAACACCCTGGAACAGGTCCCGCAGCCCTTTGAACAGGGCCAGGCTCAGCGCATTCACCGGTGGGCGGTCGATCGTGACCAGCAGGACGCCCGGATGCCCGGCCGGGCGAGTAACGACAAGACCCTCAACGTCCATCATGATCCCCTCAGACGCTCCGGCGCCTCGTAGCTCTCGCCTTTTAGGCTCAAGGCTCCAGACCCATGAAACGCATGCCGTTTTCATACATGACCTTGCGGGTCTGTTCTTGCGTAAGTTGTCCGCAGGCCTCGTGGACAAAGTGGCGCGGTGTTTGCGTGCCCTCTGCGTGGGGATAGTCGGACCCCATCATCAGCCAGTCGGCGCTACCCGTCTCGTCGATGATCGACTTCAGATCATCCTCAGGATAGGCCACGACCCCGATATGGCGCTTGAAGATGGCGCTGGGCCGCTCCTTGAGCTGGCCGCCCGGCCAGAAGCCGTTCTTGGCAATGCCCCGGCACTTGTCCATCTTGACCAGCATGGACGGTACCCACTCCGCGCCGTTCTCGGCCGAGAGGATCTTGATGTTGGGGAACCGCTCGAAGAAGTTCCAGAAGATGAAGCTGGAGATGGTCTCGATGACCGGCCGTTCCGAATAGCCGTGCATCCAGACGAAGGCCGTCTGTTTCATACGGCTCTGCTGCATGGGTTCGCCCCAGACCGCCATATGGTCTTTCAGGTAGATGGCCTCGCCCACATGATAGACGACCCGCAATCCGGCCTCGTTGACGATGGCCCAGAAGGGGTCATGATCGGGGTGCGCCGGGGCCTTGCCATTAATCGGGCCCATCTGCATCAGGATCGCCTTCGCCCCATTGGCGATGGCCCATTTCACCTCTGTGCAGGCCCGCTCCACATTCTGCAGTGACATGACCGGTGCCGAGTAGATCCGACCGTCATAGTCGAACTTCCAGTCATCAAGCATCCAGCGGTTATAGGCGCGCATGATGCGATAGGCCGGATCCTCCTGGTCGAGGTAGCTGAGCAAGGCCACCATATTGCCAACATAGATAAGGCTGGACCGCACGCCCCACTCATCCAGCTTGCCAACCCGTCCTGCGGCACCGGTCATGTCGGGTGTGGTATGGACCTTCAGGTCGATGTCGGGCTTGCCTTCCTTGATGGCCTTGAGCCACTCGTGAAGCTTTCCGGGAGCGGGAACCTTGCCCTCCGGATCCAGGTGGTCGGCGCTGATCTCGACCTTGCGCTGGCCGACATAGTAGGCAAACTGCCCGTCAGGTCCGTATTTCGCCTCGATGCCCCAGTCGGCTTTCAGGTCCTCGGGGAAATAGCGGGTGAAGGCATCCGCCGTTTCTATGACATGGGTATCTGCGTCGAAGATGGGACCGCTATAGTCCGGAGCCGCAATTGTCTCTTCGCTTGTGGATGCAACATCGACCACGACGCACTCTCCTTGACCTGGAACACCGGGCCAGTATGGGCCCGGACTTTTCGTTGTCCCTCATCCCCCTTTAGTCAACGGATAGAGGACGGACCGAGGGGTGATGGGTCACAAGATCATATTGCTGATTTTACAAACTGTGGCGATCCTGACCCTAATGGATCAGGCCAGTCTCGGGATCACGCGTCAGTTCGGCCAGTGGAGTCAGTATAGTCATGAGCAGTATCGAAGCCCGACTTGAATCCCTTGAAGTCCGACTTAGAGCTGCAGAGGATGAGCTTGCCATCATACGTCTCATTGCCAGCTACGGCCCGCTGGTCGATAGCGGGGACGCTGATCTTGCACCCGAACTCTTTGCCACCAACGGTGTCTATGACGTTGACGTGGCCTTCATGACGGGCCGTGAGGCCATCTCCGACCTGCTGCGGGGCCAAGGCCACCGCGATTGTGTCGAGACGGGTGCCGCTCATTCGATGGGCCTACCCTGGGTTCGCGTGGACGTAGACAAGGCCATCGCCATCAATGTCAGCCAGCTCCTAGTCTGCAACTCAGAGGGCTTTGAAGTCTTCAGGGTTGCCCAGAACCTTTGGAAGCTAGAACGAGCACAGGACGGAAACTGGTTGGTCCGTGAAAGGATCAATCGTCTGATCGGCGAAGACAGTCAGGCCCGAGACCTCCTCCTAGGCGCAATCTGAACGGATAAGGCATCTCTGCGTGAAGCCCCTGAAATCGATATGATACTAGGTCCAGCCGCGAAGGCAGAAGACGTGCAGGCTGACGCTTGGCTGGACGCCTCAGGCCTGCCTCTGCCAGGGGCACCGATGGGCATACTCCTCAGCGCACAGGCGGCCCGCGCTCCCGAGGCTCCGGCCTTCACGATCTCGGGTTCGACCTGGTCCTACCGACAGATGGACAGGGCCGCCAACCGCCTCGCCAGGACCCTGGATGGGGCGGGCGTGTCTCAGGGGGACTGCGTCGTCATCGCCTTGCCGAACTGTGCCTTGTTTGCTCAGGCTGTTTACGCAGTCTGGAAGCTTGGAGCCACGCCCTGTCCGATTTCCCAAAAGCTGACCCAAGCCGAGTTCTCGCAAGTGGTCGCCCTTGCCCGCCCTCGCCTGATTATCGGCAACAGGCGTGACCCGACCTGTCAGGTCCCCGTTTTTGAACCCGAAGACCTACCCTCCGATGACCTGGATGACCTACCGCTTGCGCCGATCCTCTCATCGCCGGGCAAGATCCTGGCAAGCGGGGGAAGCACGGGTCGTCCAAAGCTCATTGTCGATCCAAGAGACTCAGGCTGGGGAGCCGACAAGATCAGCCCCTACCGTCCTGCCTTCAGTACCATACTGACCGCAGGCCCACTTTATCACACAGCCCCCTTTGCCTTTGGCATCGTCGCTTTGGCGGAAGGCAGTCATGTCGTCTGCATGGAGCGTTTTGATGCCCGCGAATGGCTTCGCCTGGCCGAGGATCATCGTGCAACAGTGGCTCCGCTCGTGCCCACCATGATGAGCCGCATCGCCAAACTGGATCCCAAACTGACGGACGCTGCCGACCTGACAAGCTTCCGCTTCATCATGCACTCGTCGGCACCCTGTCCGACCGAGATCAAACACTGGTGGCTGAACCGGATCGACCCAAGCGTCCTGCTTGAGGTTTATGGTGGGACCGAGCGGATGGGAGCGACCCTTATCGGCGGAAGGGAATGGCTCGAACGCCCCGGATCGGTCGGCAGGCCGCCTGTCGGTGACAGCATAGTCATCGCAGGACCAGACGGGGAACCTCTACCTCCTCACGAAATCGGCGAGATCCTCTTCCGGCGCGCATCCGGTGTCGGGACGGCCTATCGCTACATTGGAGCAGAGACACGCATTACTGGCGACCTCGACGGGATGGGGGATATGGGCTGGCTGGATGAGGACGGCTATCTCTATATTGCTGACCGCCGAACAGACCTCATCCTCGTCGGCGGAGTGAACGTCTACCCTGCAGAAGTGGAAGCCGCCCTTGAGATGATCCCCGGCGTTCTTTGCGCCGCCGTCATCGGCCTGCCCGATCCGGATATCGGTCAAAAAGTTCATGCCATCGTCGAACTGGCCGCCGGTACAGCCATGCCCGATCCGGAGTTCTCACTCACGTTTCTGGGTCCCGCAATGGATCGTCTGGCACCGGTGAAAAGGCCCCGGTCGGCCGAGTTCACCTATGAACGCATAAGGGATGATGCCGGAAAGGTTCGAAGGGCGGCCCTTAGGTTTGAACGCCTTCAGGTGCCCGATCAGGACCCCTTGAAACAGAACTTTCAGTGATCCCAGGTGAGGTTCCCATACCGCGCGAGATGACTATCGGCGTTGCCAAAGAGATGGGCGATCACAAACAGGCGTCGATAATAGTGTCCGATGGCATATTCCTCGGTCATGCCAATGCCGCCGTGCAGCTGAATGGATTGACGCCCGACGAACAGCCCTGCCTCTGAGACAAACGCCTTGGTCGCTGAAACGCCTGCCCGGCGAACCTCAACGTCCGCTGATACGAGCGCGGCGAGTCCCTGAAAGACGAGAGATCTTGCGAGCTCCAGCTCGATCAGCATGTCCGCCATACGGTGCTGTAACGCCTGGAAGTCGCCAATAGCCTGCCCAAACTGCTTGCGGGTCTTCAGATAATCCCTCGTCATGAACAAGGCTGTATCCATGGCACCGACAGCCTCGGAACAAAGCGTAATGATCCCGTGGTCAATGCCGGCTTCGATGGCCGCAAGGGCCCCGCCCTCCGAACCCACCAACTGCCCGAGCACACCCTCCAGCCTCAGGTCAGAAACACGGCTATTGTCGACGAGACGATAGACATTGCTCGTCAGTCCCGTTGCTCCCGTATCCACCAGGAACAGGGACACACCTTCCGGCGTCCTGGCAGAGACAAGGATCTGATCCGCTGAGGGGGCACCAAGGACAAGCGACTTTGCACCTGTGATCAACCAGTCTTGCCCCTGAAGTCTAGCCTCCGTCTCGACATGACGCGTATCTCCGCGCGCATCGGCCTCATTATGGGCCAGGACGATCTTGCCCTGCCCACTGACCACAGTCTCAACCAGACGGTCGCGACCTTCAAACTCACCGAGTGCGGCCAGGGTCTGCAGCCCCACCACAGCATTGGCGACGAAGGGCTCGACGACAAGCGCACGGCCCAGCTGTTCAGCAATGAGGGCATTCTCGATGGCCCCGCCACCGAACCCGCCTGCCTCTTCGGACAGTCCGGCCCCCAGCCAACCCAGCTCAGCCATGCAAGCCCAGATATCTGCACTGATGCCCTGCTCGCTATCCATGATGCTGCGGCGACGCTCAAAGCTGTAATCGCGTTCAGTTAAGCGGCGCACACTGTCGGCCAGGGCTTCCTGCTCGGTTGTGAGATTGAAGTCCATAATTTTACCTGCCCGTCAAAGCCCGAGGATCGCCTTGGCGATGATATTGCGCTGGATTTCGTTGCTGCCGCCGTAGATCGTGGTGGTCCGGCGGTACATGCATTTGTGGGTGATCCCGTAGCCATCCTCAATGATGTCCGGTGCCAGTCCGTCCTCCTTGAAGTGGTCGTGACTGTCCGGATCGTGAACGACGGCGACACCATGATCACCAAGCGCCTCCGCAGACAGTTCTGCGGTGCGCTGGCGCAGCTCAGCCCCGCGGATCTTGAGAACCGAAGCAACGGCATCAAGCCTGCTGTCACCGTGCTCGGCATGCAAGACACGCAAGACCGCCCACTTCAGTGCCTTCACCTCGACAGACAGACGGGCCAGCTTCAATCGAAAGGCGGGATCTTCGATAAGCGGACGCCCATTCTTTCTGGCTTGCCTGGCTATCCGCTCAAGCTGGACCATGTCGCGTTCAGAGTGGGGAACCTCCGCCGACATCGTCCTTTCATTGGTCAGCAGGAACTTGGCATAGGTCCAGCCCTTACCAGGCTCGCCAATGAGGTTGGAGGCTGGCACCCTGACGTCATCAAAGAAGAACTGATTGACCGACAGGCCCTCATCAATGGTGTAGATCGGTCTGCGCTCAACCCCTTGCGATCGCAGGTCGATCATCAGAAAGGATATCCCCTTCTGCGGCTTGGCCTGCGGGTCGGTACGCACCAGGGCAAACATCATGTCCGCATGTTGGGCGTCCGATGTCCAAAGCTTGGTCCCGTTCACAACATACTCATCCGTCTGGGCGTCATAGTCCGCCCGTGTCGTGAGTGAGACGAGGTCAGAGCCAGACCCGGGCTCGGAGAAGCCCTGTGCCCACCAGACATCACCCGTCAGCATGCCCGGCAAGAAGCGGTCCTTCTGCTCTTGCGTACCAAAGGTGTAGATGACCGGCCCCGCAAGTTCGAGCGCTCCTCGATCGAGGACGGGCGCCCCCGCCAGCCTCAGTTCCTCGTGAAAGACGAAGTTCTGGATCGCGGTCCAGCCAGGCCCCCCATAGGCCTTGGGCCAGTGTGGTGCCGACCATCCCTTGGTATGCAATATCTGCATCCACCGTCGGATACCGTCTCGGTCCACATGATAGTCGCGCCAGGCACGCCTGCGGATATCTTCGGGTAGACTGGCCCGGATCCAGGTCCTGACGTCCTCGCGAAAGCGGCTCAGTTCGGGGTCGGGGGTGAAGTCCATTCATTCCATCCGTCGCGGATCTCGCTCGGGGTTTAGCGGCTGGGCTATGGGGGCTCCAGAGCGCATGAACAGCAATCACAAGTCAGATTGTGGTCCTGCTCAGGGCCCTCGCCCAGAACCGATCGTTGCATGAGGCTCAGTTCCCGGCGATGGCTTATGATATTCGGGACGGACATTGGGACAGGGACGAACTCGTGCGCATTTTCGCGTCGACACCTTACTATCTTCAGGGGCCTGGTGCTTTGTCGCGGGTGGGCGAGATCGCCCACCAACACGGCTCAAACCCGGCGATCGTGATCGACAGCTTCGTACGCCCCCTGATCGGCTCGGTCCTGGAAGATGGTCTGGGCCCAGGTGCCCGAATCAGGCCGTTCAGCGGAGAAGTGACGGACGCCGCTATCGACGGGCTCACAGAAACCCTTGCGGGATGTGATGTCATCATCGCCGTGGGCGGCGGCAAGGCTCTTGATGCGGGTAAGGCTGTTGCCTTGCGACTGCACTGCCCGGTGATCAGCGTTCCCACCATCGCCTCGACCGATGGACCTGCAAGCCGCGGAATTGCGATCTATGATGATGGACACCGGTTGGTTCGGGTCGACCAGCTGTCGACCAACCCTGCCGCTGTGATTGTCGACACTGCCATCATAGCCGCAGCACCGGTTCGGTTCCTGCGCGCTGGCATCGGGGATGCCATAGCCAAGTGGTTCGAGGCCGAAGCCTGCTGGGCCGGCGGGGGCCTCACCAAACATCGGACACGTCCCACCCATTCCGCCCGTGCCATAGCCGGTGCAGCCTATAGCCTTCTTCGAAATCATGGCGTTGGTGCTGTTGCCGCGGCCGAGCGGCATGAGGTGACCGAAGACCTGGAGGCCACGGTAGAGGCGACGGTCCTGCTTAGCGCCATGGGTTTCGAAAATGGTGGCCTGTCTATCGCCCATTCAACGACGCGGGGACTGATGACACTGGATGGGGCCAAGGATCGGCTTCACGGAGAGCATGTTGCCTACGGAACCCTGGTCCAGATTGCGGTCGATGAGCGCCCCGACACCGAGCTCTTGGATGTGGCCCGGTACCTGAAGGCCGTTGGACTGCCGACCTGCCTTAAAGATCTCGGGTTCGGCACCTCTTCTCGCGGCGATCTTGAGGCGATATCCGGTGCCATCATGACCGCGCCTCACATTGGCAATGTGTTTCGCCCCTTGACCCAGGACCGGCTCGCGGCGGCCCTCAGCACGATTGAAGCCAAGGCATCAAAGGACTGGATGGCCTGAACCTGAATGGAGTTCCCTAGCGAGAGGATAAAGGCCCTCAAAAACTCCATATATGTGATTTGAAGCCCCGCCGGTTGCGCCACAACCAAGCCCCCGTAAAGCGATGGGTGCGGCACATGAACCCGACATGGGGAGGACAGCTTGGCGATTGACTATGCGAGGCTGATGGCCCGCCAATTTCCTGAAATCCAGAGCCACTATGGCTGGAGGGAGTGCGCCCTCTATGCGCTGGGACTCGGGGTTGGGAGCGACCCGCTTTCTCCTGACGAGCTGCGTCATG
>JBFZCB010000047.1:0-3634 GCA_041308165.1 Caulobacterales bacterium
AATGTCATGTTCTCCTTACATTAAGTCAGGAGATCGCGACATGTTAACACCGGGCAACGGGGGCACAGCCGCTCATCGCAAATACGTCTTTCGGACCATGGCCTTCATGATCCCCTATGCAATCGTCTGCCTCACAGCCATCACGGGCCTGTTCGATGGCATCATCGGAAAGCCGACGGGGTGGATCCTGGCCGTTGTTGTCTCCCTCCCCATCATGGGACAGATCTGGTCCACGCTGGACCTGATGCGGGAAAGCGACGAGTTCGTCCGCGCCGTGACCGCCCGGCAGTTCATTATAGCCTCGGGCCTTGCCATGGCCGGCGCAACGCTTTGGGGCTTTGGTGAAACCTTTGCCGGCGCTCCGCACATCCCGGCCTGGATGGTCTACCCTCTTTTCTGGGGCGCCTTTGGCTGCGTTGCCCCCTTCGTGAAGTCCTCAAACGGATGAAGAACCGGCTGAAACTCCTGCGCGTCGAGCGCGGATGGACCCAGGAACAGCTGGGTCAGGCCCTGGGGGTCTCACGCCAGGCCGTGAATGCCCTGGAAACCGAAAAACACGACCCGTCCCTGGATCTCGCCTACCGGATCGCCATCCTGTTCGCACGTCCCGTCGAAGAGATCTTCGAAAACCCGCACGGCTGACAAAGTCAGTTTAACCTTACAGTGGAGACTTACATGTTCAACGCCGTCTTCAAGGCGCGCCCCCGCCTGCGCGCTGCCCTGTTCGGTCTTGCCGTCTGCTCCCCGAGCTTTCTGGTCGCTGCCCAGGCCTGGGCTATGGACACCGGAACAGTAGAGACAGGCTCGACTGCGACCCAGATCGCGCCGGCCTCCTATGCGGATCGTCTTTCCGTTGAGATTGTAGGATCCGGGCCGGACGTCATTCTCATCCCAGGCTTTGGATCCTCACGCGAAGTCTGGCGCGCGACGGCCAATCATCTCAAGGCCACCCACAAGGTGCACCTGGTTCAGTATGCCGGCTTTGCCGGAGAGCCCTGGTCTCACGGTGACGGCCCCTTCCTGGAACCCGCGATCGCCGCCCTTGGTACCTACATCAAGGACGCCGGGCTGGAGAGACCCGCAGTCATCGGTCATTCCATGGGAGGGCTCTCGGCCCTGATGCTGGCCCAGGCCCATCCCGAGGCTGTCAGTCGCGTGATGGCCGTCGATAACCTGCCCTTCTTTTCGGCCCTGTTTGGTCCGCAGGTAACGCCCGAGACCGCCCGGCCCTTTGCCGAACAGGCCGCAGCCTCGATGCGCAATCCCGATATTGCCGCCTTCCGGACAGGCCAGCAGCAGGCAGCCACCGGACTGGCCCGTGACGAGACGACACGGACAGCCATGGTTGAATGGTCCCTCGCATCCGACCGTCAGGCCCTGGCAAGTGCCATCTTCGATGTCATGACCACCGATATCCGGTCAGGGCTAGGCACCATGACCACGCCCGTCACTGCCCTTTATGCCTCTGATGCCAATGGGGGAGCTCCCGCCGCCATGGCCGACGCCGTGTGGAGCCGTGAATATGCCGACCTTCGCGGCGCAAGGCTGATCCGTGTCGACGACAGCCGACACTTCATCATGTCCGACCAGCCCGCAAGGTTCATGGCCCTGGTCGATGATTTCCTGAAATAGTCGGCCGGCGAGGTCCCAAGAAGGGTCTTGGCCTGTCCTGCATGACGGATCAGGGTTGCGGGCGCTTCACCGGAGCGCCCGCAAACTCATCCACATAGGCCGGAGCCAGAAGCGCTCGGATGAGGGCTTGAGGGACATCGATCGTGAAATCACCCTCGGAATAGGGGCCAGCAATGTAGGGGTCGATCAGAAACGTCAGACCCCCGGCCTTGCCCGAGACGGTCGAGGGGGTCAGTACAAAGGGTGTCTGGGCCGCCCTGGGACAGCTCCAGTCCCGACCTTGGAGCGTGATCGGGGCTGCATTGGCGTCCCTGGACTTTTTCTCGGCATTCAGAGCCGCGCAGAGGAGCCTGTCGAGCACACCCAGATCCGCACCTCGACGAAACAGGGCCGAGGCGGTGATCTCACGCTTGAGGGCCTTGTCCCAGAGAACCGCACCATGGTTGGTCATGCCGTGGGCACCGCCGGTGTATTCGGAGGCGGCCCTGGCGAGGCTGAACAGCTTGCCGGTCTCGACAGGGGGCGCAAAGACAATCTCGCGCGTGTACTTGCCAAACGCACCTCCCCCACCCGCCTCGGTCAGATCGGCCTGAGCCCCTTCCGAAAACGCCTTCAGGTCAGCAACGGAGGCGGCGTAGAGTTTGGCATGGAGATCCGGCTGGGACTTCACGGCCTCAGGCATGACCAGCTTGACCTCGGCATGGGGCGATACAGTCTGAAACGTCAGAGGTGAGCCCGCCGCCGGATTGATCGTGACCGGGGCCGCAGGAATAGCCGGCAAGGCCTCGTCGGGCTCTGCCGGTCGCTTACAGCCGGATAGGCCTGCGCCCAGGAGGGCCGCAATCGAAACCATCAGGATGGCGGTTCTGGAACGTGTTCGGGTGACGCTCATGAAAGTCTCCTCAGAAGGCCAGCCCTGCCGGGACGATCGCACCCATAAGGATGGCTGCCAGGAGGATCATGCCCGCTTCCCGGTTGGAGCGGAACAGTTTCAATGCCAAGGCGGCATCATCAAGGCGCAATCGGTAAACCTGCCAGGCCAGATGTGCCCCGAAGGCCAGCAGCCCGAGGTAGAAAACCGGACCCAGGCTCGCAAAGGTCCCCGCAAGCGCTGCAAAGGCCAGGGCGGCGGCATAGAAGAGACCAACACCGAGCCTGACCGAGCGCCCCAGACGCCTGGCCGAGGACTTGACCCCCACCATGGCATCATCCTCGACATCCTGCAGGGCATAGACGGTGTCATAGCCGAGCGTCCAGAATACGCCGGCCAGCCAGAGCCAGACACCACTGTAGACAACCCTGGCCAAGACGCCGAAATCATCAAAGATACCGGCGGCCAGGGCAAAGCCGCCTGCGGCGGCATACCCCATCAACGCTCCCCAGTTGAAGGTAAGGCCCAGCCAGGCCTGCGGCCACCAGGTGATCCGTTTCATGAAGGGATAGGCGCCAACCAGCACAAGCGAGGCTACCCCGAGCCCGATGGCAATCGGTCCCAGGGTGAGGAGAATAGACAGGCTGACCAGGCAACAACCGCCCACAAACATTGAAGCCTGGCTGACACTGATCCGGCCCGACGGGATCGGCCGGCCGGCCGTGCGACTGACCTGAGCATCAATGTCGCGATCAACGATATCATTGAAGGCACAGCCCGCAGCCCGCATCAGACAGGCTCCCAGTCCAAAGGCCACAAACAGCCACAGATGATAAAAATCCGGGGACTGGCGATATTCCACAAGCGCCAGTCCAATGCCCTGCCAGCCCGGCAAGAGGAGCAGCCAGATCCCGATCGGCCGATCAAAGCGACCCAACTTCAGCCAGGGCTTGAGGCCTTCAGGCGCATGGGCATCCACCCAGTTCTGGCGAGCGGCATCGGGAAGCGGGGTCGAGGGCATGAGCCCCTATAGACCTCGCCGTAGGGTTTAGGGAGAGCCCCCCGGGCCCAGCAGGGCTACCGCTCATCGGACTGAAGGGCTCGGGGGCGTAAGGCTCGGGGCCGGCCTGT
>JBFZCB010000048.1:0-33677 GCA_041308165.1 Caulobacterales bacterium
CGGGGCAGGAGGCACCGGATCATAGCCCGAACCGCCAAAGGGATGGCATTTACAGACACGACGCACGGTGAGCCATCCCCCCCGGACCGGTCCGTGCTGAATAAGAGCGTCTCGCCCATAGTCGGAACAGGTCGGCAGGAAGCGGCATGACTGACCAAAGAAGGGCGACAGGGTAACCTTATAGCCTCTGTGAAGGGTACGGACACTGCGTTCGTAAAGGCCTGGTCTGTCTGCAGATCGGCCATTCGGGCTGATCTGATCCTGTTCCTTGTGAATCGATTCAGAAGGGTCTTTGTCGCCGGCCGTGTCTATTGGCTCGCCTGTCTTGTCCTGTGACTGACCGGCCACGATTTAACCGGACCTGTTCTGGACGCCGCTGAGAGGGGTATCAGCGGAGGCTGGAGAGGGGGATGTCTGCAGATCTGACTGGGCATTCTGGATGGCCTTCAGGGTCGCTTCAAGGCCAACCAGTGTGGAGGCGTGGCGAGCCGGATAGCCGGACACAACCTTTAGGGCCCTTAGGCCCTCGAAGCGGCCGATGGGGCCGTCTCCATCGGATTTGAGCATTGCAATCATGGCGTCCCGAGCCTTTGTGACCTCGTCGACATGAGACTCGAGGATCGAATGCCCCAGGATAGCGGCTGCGGCCTGACCCAGGGCGCAGGCCCTGATGTCCTGTGCAAACTCCATTACGGTCAGTCCATCCGGACTGAGGACCAGGTCGACCGTCGCCTGAGAGCCGCACAGCTTTGCTACCTGTTCGCCTGTGCCCCTCAGACCATGGGTCTGGCTTGCGGCGTCAAGTCTGCCGCTCAAAGGCAGGTTTGCAGCCAGGGACAGTATCCGTGCGCTGTAAAGGTCGTCGATCATAGCTTCCAGATAGGCCCTGCACGGGTTGCACACAAATGCCCCTGATCAAGCCTCAGGTCCTGGGGTCCCCCATTATCCCAAGACATCATCCCCCCTGAAGGGAGCTCCAGGTCCTTGCGCTACCTGCAGGCGCACCCGATGCCGCCTTTGAGTTGAGCCAGGCCAGGTTGCGGTCCGCCTGTTCCGGGGGAAGATCGCGGCGGATGATGCGTTCAGCCTCGCCGGTCTTGCCCTGCAAGCCGAGGACTAGGGCCAGGTTCAGACGCATACGGGTGCTGGCTCCGGGCTGGGCAACCGCCCGTCGTAGGAGGAGCTCGGCCCCGGCTGCATCTCCAGAAGTGGTCAGGGCCATGGCTGCATTGGTCAGGATTTCCGGATTGTCCGGAGACAGCCGCAGACCTGTGTTCCAAGCCTCACGGGCATCATCCAGGCGCCGGACCTGCTGGTAGGCTATGCCGAGCAGGGAAAGGGGCCGCCAGTCGTTTGGTGAAAGGTCCCGCGCCTGCTCAAGAGCGGCAATGCTGTAGAACCCTTGTCCGCGCGCAATATGGGCCCGCCCGACTTCAAGCATGGCCTCGACATTGGATGGCTGACTGAGAAGAAGGCCCTGGGCCGTGGCCGCAGCCTGGTCGAACTGGCCCATCTCGCGAAGAGCCTGGGCCACTTTGACGCCGGCAACGGGGTCTGCGGGATTGATCTCCTGTTCGCGGCCCCAGAAGACAGAACGGGTCAGCGCATCCAGGCGATCGGCGGCAGCCCGTTCCTCGGCGGAGGCCGGAAGACGAGGCTGGGCAGGCACAGGGGGAGGAGCTGTTGGAGCTGGGTTAAGGCCCTGCATCTGGGCAGCAGCGGGCCCAGCCAGGGCCGTGATCGTGGCTGCAATGAGGATTGCAGTGGCAGCGGCAGTGCGCGACATGAGGCGATCCGTTCAAGACTGTCGGCCACAGGATCGATGGTCTGCGTCAAGACATGGTTAACACTGTCATTGGAGTCGAGATTCATGAGCCGACAAATGCCCGCCCTGATATCTTCAGCTTCGTCGGCCAAGCCGGTCCGCCTGATCGCGCAGGGCACCAGGCTGGACGAACGCGTCGCCAACTGGGCCCAGGCCAATGCCTTCACAGGAAGTGCCGGGCAGCTTCTTCTGGTTCCGGGCACGGACGGAGCGGTGCTGGAAGCCCTGTTCGGCACGGGGGTGGCATTTGATCCCATGAGCCTGAGAGGACTGGCCGCAAGGCTGCCCGGCGGGAGCTGGGCGCTTGACTGGAGCCGGCTGGAGGCGGCGGACCAGGGTCAGGCCGATATCGCGGCTCTGGCCTTTGCGCTCGGCGGCTATGTGTTTGATCGCTATAAGCCGAGGACGGAACGGCCGTGTGCGCAACTCGTCGTCGATGAGGGTGTCGATATTGAGAATGCGCTTCGTATTGCCACAGCCTGTGATCTGGCCCGACAGATGATCGATACACCGGCGGCCGATATGGGGCCGGCACAAATAGAGGCCATCGCTCGCGAGATCGCCGAAACGAGTGGGGCAGGCTTCAGCGTGACTGAAGGTAGGGCTCTGCTTGAAGAGAACTATCCTGCTGTTCATGCGGTAGGCCGTGCCGCAGCCGATCATCGCGCGCCGCGTGTGATCGAGATTGGCTGGAATCTGGACCGGACGGACCTTCCGCTGGTCGCCCTGGTCGGCAAGGGTGTGGTGTTTGATACCGGTGGTCTGGATCTCAAGCCGGCGGCAGGCATGCGAAACATGAAAAAGGACATGGGCGGTGCAGCTCATGTCCTTGGGCTTGGACGTCTGATCATGGAGGTCGGGCTGTCGGTTCGCCTGGTTGTGCTGGTGGCTGCGGTCGAGAATGCCGTTTCGGCGGATGCCTTCAGGCCAGGCGATATTCTGTCCAGCCGCAAGGGGCTGACGATTGAGATCGGTAATACGGACGCAGAGGGCCGGCTTGTCCTGGCCGATATTCTGACCCGGGCAGAGGAGCATAAGCCGGACCTGACCATCGATTTCGCTACCCTGACCGGAGCCGCACGGATCGCGCTCGGTCCTGAGCTTCCTCCCTTCTACACCGATGACACATCACTGGCTGACGACCTGTTGAGGGCCTCGGCCGATGTATCGGATCCCGTATGGAGGATGCCTCTGTGGACGGGTTACCGTTCGTCCATAGACAGCGACATTGCCGATGTGCGCAACGACTCGGCCGGTTGGGCTCAGGCCGGATCTGTTACGGCGGCTCTCTTCCTGCAGAGGTTTGCACCCTCGAGCGGCAGCTGGGCTCATCTTGACGTCTTTGCCTGGAATCCTCGCAATCGGCCCGGCTGGCCAGAAGGGGGAGAGGTTCAGGGGCTCAGGGCCGCGTTCGAGATGCTGAGGCGTCGCTACAGTTAAGCGTCTGCTGATCGACAGGGGTCACCGGCCTGCAGTGGCCAGCCTGGGCCGAACGGCTCATGGGAGGCGATCCGGCTGGCAGACGCTCGGGCTGTACCTGTAGATGTGGCCCGGTTTCGTACGTTCGGGCCAAGAAAAATCTTCCCGCCGTTAACGGGGGATTCGACTCTATCGCGCAAAATGGTCCCTCAGTTGTACGGACCTGTCCTTGACCCTGCTTGCGCAACTTGATGCTGACACGCTTCTTGCCCGGCCTGATCTGGCCGAGCAGGCGCTTGAAGGGCTCCTGGCGGCACAGTCCTACCGTCCGACGGTAGAGATGCACGCCTGTGTTCCGGTAGCTGACATGACTGCCGAGGCCGCAGCGGAGTCTAGCCGGGTCGATCAGCTGCTCTTTGGCGAAGCCTTCGATGTGCTGGAACGGCAGGATGGCCGCGTATGGGGGCGGGCGCGGCGGACAGGTTCTGTGGGCTGGATGAATGAGGACGCTCTCGTGCCGGGTGCTCCACTGGCCCGTTTCACCGTTGCAGCGACCCGTACCCGCCTGCCCTTGAATGCCCTTGTTGCGGATCCGGTGCCTGATCTGGATGGCGAGAGCCTTCAGCCGATCGGCGAGTTTGCCAGCGATCCAGTGGCGGTTGCCGAACAAATGCTGGGCGTAGCCCATGGCACGGGGGCCCGGTCTTCCCTGCTGACAGACGGATCAGGTCTGGTTCAGTCAGCGCTATTTGCCTGCGGGGGGGCTTGCCCGCGCCACTCCGATCGTCAGGCAGAGCTGGGTTGGGCTGTCGAACGCACGGATCTGAGACGGGGAGACCTGGTGATCTGGCTTGCGCCTGAGGGCGAGACTGCGTTCACAGGTCACTCAGCTCTCGTTCTCGACGCTGAAACCCTCATTCATGCGACCGGTCATCATGGCGGAGTGGTCACGGAGCAGCTTGCTACCGCAGAGCAGCGCTATGCAGACGCCGGATTCGGGCTGCCAGCTTTTCGTAGGCTCTGACTAAAGAAAAGGGCGACCCGTGGGTCGCCCTCAAAGCCTAGGCCCTTCAGAAACCGGTCAGGACGCCGGTGCAGCCGGATCCGCTTCCGTCGTTGAGGTCCCTGCGGCACCGTCGACAGGTGCCGCATCCGTAGTGGTTGCAGCCACACCCTCAGCGGGAGCTGCGCCCGGCTGACGTGCCGGGTCTGGAGCCGGGATTGCATAGCCGGTCGCGCCCTGTGAGCGGAGGTAGGCAATCAGATTGTACCGCGTCTCGTCATCGCGAATGCCGGCGAAAGACATTTTGGTGCCGGGCACATAGCGCGACGGAGCCTTGATGAAGGCATCCATGGCGTCGTAGTCCCACACGGGTGTCTCCGCCTTGAGTGTGTTGAAGGCGTCGGAATAGGCAAATCCACTCGAGTGCATGACCGGTCCACCGATCGTTGCATAGAGATTCGGGCCGATTCCGTTGGCCCCACCCTGATTGATCGTGTGGCAGGCCTTGCAACGTGCGAAGGCAGCCTCACCCGCTGCCAGATCGGCAACAGGGAGAAGCGTACCCCAGTCAGCCGGCAAGGCCGGTGCCTCGGCCCCGGCTGCAGCCTCCTCAGGCGCGTTTATGAAATACCCCATCTTTTCAGGGGTCTCGGCCTTGTAGACAAAGCCTGCACCTTCCTTGACGACCAGGATGACGAAAACTGTCCCCAGGGCCGCACCCAGAATCTTATTCCACTTCAGATCGCCGCTCATGCGTGTGGTCGCATCCCGTCATTAAGGTCCGCCGAAAGTATCGGGCAGACGAATTCTTGCGTGGGCGTCTCTGACACGGTAGCGCGACCTTCGCAACCGGCACCGGGGTGTTCGGAGCGGTTTCGAGACCAGACGCCGCACCGCTTGGGAGAGTGTGACCATGAACCCGCTGATATTGATACCCGCTCGCATGGCTGCGACCCGGCTTCCGGGGAAGCCTCTTGCTGACATTGGCGGCAGGCCGATGATCGTCCGGGCCTGGGAAAGTGCGGTCAAATCCGGCCTGCCGGTGGTCGTCGTGGCTGGAGATGCGGAAATCATTGACGCTGTCGAGGCGGCTGGCGGCAAGGCCGTGCTGACCGATCCAGGGTTGGCGTCGGGATCGGATCGCATACGTGCGGCTTTGGACATCATTGATCCCCAAGGTCACCATGACGCCATTATCAATCTCCAGGGCGACATGCCGTTTGCCGACCCGGGACTGGCCAAGGCCTGTGCGAACCTGCTCGAGGGGGATTCGGATTGCGACATCGCCACTCTGGTGGCGTGCGAGACAGAGGCCTCGGATCGTTCAAATCCTGACGTGGTCAAGGCTGTCCTCTCCATGGCGCAGGGTAATCAGCACGGCAGGGCGCTCTACTTCACGCGATCAACACTTTATGGTGATGGGCCGGTCTGGCGACACATTGGCATCTATGGGTACCGCAGACAGGCGCTGATGCAGTTTTGCTCGGCTCCACAGTCCCCGCTTGAGATCCGCGAAAAGCTTGAGCAGTTGCGCGGGCTGGAAATGGGCCTCAACATCCAGGCCGCCGTCATCGAGGGCGCGCCGCTTTCTGTGGACAATCCTCAGGACCTTGAAACAGCCAGGCGCTGGCAGGCCGGGCTTTAGCCGGGGGTGAGGCATCGGGCTACCCAGCGCGGTGTCAACATCCAGGCGGCGTTCTGAAGGCAGGCCACAGGTCAGGGTTCGAAGCCGTTGACCCAGGCTTGAATCAGGGTGTGAGCGATGGCGGAAGGTGGGGGAGCCTTGATCTCCGGGTGGGTGCCGGCCAGGACTGAGGCTGCCTCAGTCTTCGTCAGCCAGGCGACGGCTTCAAGCTCGGTCTGGTCGGGCGAGGCCTGATCATGGGAGACCTCGGCAATAAGACCGATCATGAGTTGTGACGAAAAAGGCCAGGGCTGGCTGGAATGGTAGCGGATAGCCGTGACCGTGAGGCCCGCCTCTTCCATGACCTCGCGTGCGCAGCCTTCCTCGATCGATTCGCCAGGCTCCAGAAAACCGGCAAGGGCTGACATCCGGCCGACAGGCCATGCGGCCTGTCGCCCCAGAAGGCAGCGTGGCTCGCCGGTGCGCCTGTAGATCGGCAGCATGATTGTCACAGGGTCCACCCGCGGGAAATGGTCGGTACCACAGGCCTCGCAGTTTCGTTTCCACCCCCCAGAGGCATTGCGGGTCGGCTGGCCACAGGCGGCGCAGAAGCCGTGGCGACGACGCCAGTCGAAAAGGCTCTTGGCGGCTCCGGCCATGGCCGCATCCTTGGCCGGTAAAAGGCTGGCGGCCGAGCGCATGTCGTGAAAGACACCAAGCCCCCGTACCGGGGTATCTGCCGGGTCGGCGGGTCCCTCGAACTCGATGGCAAAGACGGGCGCATCCTCCCACAGACCCAGGAACAGTTCTCGGTCGGTCACCAGGTTTCGGGCATGGCCCATGTCGAGCCAGGTCAGGCGGGGACCCTCGGCGGTGTCCTCAATCAGGGGGCGTCCCTCCCAGAGGACCAGGGCCAGGGCATCTGGGCGCGCCGACTGTTCGGCCAGCCAGGCGGGATCATTCCTGAGATCGCCCGCCCGCTCTAGGGGGTTGCCGGCGAAGGTGTTGACAGGGGTCAGGGTCATGGCCGTCTCATATCGACTTGCAGCCGCCTCGTCTCGAGCCTTGATGAACAGTTGGCTGGCTTGATTTCAAAGTCTCTAAAGGCCATATCGGGGATGGAGATCGTGCGGGCGAGGGCTTCGCCAACCTGGTCAGGGCCGGAAGGCAGCAGCCACAACGAATTCACCTTCGGGTCGTGCGGTCTCCACCTCCTCCCAAATCAGGGCCTCAAGACCCGAGAGATGCAGGCCCATACATATGGGCTCGTCCGGGTGTCGCCGCCCGTTGACCGGTGGGACTGGGGCGCATTGCCAAAGGTAAAATGTCGTAAAGCCACGGTAGATTTCCGTGATTTTTGCGTGCTGTCGTGCCCACACCACCAGCTCCGGAGCACGGACATGAGCATTTTCGGCAAAATTCTTGGCGGCATCTTCAATCGCAAGGCCCCTCCAGCGACAGCGGCAGCGCCTGCACAGCAGGCCGCTTCGTCTCCCCCTATCGTTGTCTCGTCTCCTCAGCCGCCTGAACCCGTCGATATTGAAGCCGTCCTGAATGAACTTGCGGCAGCGAGTTCGCAAAAGCTGAACTGGAGGACGTCAATCGTTGACCTCATGAAGCTGGTTGGAATGGAAAGCTCCCTGGCTGAGCGCAAGGCACTTGCCGATGAGCTTGGCTACACCGGCGATAAATCCGATTCGGCGGCGATGAATATCTGGCTGCACAAGCAGGTCCTGGCCAAGCTGGCGGCCAATGGCGGGGCCGTGCCTCAAGACCTTCTGGATTAAGGGCTTTCAGGCGCGGGCCAGGCCAGATCCTGGCTTCGGTTGGCCAGGCCGGGCCTGCCCTTTGAGAAAGTGACTTCGCCAGCAGCCTGACGCGCGGTAGTAGTTGGGCATGAGCGATGTAGACCCCAGCCTCGATGGCCCTCCGTGGGAGGAAGAGGTCCCCGAAAGGGACGAAAACACCGACGACATGTTCGGTGGGCCAGCGGTTGTGTCAGCGCCGGCCGTCGCTGCGGTTGCCGAACAGGTTTCGGAACAATCGACCGCTGTCTCACGCCGTGATGGCGGTTCTTTTGAACCGACCGCTGTTCATGATGAGGCCTCCGGTGAGGCCTATACGGTCCTTGCACGCAAATATCGGCCTCGCACCTTTGAAGATTTGATCGGCCAGGAGGCCATGGTCAGGACCCTGACCAATGCCTTTGCGACGGGTCGTATTGCCCATGCCTTCATGCTGACCGGCGTGAGGGGTGTGGGCAAGACCACGACCGCCCGCCTTCTGGCGCGGGCCCTGAATAATCAGTCTGACCGGATCGACCGCCCTTCGCTCGAGCTTTCGGCGCATGGCGTACATGATGCCGCCATTATGGCGGGCCAGCATATGGACGTCATGGAGATGGATGCCGCCTCCCATACGGGGGTAAACGATATCCGCGATATTCTTGAGAGTGTTCGCTATGCGCCGGTCGAGGCGCGTTACAAGGTCTATGTTCTCGATGAAGTGCATATGCTTTCGAACCAGGCCTTCAATGCCCTTTTGAAGACGCTTGAAGAGCCTCCCCCGCACGCCAAGTTCATTTTCGCCACAACCGAGATCCGCAAGGTTCCGGTCACGATTCTGAGCCGTTGCCAGAGGTTTGACCTGCGTCGCGTCGAGCCTGAGGTTCTGGTGGGTCACCTTTCACGAATCGCTGGGCGCGAGGGGATGAAGGTCGAGGATGACGCACTGGCCCTGATTGCCAGGGCCGCCGAAGGTTCCGTCCGCGACGGACTTTCCCTGCTTGATCAGGCCCTGGTTCAGGGTGAGCGGGGCGAGCCGGTCAAGACCGAGATTGTCCGCGACATGCTGGGGCTCGCTGACCGTACCCAGACCATCTCTCTGTTCGAGCAGGTCATGGGCGGGCGTACAGCGGAGGCTCTGCAGACTTTCCGCACCCTCTATGGCTATGGCGCAGACCCCGTCCAGGTCACCAATGACCTTCTCGAACACTGCCATGCAGCCTCGGTAGCCAAGATGCTTGGGCCCCAGGCCACCAGATTGCCGGCTGACCAGGCCGCGACCCTGGCCGCTCTTGGTGCCTCTATTTCGGCGGGCACGCTTTCGCGGGTCTGGCAGATGCTGCTGAAGGCGCTAGACGAGGTCAGGCGGGCCCCCAGTCCCGCGGACGCGGTTGAAATGGCTCTTGTCCGACTTGCCTATGCGGCAGATCTGCCGGGACCCGAGGAGGCCCTGAGGGCTCTTCAGAACGGTGAGGGTCCGCAAGGATCCAATAGTGGGCCAGGCGGCGGACCGGGGCGGGGCTCTCCTGGGGGCAGCGGTGTTTCGGCTGGCGGGGTGAGTTCTGCGCGGATGATGGTCAGCCAGCCGGTAGCCGCACCGGCCATGCCTGACCCGCAAAGCTTCGAGCAGGTTGTTGCACTGATAGGAAACAAGCGTGAGATCGGCCTGCAGATGGAGGTGCAGCGCTATGTCAAGCTCGTCTCCTTCAAGCCTGGAGCGATCGTCTATGAGAGCAGTCCAGAAGCCCCGCTTGATCTGGCCCGCAAACTGGCCTCGCGTCTCAAGGACTGGACGGGCAGGACCTGGCTGATTGCAGCCAATGGCCAGGGGGGAGGCGAGACCCTGATCGAGGCGGATCGGCGCCGCAAGCTCGAGGAGCGGGCTGTTGTTGAGGCTGATCCTTTTGTGAAGGCGGTTATGGATGCCTTTCCCGGTGCCAGGCTGGATTTCAGGGTTATAGCGCCCGCGGTTGAGATGCCTGTGATCCCCGACGAACTCGCAGACGAGGACGACTGAACGCCCCGCCTGCCTTCGTTCGGTTGAGCGGGGCCTGGAAAGCCCCCGTGTTCCGGTTTCAGAGAATCTGAGCCGCCTCGGCAAAGTCGAGGCGTGGCGAACGTGGGAAGAGGTTCTCGTCCGTGCCGTAGCCGAGGTTGACGATGAAGTTGGGCTCAACGCTGGTGCCAGAGAAAAACTCCGCCTTGACGCCAGCAGGGTCGAAGCCCGACATCGGTCCGACATCGAGGCCTAGCGCCCGGGCCGCGGTGATCAGATAGCCGCCCTGAAGCGAACTGTTTCGGAAAGCGGTTTCCCTTCGCCCGGTTTCATCCAGGAACCAATCCCTTGCGCCCTGGGCGTGCGGGAACAGTTTTCCCAGGGTGTCATGGAAGTCCATATCGTAGCCGATGATGACGTTTACCGGTGCCTGCAGTGTCTTGTCGCGGTTGCCTTCGGCCATGTGCGGAGACAGACGTGTCCTGGCTTCCAGCGATGTCAGGAAGATGAAGCGTGCCGGAGTCGAGTTGACCGCTGTCGGACCAAACTTGACCAGATCATAAAGTCGGTGAAGCAGTTCGGGAGCAACGGGCCTGTCCGACCAGGCGTTGCGGGTGCGAGCTTCGGTGAACAGTTGCGACAGGGCAGGGTCGGCAACTGCAGTATCCCGGGCCAGGGTTAGGGAGGACATTATGGGGAGGCTCCAGTTTAACAGTAACACTACATGTTGCTAAAATAGGGGGTGATCACAGGGGTTCAAGGACAGAGTTTGAAACGGTCAGTTTCGTTTCTCCTCCGATCATCCTATCTATGGTCCCATGAAAGACCTCACATCCTTGATGCAACAGGCCCAGGCGATGCAGCAGCGACTGCAGGATGCCCAGGCAAGAATGGCTGAATCTTCAGCGGAAGGCTCCTCGGGCGGTGGCCTGGTGACCGTGTCTCTGAAGGGGCCGGGTGAAATAACGGCTGTCCGGATTGATGACAGCCTGCTGGTGTCTGGGGAGGGCGAAATCCTTTCGGATCTGATTGTTGCGGCTCATGCCGACGCAAAGCGCAAGCTGGACGAGATAAACAACAGTCTCATGCGGGATGCTGCCGGTCCTCTCGCAGGGATGAACATCCCTGGCATGCCCAACCTGTTCTGAAGCCTTGGCCGCTTCCGCCGGACCCGAAATCGAGCGCCTGATCAGCCTTCTGGCCAAATTGCCCGGGCTGGGTCCTCGCTCGGCCCGTCGCGCGGCCCTTCAATTGCTGAAGCGCCGGGACCAGCTTCTGGTTCCCCTGGCCCTGGCCATGACCGAGGCTGCCGAGAAGGTGGTTTCCTGTTCGGTGTGCGGGGCTCCGGACACGCGCGACCCCTGTTCGATCTGTTCGGATACCACGCGCGACAACGGTCTCATCTGTGTCGTTGAGGAGGCCGGGGCGCTCTGGGCCATGGAGCGCTCGGGGGCGTTCCGCGGCAAGTACCATGTGCTTGGAGGCCTTTTATCCGCTCTTGACGGGGTCGGGCCTGAAGCCCTGAGGGTGGCCGAGCTGGTGGGTCGGGCCCGGTCCGGTATCCATGAGGCAGACCCCGACAGGCGCGGTGAGGTGCGTGAAGTGGTTTTGGCCCTGCCCGCTACGGTCGATGGCCAGACGACGGCCCATTATCTGGCCGAACGGCTGTCGGGCTCAGGGGTTGAAGTCACCTCCTTGGCGCGAGGCGTGCCGGTCGGTGGAGATCTGGACTGGCTGGATGACGGAACGATTGTCCAGGCTCTGCGAGCGCGTCGGCCTGCATAGGGGACACCATCCAGGAGGGGCCTGAGGGTCAGGAGCAGGACCCAAGGGACAAGGGACTTCTGTTCCGGCTCCCGTGCAGTGTGACCGTCTTTGCCGAGCCCGTGGTTTTGGCTTAGGAACGGAGCATGAACATATCCGAGCTCATGGCACTGGCCGCTTTCGTGTTCGCAATAGCGGCTTTAGCGGGTTTCCTATGGGCCTGGGCAGGGTGGCAGAAAACCCGGGCTGCGCTTGATCTTGCTGAGCACCGCATGGCCCTGATCGAGGATCATCACGCCGCCATGACCGAAGCCGTTCGTGACCAGGCTGCCCTCGCGGCCCAGTCAATAGCGGATCAGATGGTGAACCGCGCGACGGAAAGCTTTCGGGCCCAGGACCGTGTGGCGCGTGAGCGGATTGAAGCACAGATCAAGCCGATGGCGGACACGCTTACAGCCTTTCAGGCCCATGTCTCGGCCCTTGAAAAGGCGCGCCATGAAGAAACCGGCGGTCTCAAGGAGCAGCTGGCTCTGCTCATGACAGCCTCTGCCGCAACACGGGATGAGGCCAGACGGCTGACCGAAGCCTTGAAGGGCAATACCGGCAGGCGGGGAAGGTGGGGCGAGCAGACCTGTCGCAATGTGCTCGAGGCCGCCGGTATGGCAGGGCGGTTCGACTTTGAAGAGCAGATGTCTTCAGCCAATGACGAAGGTCGCCAATCCAGGCCGGATTTCGTGGTTCGCCTGCCCGGCGGCGGCATGTTTGTCATCGACGCCAAGGTTTCCCTGGCCTTTGGTGAGGAGGCCGATGGTGACGAGGCCGCCCAGGCCCGGGCGATGTCATTGCGCACGGCAGCCAGTATGAAGACCCATGTGCGCCAACTGGCGTCCAAGGGATATCAGGACCAGTTCACCCCCAGTCCTGATTTTGTGGCCATGTTCGTCCCTGGTGATGCGTTTCTGGCGGCGGCACTTGATCATGAGCCGGACCTGATGAGCCAGGCCATGGAATCCCGCGTGATCATCGTCACGCCAACCACCCTGTTTGCCCTGTGCAAGGCCGTGGCCTACGGCTGGCGCGCTGAGGAACAGACACGCAATGCCGAGGATGTCGCAAGACTGGGTCGCGAGCTCTACAAGCGGCTTTCGGTCATGGGCAACCATGCCGCCGCTGTTGGCAAGGCGCTGGACACGGCGGTTGGCCGGTACAACCAGTTTGTAGGCTCGCTCGAGAGCCAGGTGATGGTTTCAGCGCGTCGGTTCGAAGATCTGAAGGTGGATCATGAGGGCAAGACACTCAGCGAGCTCCTGCCGGTCGAGCCGTTGCCCCGGTCCCTGAGCCGGCCTGAACTGCTGGGGTCCGATCCGCAGGAGCCGGCACGGCCTGACTGAAGTCGTCCGCCTAGCTTCCGAACGGTCTGGAGCTGACATGACAGCCTGTTTCAGCAAGCGTCTTTGTCACAATGACAATGACGCTTGACACATTCCGGCCCCTGGCTGTAAAAGGTACTTGTCTTTTGGGGGTGGGTGCGATGACCAAGCGTAGAAAAAATCTGATTACCCTGCTGTTGAGCGGCCTTCTGGTCACCATGGCCCTGGGCATGATCACAGGCTTCATTGCCGGCTATATGAGCGATGTGACCGATGACCGGATGGGCATGCTCCTGTTCTGGGTCATTGGTGCCTTTGCGGTCATCACCATGGTCATATGCATGATCTTCAGTTTCAAGTGGATGCAATCGATCGACGAGGCCGCGCGTGAGGCTCACAAGGCGGCCTGGTTCTGGGGCGGTACGGGCGGCATGTCCCTGGGGATGGTCCTTGTCATACTCAGCAGCCTGCCGCAGGCGGAGCGATTGCCGCTCTCCACCTGGCTGGACGGGCGGACCGACCCCGCGGCCTTCATGGCTACAGGGGCCTTGGCGATGCTTCTTCTGATGACCCTGGGGTATACGATTGTATGGGCCTGGTGGTGGTGGAAGCGTCGATGAGGGGGCTGTCATGAACAACCGCCTCAAGGTGCTCAGGGCCGAACGTAACTGGAGCCAGGCCGAGCTTGCAGACCGGCTGGGAGTCTCACGCCAGACCGTCAATGCGCTGGAGACGGGTCGTTACGATCCTTCCCTGCCGCTCGCCTTCAAGATTGCCCGCGTATTCAGCCAATCCATTGAATCCATCTTTACGGACGGAGACTGAAAATGAAGGATATTCAGACGACCCGTGACGGAACTGACCGTCGTAAACCCCTCTGGTCCAAGCTGCTCATTGGTGCCGGCCTTGGGATCGCAGGGGCCTTGTGCGGCTACGGGGTCGCCAGTCTCGGTATCGGATCCGCAGCGCGCTGGGACGATGAGGTGGCCCTGTTCATGGCGGCCATCCTCATCGCCTTTGCCCTGATCACGGCGGTCACCCTCATGGTGCGGCCCCGGGACATACCCAAGGGATGTGGGGTCCTTCAGGTGATCGTCCTGGGCTTGGCTGGGGTCATGTTTGCCCTGCCGATTTTCGGCCCAACCTATATGGACGCTGACCTTGTATTTGGTCTTGTGGCTGTTCTTCTCGCCCTACAGAGTGTCGCCAATGTTCTTCTCTGGAGGGCCGCTGATGAGATGCTGCGCCGGGTCATGGCCGAAACCTCTGCCGTGGCCTTCTGGGCCCTGCAGGGAGCCCTCTTTCTCTATGCTGCTGCCGAGCGGCTGGGTCTGGTCGAAGGCATTACCGCCTGGGGGATGACCGGTATTCTCATGGGGGTCTATCTCTTCGCCTCGGTCATCATGTCGGCACGGCGCGGGCTGAGCTGACATCATGACCTCCCCATCCGCCTTGCGTAAATCTCAACGTCTATCCGGGAAACCAAAAACCATGACTGCAATCAACCGTCTTACGACCTCTGCGCGCAATCTCACCACCACGGCCGTGGGCGCGGCCCTTGGCCTTGCCTTCACAGCCGCGCTTGCCTTTGCTCCCCTCCAGGCCATTGCGCAGGTTCCCGCTGCATCCGCAGGTGCGGCGCCAGCCCAGGCTCCAGGTCGGGGGCCAGGTCTGTGGGTGATCAGTGATGCCGACTCGACCATCTATCTGTTCGGAACCGTGCATATGCTGAGACCCAATACGGCCTGGGGTTCCGCCTCGGTTGATGCGGCCTTCAACAGCGCTGACACAATCTGGTTCGAGATCTCCAATCCCGACGATACGGCTGCGATCATGCCTCTGATCCAGCAGTATGGCATCTCACCAGCCACGCCACTCTCCAGTCTGCTGACGCCGGCAGAGTTTGCTGAACTGGATGTGGCGGCACAGACACTGGGTGCAACTGCCGCCCAGCTTGATCCTCTTCGACCCTGGTTCGCGGCCCTGAGCCTTGCCATGGCCCCCATACTGGCAGCCGGCTATGATCCACAGTCTGGTGTTGAGATGAAGTTGAAGGCCCGTGCCGAGGCCGCCGGCAAGCCGATCCGCGGTCTTGAGACCATCGATCAGCAGGTTCGGATCCTGGCGACCCTGCCGGAGGATATCCAGCTCCAGTTTCTGCGCGCGACCCTCAAGGATATGAAGGAGGGGGCCGGTCCACTTGATGCGATGGTGGCGGCCTGGGCTTCTGGTGATGTCGAGGGCCTGGATCGTCTTGCGGTTGCCGAAATGAAGGTCGAGACGCCTCATATCCACGATGTGCTTCTGGTGAAGCGCAATGTGGACTGGGCCGACCAGATCCAGGGTCTTCTGGCAGGGTCCGGAACAGCCTTCATTGCTGTCGGTGCTGCTCACCTTGCCGGTGAGGACAGTGTTCAGGCCATTCTCGAGCGCCGTGGCGTGACCAGCGTTCGGCAATAGGCTGCCACTAAAAAGTCAGGTGAACGATCGCCCTGCACCGGAAGGTGCAGGGCGATTTTGTGTTGAGCCTCGGATTTCGGGGCCTGCGGTCTAGGGGACAGGCTCCAGACCCGGCCATCTCCTGGCCCGGTGTCAGAGCGAGCGGGCGATCAGGACCTTCATGATCTCGTTGGTGCCGCCGTAGATGCGCTGGACGCGGGCGTCCTTGTAGAGCTGGGCGATCGGATACTCGTTCATATAGCCATAGCCGCCATGGAGCTGGAGCATTTCGTCGAGCACCTCGCCCTGAATGTCTGTGACCCAGTATTTGGCCATGGAGGCCGTAACGGCATCGAGCTGGCCCTTCAGGTGCAGGCCAATGCAATGGTCGACGAAGACGCGTGCGACGGTCAGTTTAGTCTTGACCTCTGCCAGTTTGAACTGGGTGTTCTGGAACTCCAGAACAGTCTTGCCGAAGGCCTTGCGCTGCTTGACGTAGGCCAGGGTCTCCTGAAGGCCGCGCTCGGCTGCGGCTATGCCCTGGATAGCAATATTGAGGCGCTCCTGGGGGAGTTGCTGCATCAGCTGGATGAAGCCGAGGCCTTCGGATCCGCCGATGATATTG
The DNA here is from genome assembly GCA_041308165.1 of Caulobacterales bacterium. Classification (GTDB taxonomy): domain Bacteria; phylum Pseudomonadota; class Alphaproteobacteria; order Caulobacterales; family Caulobacteraceae; genus Brevundimonas. The sequence goes on from JBFZCB010000048.1 coordinate 15,850, forward strand.
TCGCCAGGGACATGGACGTCATTGAAGAACAGTTCGGAGGTGTCATTGCCCTCCATGCCGATCTTGTGAAGGTTGCGTCCCCGCTCGAAACCTTCTGCACCGTCGGTCTCGACGACGATGAGGGACGTTCCCTTGGCCCCGGCAGCGGGATCAGTCTTGGCCACGACGATGATGAAGTTGGCCAGCTGCCCGTTGGTGATAAAGGTCTTGGATCCGTTCACGACATAGCCGTTGCCGGATTTGACAGCGGTGGTCTTGATGCCCTGCAGGTCCGAACCCGCCCCCGGTTCAGTCATGGCAATGGCCCCGACCAGTTCGCCGGTCACCAGGCGGGGAAGCCAGCGCGCCTTCTGTTCCTCTGTGCCATAGTGCCAGATGTAGGGAGCGACGATGGCATTGTGCAGGCTGATGCCAAAATGATCCGCGCCTTTCCAGCCGAGCTGGCGCATCAGGACCACCTCATGGCGATAGTCACCTCCCATGCCGCCCCACTCCTCGGGCTGGGAGAGGCCCATCAGGCCTGCTTCGCCTGCCTTGTTCCAAAGGTCACGCGGGACCGACGAATTGGCAATCCAGGACTGAACCGCCTCTGGTGGGGCATGTTCGTCAATCCATTTGCCGACGCTGTCGGAGAAGAGGACGATTTCCTCTTCCAGCATGAAATCAGGATGGGGTGTGTCGATGACGTTCAAGGGATCTATCCTGCGCTCTCACCGTCCCGTTTTCAGCGGTAACGGCCTTGTGGGGATGAAAGGCGGGAGCGGTCGTGTCCGGGATCGACCGTTCCGCACCCTGCGTCGCAATCTTGCGGCTTGAGACCGCACCGTCACCGTCTTTTTGAAGACGGTGACGGTGCCGTCAGGTCTCAGAACGCCTCTGCCGGCATGGCCATGAGGACGTCAGAGCCTGTCTTCAGCTTGGCAAGGTGGGCGCTGGCGTCAGGCAGGATGCGCTCGACGAAGTAGCGACCTGTCATCAGCTTGTTGGCATAGAAGGGATCGGTCGAGCCGGCATCGATCTGTTTTTGGGCGGCGACGGCCATCTGGGCCCAGAGATAGGCGAGGGCTGTCAGGCCGAAGATATGCAGGTAGTCGGTGGAGGCAGCACCCGCATTGTCCGGGTTCTGCATGCCGTTCTGCATCAGCCACATTGTGCCTTCCTGAAGCGTCTGTTTGACTTCGGAGAGACCCTCGATGAAGGGTTTGACGGTGCCGTCGGCGGCATTTTCCGCAACGAAGGCGTCGATGTCACCAAACCAGCTCATGATGGCGCGGCCGCCGTTGGCCGGAAGTTTGCGCCCGACCAGATCAAGCGCCTGAATTCCGTTTGCGCCTTCGTAGATCATGGTGATGCGGGCATCACGAAGATACTGGGAGGCGGAGAAGTGCTCGGTGTAGCCTGAGCCGCCATGGACCTGCATGGCCAGAGAGGCCACATGGAAGCCCTTGTCGGTGAGATAGGCTTTCAGCACGGGCGTGATCAGGCCCATGTAATCGCGAGCCTTCTGGGCTTCGGCCTCATCGGCAGAGTGCTGCAGGTCTGCCTGCAGGGCGGTCCACAGGGTGAAGGCCTGGCCACCTTCCACGAAGGCCTTGGCTTCCAGAAGCATGCGACGGACATCGGGGTGGACCATGATGGAGTCGGCCGGCCCGTCGGGGTTCTTGGGTCCGGTAAGGCTGCGGCCCTGCAGGCGATCATGGGCGAACTCAACGGCAGCCTGATAGGCTGCAGTGCCAATCGCCAGGCCCTGCAGGCCTGTGCCCAGGCGGGCCTCGTTCATCATGACGAACATGGCGGCCATGCCCTTGTTCTCGGTCCCGACCAGCCAGCCCTTGGCATCGTCATAGGCCATCACGCAGGTGGCGTTGCCGTGGATCCCCATCTTGTGCTCGAGGCCGGCGCAGACCACGCCGGCGTTGCGTTCGCCCAAGCTGCCGTCCTGGTTGACAAAAACCTTGGGCACCACGAACAGGCTGATACCCTTGATGCCAGCAGGCGCGCCTTCAATGCGGGCCAGGACCAGGTGAATGATATTGTCGGTGAAATCATGCTCGCCCGACGAGATCCAGATCTTCTGGCCGGTGATATTGTAGCTGCCGTCCCCATTGGGCACGGCCTTGGTGCGGATCAGACCCAGGTCCGTCCCGCACTGGGGCTCGGTCAGGTTCATGGTTCCGCCCCATTCGCCAGAGGCCATCTTGGGCAGGTACATGGCCTTCTGCTCGTCCGAGCCGTTGGCGTTCAGCCCCCAGTAGGCACCGGCAGTGAGACCTGGATACATCGAGAAGGCGGGACTGGCCGCAGCGGTGAACTGACCAAAGGCCATGGCCACGACCGCAGGCATACCCTGGCCGCCATGCTCGGGCAGAGCCGAGAGAGCAGGCCAGCCAGCTTCCACCATGGCATGGTAGGCTTGTTTCCAGCCTGTTGGCCCAGTGACCTGGCCATCAACCCATTTGCAGCCTTCGGTATCACCCACCTTGTTGAGGGGCGCGATCACCTCTTCTGCGAACTTGGCGCCTTCCTCTAGGATCTGTGCAACCAGATCGGAGGACACATCTGTGAACCCCGGCTGATTGGCATAGCGGTCGATTTCCAGCACCTCATTGAGGATGAAGGTCAGGTCGCGAACGGGGGCTTTATAGGCCATGAGGCTCAGGCTCTCGCTTTGAAGGGATTACGTTGGAAGGCGGAGGTATCCGCCTGGTGGTGGTCATCGTGGTTGAGACGGGCCTGAAGAACGGAGGCATATTCCTCAGCCCCCGGCAGCAGGTCAGGACGAAGGTTTGTCAGCCTTTCCTCCATGGCTGCACAGGCGTCCTCGGCCATCTGTATGGCACCGTCGAGGTCGTCACGCTGCTGTTTCAGGGCATCGATCTGTGCGCGGTGCCGGCGCAGTGAGATAGCCATCTGTTGAACATTGCCATCCTTGCGGTCGTAGAGATCCAGCATGTCCTGGATCTCCTGCAGGGTGAAGCCAATGCGTCGCCCTCTCAGGATGAGCTTGAGACGCGCCCGGTCCCTCGTGCCATAAACACGTGTCTGGCCCTTGCGGTCGGGAGTAAGAAGGCCCTTGTCTTCATAGAAGCGCAGGGCGCGCGCCGTGGCGCCGAACTCCCGGCAGAGCTGGCGTATGGAATAGGTACGATGATCGTCTGCGGTCCCCATATTCTGATCCTACGCCAAACTTGACGCGGACGTAAAGGGAAGGTTTTCGCGGATGGGTCGCAAACACGTCAATGACGCAGGCCAGGGCCTGGCCGGCCGAGCGAAAGGCGATTTGCCGCAGAAGGTTTGCTTGGCCTGCAATCGCCCGTTTGTGTGGCGGCGCAAATGGGCCCGAGACTGGGATCAGGTGAAATACTGCTCGGATCGATGCCGTAGTGCGGGTGCCAAGACCTGAACAGAGGCGCACCCGAGACGCTGGGCTGAACCTGACCGCAACGACTGTCGGGTGCAAGAGACCTATCCCCCAAGGGAGAGGCAGGCCGCTAGCGCCTGGACTGATTTGTTAGGGCTAGGCCTGATCAGCCAGTCGGCGGCCGATCAGTACGGTCACGGTCAAGGCCAGCAGGACGGCATTGATGCCCGCTAGGCCGTAGGCCTGACCGACCAGGTGCACACCCAGCATGAGGATTTGGAGCCCAATCAGGCCAAGCGATGCCGTTACCAGAACGGGTCTACCCACTCTCCAAGAGAGGATGGGGACAAGAATGCCGAGGGCGAGCACGATTTCCACTATACCCACACCCCGAACCAGTTCGGTGCTCACACGGGCAGGCCAGTCCATCAAGGTGATGAGATTGTCCATGGGTTCAGTAAGCTTGGCATAGCCCGCAGCGAGGAAGAACATCGCGATCCATCCCTGGAACGTCCAGAGGCCGAGATTACGATAGGTCAGGCAAAGTCTTGTCTGGGCGGGTGTAAGACTGGGTTTGTAGCACGTGGCCATGGAACGCTCTGGGAAACGGAACGACAGTCAGCGGACTAACTGCAACAGTGTTGATATCGGATTGGACGTTCTCGATTTCAAGACTTGTGGCCAAGCTTTCTTTCAAGCTGCCGAACGCATGCGGGACAGGCCGTAAGGGGCCTGCATAGAGCGATCCCCTCTGGAAAAATCGAGACGCATTGGCCCTGGCCCGTCTCAGCCTGCCTTACCTTCAAGCGCAAGGCGCACATGGTCCAGCTGTGTGAGTTTGGCGTTGAACAGGGACCAATCATCGTCCTGATCAATTGCCGCCCAGATCTTCTCGACCTCATCGATCAGCATTTCTTGGGGCTCACTGGCACCGAAGGCTGGACTTTCCAGACGCTCGGGCCTGTCGGGTTCATGTTCAAAGAGGGCAAAGCGGAAATCGTCGAAGGTCTTGCCCTGGTAGAGACCGCTGCGCGGCCCTTTGAGCGCTCTAGCAGATGAGGAAAAGCCTCCGAACCAGTCATGGAAAAGGGGTTCCCAGCGCAGGGCCTCGCCTGTTTCACGCAGAAGGGCAAGCGTGCTGTCCAGAAGTCTCTGATCTGCAGCTTCGCCCAGCGACAGCACGCCCAGACGTCTGAGGAAGGCGGCTCGCAGCGCGGATATGTAAACAGGACCAAAGCCGTTCAGGGCATCGGTCAAGGCGACAACAGCCTGGGGTCCATCCGCTAGCAGTTTCAGACAGCCTGCGAACTGGGTCAGGTTCCAGAACACGGCCTCGGGCTGGCGCGCAAAGGCATAGAGTCCGTTTTGGTCGAAATAGGCGGCGGTAAAGCCGGGATCATAGAAGGGCAGGAACCGCCAGGGTCCATAGTCAAAACTTTCGCCCGTAACGTTCAGGTTGTCAGTATTGAGGACGCCGTGAACAAAGCCCGCAGCGACCCAGGCGGCGGTCAAACGGGCGCTGGCGGCCACAACGGCCGATAGCAGTCCGGCCGCGTCGGCCTGAGCCACCTCGGGATGGTAGAGGCTGCGGACATGTTCGACCAAGACCGAAAGGTCATCCTTGCGGCCGAGGTAGGCTGCCCGTTGAAACGTCCCAAAGCGAATATGACTGTGTGAAAGCCGCACAAGTACAGCCGCCCGGGTAGGCGAAGGCTCATCGTTGCGTTCGAGGTGCTCGTCGGTCTCGATCAGGGAAAAGGCCCGGCTGGTGGGAACGCCCTGGGTTTCGAGCATGGCGGCGGCAAGGACTTCACGCACGCCGCCTTTGAGGGTTAGCCGGCCATCGCCTGAGCGCGACCAGGGCGTGATTCCTGAACCCTTGGTGCCCAAATCCAGCAACCGCCCCACCCCTGAAGCGATGGCAGGATCTGTATTTGGCGTCGCAACTTCGCGCATCTGGGCCGCCAGGAACCCCCGCCCATCGCCCAGGTCCGGATTATAATGGCGGAACTGATGGCCATGATAACGCATGGCCACAGGGCCGGGCTGACCAGGCAGGGGCGTAAAGCGCCCGAAATGCTCTATCCATTCATTATCATCGAGTGTCTCCAGCCCGACCGAGGCCGCCGCCCTGTCATTGCGCCAGCGCAGCCTCAGGGCAGAGAAGTCAGCCGCGGCAACTGCATCACCGAAGTCGGTGCCAAGGCTGAAGAAACGGGGCTCGGGACTGTAGTTCTGCGAAATCGGCATGGCTTACAGGTGCGACCTTCCATCCGGTGTTGCAAGAGGGAACAACGGATCGGAAAGGTGCGCAGGCTTGCCAAGTGGGGTTCTCAGGGGCACCAAGTCGGGCCACAGACTTGAGGGGACTTGCCAGCAAATGGACGTGCGTAACTCTTCCGTACCGCTCGACCAGGAGCAGATCCTGTCGACCGCGCTTGGTCTGCTCAGGGAACATGGCTTCCATGGGCTGAGCATGCGCGCGCTGGCTGCCGAGCTCGGGGTTACTGTCGGGGCCACCTATCGCCATTTCGGCGGCAAAGAGAAGATCCTCGAAGCCGCCGCTGACCAGATCCTGACCTCTATCCCCTTCACGGATGGGCAGGGAGACTGGCGCCGGGCCTTTATCGAAAACGCCCGGGCCTACCGTGCCGTCTTTCGCCAGTATCCAGGGGTCGCTGCCTATCTCACACTGAATCTTGGCAGGACGTCCATCAGCAAACAGGCCATTGATCAGAGCCTTGATATCCTCATCAAGGCCGGTTTGAGCCGAACAAGGGCCCTCCAGACCGCAGCGGTGCTGAATGCCTTTCTCAGGGCCAGTGCCGGTGACGCCATGTCCCTGGCCAGTTCGTCCGCCGGACGCCCGGCCAGTCGGGAAGGCTCTCAGGTCAGGCTGGAGCTAGACGAGGCCAGTTTCCAGCTTGGTCTCGACCTTCTGATTGGCGGTATTGAGAAGCGACTGATCAGTGAGGAGGAGGAGGAGGCATCGAGGCAGGCTTCTCCCTGACAGGAGAGGTTGGCAAGCACTCCTGTAAACAATGTTTACACGAGGTCTAGACTCGTAAACATTGTTCACTTACACCTTCATAAAGAACAAGGTTCAAGTTGGAGAGGAGTGCTGACATGGAAGCCTATAGCAAGCCCATTATTGACGGTGATTCCCACGTCTATGAGGATCTGACGGCCTGGATGAGCTATATGCCGTCCGATCAACGCGACGCCTACATGATTGAAAGGCGTGAGATCGACGGAGGCCGCTTTGCCGTTCACATCGGCGGCAAGCCAATCAGCTTCGGCGAAGAGTACATGCGTCCCGACGGCACGATTCCCAAGCCTGGCTCGCTGGCTGAATGGCTGAGAGCCCGCAAGGACGGGGCTGATGAGGACCACCTCTGGGTTCAGCCCACGCCTGACGTCCGTAACGTCAAGGACCGCCTTATCAAGATGGACGAGTTCAACGTCGCCGCCTCCGTTGTCTTCCCGAGCGATGCCATTACCCTTCTGCCATTTCTCGACGTGAAGGGGCTGAACGTCGTGATGGAGACCTACAACCGGTATCTGCTCGACTATTGGAACTTCGTAACCGATGACCGCGTCTACTGTACGGTGATGCTGCACCTCGAAGACCTCGACTGGGCCATCAAGGAACTGGACTGGGCCTTGGCGCGCGGCTGTAGGGCGATCGCGATTCCGACCGGACCGGCGCAAAGAAGTTCACCTGCCGATCCCAAGTTCGATGCCTTCTGGGCCCGCGTGAATGAGGCCAAGGCCATCTGTGGACTGCACATCGGCCAGGCCACCTATCTCAACGCCTTACTGGCGGAATGGGGGGAGCCCTATCTGCCGCCCGTGACCGAGAAATCCGCCTGGGACTGGATGAACACCATGGGCGAGACACCCATCGTGCACACCTTGTCGTCCATGATCTACATGAACTTCTTCGAGCGGTTTCCCAATATCCGCGCCCTTTCGGCTGAGAATGGTGCAGAGTGGGTCCCGGCAATGCTTACCCGCATGGACAAGATGCGTGGATTTGCCAAGAACGGCCGCTGGCCCTGCGGGCAGATGAAGGAGCGACCCAGTGCCGTATTCAAGCGGCACGTGTTCGTCGTCCCCTATCCTGAGGATGACATGCGTCAGGTTATTGATGCTACCGGGACTGCTGACTGCTTTGTGATGGGCTCGGACTATCCCCATGCGGAGGGATGTGCAGAGCCGAGGGTCTTCATGGCCGGAATGAAGTCGATCACAGCCGAGGAAGAGCGCAAGATCATGTACGACAATGGGGCCAAGCTTCTCTGGGGCTGAGCCATCACAAACTGGCGGGGTGGGGGTCCCGCCGGTTTGCCTCTCCGGGTCAGGAGAAGCGTAACTCTATGGGTAGGCAAATGGATTTCACCGGCAAGGTGGCACTGATTACGGGTGCCAGTCGAGGACTTGGTCATGCTGTCGCCCGACGGATTGTCGCCGGTGGGGGACGCGTCGTGCTGGCGGATATCCGCGAGGGTGATGGCCAAGCCCTTGCCGAAGAGCTTGGGGCCGCCGCCCTTTTTGTCCGCCTCGACGTCACTTCGGGTGAGGACTGGGAAGTCGCCCTTGGAAGGACCGCTGAGGCTTTCGGTGGCCTTGATATCCTGATCAACAGCGCCGGCATCTTTTTCATGCGCTCGATCGAGGACACGACGCCGGAAATGTTCGAGACCATGTACCGGGTCAATCAGCTGGGCCCGTTCCTGGGCATGAGGGCGGCCCTTCCCTATCTGAAAGCCCGAAGCGGCGGGGTCATCGTCAATCTTTCCTCGACATCAGGCCTACGAGGTTTTCGCGACAATATCGCCTACACGGCCAGCAAATGGGCAGTCCGAGGCATGTCGAAGAGTGCGGCCAAGGAACTGGGTGAACACAGGATTCGCGTACTCTCGGTCCACCCCGGCGTCATCGACACCCCGATGAACCAGGAGCAGCTCGGTGCTGAGGGGATCGCCGCAGCGGGACGACAGAACCCGCTCGGACGCTGCGCGCAGGCCGATGAGGTCGCAGACTTCATTGCTTTCCTAGCCTCAGATGCCGCCGGGTTCTGCACAGGTAGTGAGTATGTGATTGATGGCGGATCCTCGATCTGAAGACTTCCGGAACGCTGGCTCCCTCAGTAGCCATAAGGCCGAGGCCATTCGGGCTTCGGTCTTGCAAGAGTAATCGCTAGATGAAAACGACGGCAGACCTATACGAGCGTTGCGCGCAGCAGTGTCCAGACAGCATCGCCTTTCGGTTCGGTAGCGAACACAGGACCTATGGAGAATACCTGGCGCGCGTGAAACAGCTGGGATCAGCTATTGAGCTGACCGGGATCGGACGTCAGGAGGCTGTAGGTATCTTTGGGGCCAACTCTATCGGTCATCTCGAAGCAACAGGTGCCGCCGAATACGGGGCCTGTATTGCCGCCCTCTACAACTTTCGCCTTTCCGCCGCTGAGCTCGAAGGCCTGATCGCACAGACCCAGCCCGTGGTGCTGTTCTTCGATGCTGGTTTTGCCGAGACTGTCAGGCTGGCAACGACGGCCAATGAAAGCATATCGAGGTACGTTGTTTTTGGTGATAACGGACCGGATTGGGCAACTCCGTTTGAGGCCTTCCTGCAGGAGGGGTCGCCAGAGGGCCCCGAGAGGCGACCTGTTGCCTCCGAGGTTGCGACGCTGTTTTTCACAGGGGGGACCACCGGCAGTCCGCGCGGGGTACCATGGCTCCACAGTACCCTTCTGCTCGCGGGTCATCGCTTTGGGCCCCTGGTGGAGGATATCTCGCTGCTCCAGGTCTCGCCGCTCTTCCATACCGGCGGCCGTTGTCCGGTGCTCTGCGCCATGTGGGCTGGAGGGACGACAGTCCTTGAAAGCGGCTTTGATCCCGTTCGCTGGATGGACCATGTCTCCACCCATAGGATCAACTGGACCTTCATGGTCCCGGCCATGATGCAGGCGGTTATCGACCATCCGGATTTGCCGCAATACGATCTGTCGTCACTGGCCTATGTCATGGCGGCATCAACCTCCATTCCACCTCCTCTTCTGTCTCGAGCCATCGAGACCCTCGGTCCGATTTTTTACGTGGCTTATGGGTCTACGGAAGGAGGCTATGTTTCTAGACTTCGTCGATCAGAGACCCGCCCAGATGGTCCGGCGGAGATGACGACGAGGCTGGGTTCGGTGGGCCAGGTCCTGCCCTGGGCCGATGTGGTGCTTGTCGGCAATGACGATCAACCCGTACCTGACGGCGAGGTTGGCGAGGTCTGTGTGCGCAACTGGGTGTTCCAAACCTATTGGAAGGATCCCGAGGCGACTGCAGAGGCCCTGTGGCGAAACGACTATGTCCGGACCGGAGACATGGGACGCTTCGACGAGTACCGCTATCTGTTCCTGGTCGATCGCAAGAAGGACATGATCATCTCGGGCGGTGAGAACATCTATTGCCGTGAGGTTGAGGTCGCATTGGAGCAGCATCCTGCCGTTCAGTCGGTGACCGTTATCGGCCTACCGGATGAAAAGTGGGGCGAAACCGTCATGGCTCTCATCGTGGTGCATCCGGGAGAGGTCCTGGATGCTGAAGCGATGCTTGCGTTCAGCCGGACGCGACTTGCGCGGTACAAATGTCCCAGGCGCATTGAGTTTGTCAGCCAGTTTCCAATGACCAGTGCCGGCAAGATCGACAAGGTCAGCCTGAGAAGGCTCTATGCTGAAGGGGCTCAGCCGGTGACGACATGACCGCTGGTATCGTTGCTTTAGTCACTGGAGCCGGGTCAGGGATCGGCCAGGCGGTTGCAGAGCTCTGGGCCGAACGTGGAGCCCATGTCTATGTGGCTGACATTGATGAAGCCGGAGCAACGGCGACCGTGGAGGCGATCCGTCTGGCAGGCGGAAGTGCGGACTTCCAGCAAGTGAATGTCGCAGACGCCGATCAGGTGGGGCGTCTGTTCGAACGCATTGCCCGTGAGCGTGGACAGCTCCACTGGGCCTGCAACAATGCCGGCATTGTCGGCGACCGGTCGGAGATGGCGCAATACGACCCGGATGAGTTTGATCGGGTTATGGCCATCAATGTCCGCGGCGTTTTCCTTTGCATGCGACATGAGCTGCCCATGATGCTGGCCCGCAATTCAGGGTCTATCATCAATATCTGCTCACAGACGGCGCTGAAGGCCGGCATTGCCAACTGCGCCTATACGGCCAGCAAACATGCTGTCCATGGCCTGACCAAGAGTGCAGCCTTTGAAGTGGCCCGTACGGGTGTTCGGGTCAATGCCGTGGGGCCGGGTAACATCCGCACGGCCATTGTTGACCGAGCCCCGCCAGAGCTGCGCGCCCGCGCTGAACAGATGCCGCCTTCCAAGCGCTTTGGAGAGCCCCGTGAGGTGGCCGAGGCCGTGGCCTGGCTCGCAAGCGATGCTGCCTCTCTCGTCAATGGCCATCTTTTGATGGCGGACGATGGATGGGCCATATGCTGAAGCGATCGAGGCACAGTCGGTCCGGGCCTGATCTGCATGAAACAGAACCGGGCCAGACACGCCAGGAATGAGCCACATGACAGACCATACAATCTTCGAAGGACAGGTCGGAGCTGACCGCAACCGCTCTGTTGACCAGGTCTTCGGCGTTTGGACGGAAGCCATGGCACAGCTGGTCAGTTATCGTTACTTCGGCACCCAGTCCGTATTGAACGATCGCCATCATGCCACGGGCACCATGCCTATGCGCGAGGACATGAGGGCATCGGCGGGCATGAGGCTGGCGCCTCTTGCCATTGGTATGCTTGATGTCGCGGGCAATAACATGGACCGCTACTATCAACTCGGTCTCACCCAGATCGATATCCATGCCTTTGATGGCGCGTCCGGGACAGAACGCGTGGCCTTGGCTGGCCAGGTTGTGCGCGAGGCCCGTACCCAGGTGTTTACCGAGGTTCTTCTTTCCGATGAAGCCACGGGGCGCACCCTGGGGCATGGTTCGGCCAACTGGGCTATCATCAATCCGACACCACCAGGCTTCATCTACACCGATCCAGGTCCCGGCCCGGACTACAACCCGCCCATGCCGCCCTTGACCGAGGTCTTCGAAGCCAGTCCGACTGCCGACGGCGGATATGTCATCCCGGGTTTGAGCCCAAGGCTGGGGGCCGACACACTTCACCACGGCCCCATCCTGGTGGTCATGGAAGCGGCAGCCCTGGACATCGCCGAAGCCCAGTCTGATGCGGGCTCAGTCTGTCCGGTCGCTCTCAGCTGCCGGATCGTTCGTGCTGGACGCAAAGGCCCGTTCAAGATCGTCGCCAGGATGCTGAGCCGGAACGGCGAACTGATCTCCTGTCGGGTAGAGATGCGTGATGAGGGACGGGAAAACGAAATCGTGGCCGTCATGATGTGGCAGGCGACTTTGACCAAGGGAGATCAGAAAATATGACACAGGCCGATCACACCGCCGATCTTCTCGCGATCCGCATGCTTGCGGATCGCTACAGTGAAGCGGCCAATCGCATGGATGCCCGCGGTATGGCCGCCGTCTATGCCGAGGATGCCGAACTCGTGTCATTCGAGCATAGCTTCAAGGGGCGAGCGACGATTGAGAAGGTTTTTGGAGAGACTATCAGCCTGATGGATCTCATGAACCAGGTCTGTTCTGGTGCCGTCATCGAAATCATGGGTGACCGAGCAACCGCTCGCTGGACGGTGACAGAGTTCGCCAAGCGAAAGGCGCTCGACAAGCTCGAGCTTTTTCTGGGCGACTACGAGGATGAACTGGTCCGGACCCCCGAGGGTTGGCTGTTTTCCAGACGCACCCTATCGCGGCGAATGCAGTGCCGGTTCGAAGCCAAGCTGCGCGAATGACCCGATTTATGGGCCCTGCCCAATAGGCCGCTGAGCCACTCGACCTTCAAGGAGTTGACCCGATGACGGATACTGTCGAACTGGAGATGATGCGCGACAGTCTGCGCAGGCTTCTGGATGAAATAGCTCCACTTGAGACCGTATCCAAATGGGACCGCGAGGACTTCATTCCCCGTGAACTCGTCGAACGCCTTGGTGAGCTTGGTGTATGCGGCCTGACCCTGCCAGAGGAATACGGTGGCCTGGCTCTGGGGACTCTGCCGCAGTTCATGGTCATAGAAGAACTGGCCAGGCGAAGCTGCGCACTGGCGTCAATCTATATCCAGTGCGCCAGCTATGCCGGATTGAATGTTTCTGAGCTCGGGTCAGAGGAGCAGAAGCAACGGTTCCTGCCGGGTATAGCCGAGGGCAAGATCTTGTTTGCACTGGGCCTGTCGGAGCCGGACGTCGGCGCGGACCTAGCCAGTGTGAAGACCCGGGCCGAGATCTCGGGCGATACCGTTATTGTCAACGGCATGAAGCGCTGGTGCTCGGGAGCGGAATATTCCGACTATATCTATGCCCTGGTGCGAAGCGGGCCGGTCGAGGAGCGATACCGCAACCTCAGCTTCGTCATCATACCGCGAGATGCGCCGGGCATTACCATTACGCGCACCGCGACCATGGGCATGCATGGTACCGCCACCAACGACGTGATCTTTGAGAACGTCGAGGTCTCCGCCGATAACATCGTCGGTGGCCGAGAGGCCTGGAACAAGGGCTGGGAACAGCTTGCGGGTCCGACGCTGGAAATCGAGAAGCTCCAGCCCTCGGCCATGGCCCTTGGGATTGCCGAGGGGGCAGTTGCAGAAGCCTGGGCCTATGCTCAGGAGCGGACCCAGTTCGGCAAACGGATCTGCGCCCACCAGGCTGTACGCCATCAGCTTGCCGAGGTTCAGACAAAGCTCCAGGCCTGCCGCCTCATGCTGGATCATGCGGCGGGTCTGGTTGATCGCGGTGAGCCAAGTGCAGTCCAGACCTCGATGACCAAGCTCTATGTGTCTGAAACGGTTCGTGATATCACCATCACCTGTCAGATGGTGATGGGGGCCTATGGATATGCCGAAGGCTTCAACATGGAACGCTATGTCCGTGACGCCATGGTGCTGCCGATTTTCGGAGGATCGTCTGCCATCCAGAAGACCAATATTGCCAATCTGCTGAAATTGCCCAAGGCGTAGAACTCGCCCTGCCGCGGGCGGCTCAAAGACATGGCTCCCCCAGGCCATCTCCCCCAGGCCAGACCCCTCAGGCCAGACCCCTCAGGTCAGGCGGTTCAGGGATTCTGGATCGAATGATGACAGCGGCAGGCCCCTTCTGGCCTTGGAAACCCACTGGGGGTCGTTGAGTAGGGCCCTGCCTATCGACACCACATCGAACTCCCCGGCATTGAAGCGCTCCATGACCAGGCTAAGGTTGTTTGAATCCTGCGTCTCGATCTGGGACAGGGTATCGAACATCCCCTTGTTGAACCCAATCCCGCCGACAGCACCGCTGAGTTTTCCAGTCAGTGTCTTGGCCCAGCCTGCCAGTGTCATGCTGGAACCTTCAAAAGCAGGTGTATTGAAGAAACGTACGCTGGCATCGAACAGGTCGACTCCGGCATCAGCCATGGGGCCCAGAATGGCCTCCAGCTCTGCAGGCGTTTGAGCAAGCTTGGCTTTGAAGTCCTGCTGTTTCCACTGGGAGAACCTGAAGATCAGGGGCCTGTTTTCGCCCAGCTCGCGCCGACAGGCCTTGATGACTTCTATGGCAAAGGCCGTCCGCTGTACCGCATCACCGCCCCAGCGATCGGTGCGGCGGTTGGTTTCGTCCCAAAGGAAACTGTCGATCAGGTAGCCATGGGCGCCATGGAGGGCCAGGCCGTCAAAGCCAGCCTCGACCGCCTGACGAGCCGCGCGCCCGAAACTCTCCACGACATCGGCGACCTGGGAGTCCGTCGGCACAGGCAGATCCTGGGTCGAAAGTACCTGCGCTTTTTCGATATAGTAGCCCGCAGCCTTGGCGGGGTCGCCGTAAAGGCCTGAGGGAGCGAAGGCGACAGCGTCCACAAAGGGGGGAGATCCTGGCATCCGCATGGGCCCTTGGTGCCAGAGCTGAGGAAAGATCAATCCGCCTTCCGCATGAACGCCCTCGACTACCTGACGCCAGGCTGCGACGGCCGCAGGGCCATTGAATATGGGCAGGTCGGTCTCGCCGAGCCCGGTATCACCGACGGCGGCCGGATCATCCGTGCCAACGGCTTCTGTGATGACCAGGCCGACCTCGGCCCGGGCCCGGCGCTGGTAATAGCCGGCCACATTGGCGTCAGGCAGGTTGTCCGGGCAGAAGCTTCTGGTCATCGGTGCCATGGCCAGCCGGTTGGGAAGGGTGACGCCTCTGATAGTGAGCGGCTGAAACAGGGGTTCGAAGTCAGGCAAGGGCTCTGGCATTTCGGCGGCTGACATGGCTATCGCTCCCCTGACTTGAGGGATGGTGATGCCTTGAACTGTTGCCGAGGGGCAACCTTCAAGAGGGCCATATCACGCCTGTGTTGGGTGCTCACAGGATTGATGTGGGGTCCGCGAAGATCAGGAGTTCTTAGAGACCCGCTCCAGAAAGGTGAGGAAACGGGGGGATCGTCCAGCTTGAAGGGGGTTCAGCTAAGCGCAGATCCTAGCCCGATCCGTTTGCCCGAGGCCAAACAGTCTCCATTATGCAGGCACAAAATCTCTCCTGGTGACCCGTATTTGGACGAAGCCTGACCCGATATTGACGCTAGGTCACCGTTTTCTGTCGCTTTTGCGTCACACAGAAGCGAATGGGATGGAGGAAAAACGGCCACGGTGCGGCCTCTCCTTGCCGGTTGCTCCGGCTTGCACTAGCCAATTGATTTCAAGATCCGACGTTCCAGACAAGAGGACGCGGAAAGGGAAACAGGAACGCCGCTACCGCCAGTCGGTCGCGCCATGAGCCGGGAGCCATATCATGCGTCTTACCCATATTCTCCGTTACACTGCGTCTGCTGCCGTAGTGGGTGCCGTGGCCTTCGGTTTTGCCGGAACGGCCTCGGCACAGAATCAGGACCAGCCTTCGACGGTCGATGACATCATCGTCACCGCCCAGAAGCGCGAACAGAGCCTCCAGGATGTGCCTATCGTGGTCACATCTCTCAACCAGGAGGCGCTCGACAATGCCGGTGTGCGCGACATCAAGGATCTTCAGATCCTGACGCCCGGCATGGTGGTGACCTCGACCACTTCGGAAGCCTCCACCACTGTGCGGATTCGCGGCGTGGGAACGGTTGGTGACAACCCCGGCCTCGAGAGCTCCGTGGGTATCGTCATTGATGGCGTTTATCGTTCACGCAACGGCGTCGGTTTTGGCGACCTTGGCGAAATGCAGCGGATCGAAGTGCTGAAAGGCCCCCAAGGGACCCTGTTCGGCAAGAATACTTCGGCGGGTGTCGTCAACATCATCACCGCGGCTCCTTCCTTTACACCGGGCTACAATGCCGAGCTGACGGCCGGTAACTTCGGAGCCCTGGGTGCATCCGGTTCGGTGACGGGGCCCATCACCGACACCCTGGCGATGCGTCTGTACGCAGCCCGTCGCGTCCGTGACGGTTTCAACACCATCGACCTCGGCGACGGACCGCGTTCGGTTACCGATGACCAGAACCAGGACTTCTCGACCGTCCGTGGTCAGCTCCTTTGGTTGCCAAACGATAACACCTCGATCCGGTTGATCGCAGACTACTCCAAGCGCGGCGAGTATTGCTGCGTCGGTACGCAGATCCGCACCGGGCCGACCTTCCCGTTCATTGATGCGCTTTCGAACGGAACGGGCCAGCGTCCGCCCGCCAATGCCGCCTTTAGTCCACTTCCCTTCTCGCGTACGGCCTTTGCCAACCGTGGTACCGAGCAGGACATGGAAGACATGGGCATCTCGGTCGAGGCCACCATTGATCTGCCAGAACTGTTTGGTGGCGCGACCCTGACCTCGGTGACGTCGGCGCGCAGCTGGGAGACCATCAATGGTGCCGATGTGGACTTCACTGGCGCTGACCTTCTCTACAGGGTCAATGACGGTGACTTCGGCTATTCGGTTGAGAATCTGACCCAGGAGTTCCGCCTGGCGGGCGCAACGGATCGCCTGGACTGGCTGGTCGGCGTCTTCATGACCCGCGAGGACATCGGACGCACTGACAGCTTCTACATGGGGAATGACTACACCCCCTACCTGTCGTTCCTGCTCAGCGCGACACTCAACCGTGCGGTTCCAGCCTTCCCGGTCAGCCCCAACATTGTTGGCTGCTTTACGCGTACAGCGCAGACGGCTCTTGGCCTGCAGCAGTGCCTGGGTACCGGTGGCGCTGTATCCGGAGGAGGTCTAGGCTTCGTGGTGGGACAGTCGGTCGAGGACGTCTACGACCAGCGCTCTGACTCTTTTGCTGTGTTCACCAACAACACCTTCAGCCTGACCGAGAAGCTCGATCTTACCCTCGGTCTTCGCTACACCTATGACAACAAGACCCTGGACGGTGTTCAGACGAACCTCAACAACGCCGGGCGGACCTGTCTGGCTGTACAGTCCAACGCCGCAGCCATCGTCGGCGTACTGGGTGCAGCGGGCAGCGCCATCATCGGCAACCACTGCCTGCCCTGGTCAAACCGCGCATTCGATAACCGTGCGGTTTCTGAGGAAGAGAGCGATGGGGAACTGAGTGGCACGGTCAAGGCGGCCTACCGCTTCAACCCCTCGGTCATGGCCTATGCCTCCTATGCCCGTGGCTACAAGTCATTCGGTTATAACCTGGACCGGGTGCAGGTAGGGATCACGCCAACGGCATCCACCCTGTTCCCGTCTGAGCTGGTCGACAGCTATGAACTGGGTCTGAAGACGACCCTGTTTGACCGTACCGTGCTTCTGAATGCGACCTATTTCGATCAGACGGTCACAGACTTCCAGCTAAACAGCTTCCTTGGGACGGCCTTCACGGTCGAATCCATTCCCGAGCTGACAACGCGCGGGGTTGATGCCGACTTCCTGTGGTTCACTCCGGTCGATGGGCTCAGCCTGTCTGCGGGGGTCACCTACACGGACGCCCAGTATGGTCGCTTCGGCGCGGCTGATCTGGCTGTACCCGGCAACTTCCCGCAGCTGTCGCTTATCCCTGGCGGAGTTCCTGCCTTTGCTCCGGAGTGGTCAGGCACCGGCTCGGTCAACTTTGAGCGTTCGATCGGCAACGGCCTGCGCCTGGGCATGAGCCTCTCGGCCAAATACTCGACCGAATACAATACCGGCTCCGATCTGATCCCGGCCAAACTCCAGGATGCACTGACCCTCGTTAACGGCCGCATCACGCTTGGCACCGATGACGACCGTTACACGCTCGAACTCTGGGGCCAGAACCTGACTGACAAGGAATACATCCAGGTGGCCTACAATGCCCCGCTGCAGGGTACAGCCTTCCAGTCCACGCTGCAGACCGGGGGCTCAAACCCCGGCACCTTCTATAACGCAGCCCTGGATACCCAGACCTATGACGCCTTCCTGGGTCAGCCACGTACGT
>JBFZCB010000049.1:0-15722 GCA_041308165.1 Caulobacterales bacterium
GGCCATGCCGCGTCGAAGGCGCGCGTAGCGAATATCTCGTCCAAGCCTCTGCAGCGCCGATTTCGCCTTTGGGGATCCCATGATAAATCCAAACTTGACATAAAAACCCACTTAAGTGGTCATATATGACGCATAAACGATAGAATGACAAGGAAAGACCCGATCGGTTGGGCGCATCGCGGTTTCCATGAAGCTGCAGGTCTCTTGAACCTGCACCGGGTCGGCCACCGTGAAAGCGATTTGCATGCCGCTCGGATGCGGCGGAGACGTCAGATTACCCAACCTTCTGGTGAATGGACCACTTTGGGTCAGAAATACTGCGCTGGTGGCCGTGGATACAAAGCATCGGCTCTGGCGCATCGGCTCTGGAGTGGGGGACCCGTCCCGCTGACAGAGCCCGGCAGGACGGTCATAGGCTGACACCCCTGCACAGACGTATGTCGGCAAGTTCAAGCTGATCCCTTCAAACCTTGGCTGTGGCCTTGATCCTGACCCGGGTTTGGCCTCAAACCGTCTGGAGTAGAGTTTGGCATTGGAGGCTCTGATGGTTCGCAGTCTTTCGCTTTTGGCCGCAGCGGCCGTCATCGCCAGCGCCGCGCCCGTGGCCGCCCATTCCCGCCTGGTCTCGGCCACGCCCGCCAGCGGAGCTACCGTGGCCGCCCCGGCTTTGGTCTCCCTGACTTTCAATGAGAGGTTCGCCGCCCCCTTTTCCAGCGTCGAGGTCAGAGATGGCCAGGGCCGAGCCGTCACCTTGCGCCAGGCCGTCTCCCAGGACGGCAAAACCCTGAGCGGCACCTTTGCGCGTCCCCTGACAGCGGGGCCCTATGAGGTGCGATGGGCCATAGCCTCGGCGGACGGACACCGCGTGACTGGCGCATACAGATTCACGGTCCGCTAGATCCGTGATCGAGGCCACGGTCAGCGCCCTTCGCTGGGTCCAGTATCTCGCTGCCGTAGCGGCAGTGGGCCTGCCGCTCTTCAGCCTCTACCCCCTTCGTCATACCCAATCCGGACCCGGATACCGGATCTCTGTCGCGGCAGGCCTGGTTCTCGCAGCCGGTGCCCTGGGGGGCGTCATTGCCCAGACGGCCATGATGGCCGGCAGCTGGACAGCCGGGCTTGATCCAGCCGCCATTGGTTATGTGGTGCAGTCCACCGGCCTTGGACTGGCCCATATCGCCCGCGCGGCACTGGCGCTCATCGGGGTTGCGGCCCTGCTGGTCAGACCTGGGTGCCGACCCACCTCGGTTCTGGCTATCCTCGCCTTCGCCTGTGCCCTGGCAAGTTTCGCCTGGAGCGGCCATGGCGCAACGACACAGGGCCAAGCGGGGATCCTGCACCTGATGGCCGATATCGTCCATCTCCTGGCGGCGGCTCTATGGCTTGGAGCCCTCGCAGGCTTTCTGCTTCTTCTGGCCCGACCCGACACCTCTGGCCTGGCGATCACGGCACGAGCCCTCGGTCGTTTTTCAACGCTCGGAACGGCAGCCGTTGCCGTTCTCACCGTGACCGGCCTGGTCAATGCCAGCTTCCTGATGGGCCTGGAGGGCCTTGGCCGGATCACAGGCTCGATCTGGGGCCTCCTGCTGATCGCCAAACTTGTCCTGTTTGGCCTGATGCTCGCCCTGGCGGCCCACAACCGCTTTACCCTCACTCCGGCCCTTTCCCGTGCCGCAAGCCACTCAGCCCAGGCCGCGGCTCCGGTCCGCAGGCTGAAGATCAGCATCGGCCTGGAGATGCTAGCCGGCATCGCCCTGCTAGGCCTCGTCGCCGCCATGGGCGTACAGGTCCCTCCGGCCGCAATGTAGCGACCTGGGTGCTGGCTGGACCTTGGACGTTGCCTTAGCGGGCTGACGGCCTCCGTGATGGCCATCCCTGCGTTTTGCCAAGGTCGCACACTCAGTTGATACCTGCCGACCCGCTGACCGATGTCCGGTCCCAGGTCCTATCTGCGTAGGTACAGTCAAAGTCATCAAAGCCAGGAGCTGACCATGCGCGCACATTCGATCGCCATCATTCTTTTGACCAGCACTCTCCTGGCGGCTTGCGGCGATACCGAGAAGACCAGCTACAATAATCCGGTGACCGGTGAAGCTGTTACAGTGCAATCGGGCAGCGGCATCCCGGCCCCCACCAATATGCCTGACTTCGCTCCTGTCTATCCGGGAGGCAAGATCGAGAACGTCATGCAAGGCACAAGCTCGGATGCGAGCGGAGGCCAGCGCGGGGGAATGGTCTCCTTCAGTACCGATGCGGCTCCCGCCACCGTCGCCACCTTCTATCGCGGAAAAATCGAAGCATCGGATCTTGCGAATCGCAATGAAGCCAACCTGAACGGCACCCTCATGCTGACGGGTGCGTCGGCCGACGATTCCGAACGCGGGGTTCAGGTCAGTATCGCGCCTGCCGCAGACGGGCCGGGAAGCCAGGTCACCCTTATCTACAACCTCGGTCAGGGTTGACGGATCGCTGTTCAGCGGACACCGTTCGTTCCAGTTAGGTAGGCGTAGCGTGGGATTACGGCGATGAATTGGTCAAGGCTGGACGCCGTTCTGGACGAGGCTATGGATGCCGAACCCGCCAGCCGGGAGACGCTCGTACGCGACCGCCTGGGCGACGATCCGGTTCTCGAACAGGAGGCCCTTTCACTCCTGGCGGCGATGGAGGAATCATCTGCCTTTCTGAGCACCTCGCCACAGGTCCTGGACTCCTCCCTGGAACCCGGTGCGCGCTTCGGTGCCTGGAAGATCACCGGCTCCCTGGGCGCGGGGGGTATGGGCGAGGTCTATGCCGTTGAACGGGCCGATGGAGAGTATCGCCAGAAGGCCGCTCTCAAGCTGATGCGTCCCCTACCCTCAGCCTATTGGGGGCGTTTCCAGGTCGAGCGCCAGATCGTGGCCGAACTGGACCACCCCGGTGTCCCAAGGCTGCTGGACGGCGGCCTGGGTGCCGAAGGACGCCCCTTCATGGTCATCGAGTATGTCGACGGCGTGCCGATCGATGTCTGGGCCCGGCGTCAAGGGATCGATGCTCGGCGCAAGGTAGCCTTGATCCTTGAGGTCTGTGATGCGGTTTCGCACGCCAACGCCAAGTTGGTGGTGCACCGCGACATCAAACCCTCCAACATCCTGGTCACCGAAGAAGGTCGGACCCGCCTTATCGACTTTGGTGTGGCCCGCCTGCTGGCAGCAACCGATCCTGGAAAAACCGCCACCCCGGTCTCGATCGAATACGCAGCACCGGAGCTTCTGGAAGGCGGCAAGGCCAGTGTCATGACCGATGTCTACGGTCTGGCTGCCACCCTGTTTGAACTTCTGACCGGACGTGCGCCCATCGTTCTGGATGGAGAGGCGATTGCTATCGCCGTGCGGCGCATTGCCGAGGAGAACCCACCCAGACTTGCACAGCTGGACACACCCGGTCTGGGCCAGAAGGCCCTGATCCGCGACCTGGATGCCATATTGGGGAGAGCCCTGCGCAAGGAGCCTTCCGAACGATATGCCACCGTCGATGCCTTCGCCCAGGATCTCAAAGCGGCCACTGAAGGCCGACCCGTCACGGCACGGCTGGGTGAGCGGGGCTATGTTCTCAGACGGTTCATACGCAGGCGGCGCTGGCCGATCGCTGCCGCTGCCGCCGTGGTCCTGAGCCTGTCTGTGGGTCTTGGGATGGCCCTGGATCAGGCCTCGCAGGCCCAGCGTGAGCGCGACATGGCTCTAAGGGAGCAGGCTCGACTGCAAGCGGTACAGCAGTATCTCTATTTTATGCTCAGGGATGCCGCCGAGACCGGGGGCCCGGACGCCAACGCTGAGCAGATCCTCGACAATGCAGCCGCCCAGGTCATGGAGCAGTTCAAGGCCGATCCCGTGCGAGGCGGACCGGTCATGCGCATGCTGGGCGAGCTCTATTTCTATCTGAACGACTACGAGGCCGCCGAACCCCTTTTGCAAAAGCTGATGACCGCACCGGGGGTCGACCCTGCCATCGTCGCCTCGGCCGCTTATGATCTGGCTCAGGTCAAGCTCCGACAGGCCGACACCGAGGCCGCAGGACGCTACCTTGCCCGTGCCCAGGGGTTCTGGTCCACCAATCCTGACCGCTGGCGCTCAGAGATTATCGACAGCCGTCTGGGTGAAGCCCGCCTGCTGCGCGATCAGGGCAAGGTTGATGAAGCCATCGCCCTGCTTGAAGCCAATCTTCCAGGTCGGATTACCGTTAGCGGGCCCAGTCACCGCGATACCGGCACCTACTACAATGACCTCGGCGTGATGATGGCGGCAGCCGGACGCCGTGATGAGGCTATAAGTCTGTTCCGTTCGGCCTTGGGGGTCTGGCAGTCAACGGGCCTGTCACGCGGGCCTGATGCCCTGAACACGCTGAACAATCTGGCAGCCCTGGAGGTTCTGTCAGGACGGCCTGAGCGCGCTGAACCCCTGTTTGCCGAGGCCCTCAGTGTCCGCCGGCAGATGTACGGAGCCTCGGCTGCGACAGCGGCCCTGATCAGCAACTATGGCAAGACGATCATTCTTTTGGATCGCCCCGCCGAGGCTGTTCCCCTGCTTGAAGAGGCGACGGCGATGGCGCGCGAACATGCAGGCGTCGGCAGCCTCCACTACGCCTCAGCGCTGGCAGGACTGAGTGAAGCCCGCCTGCGTGCAGGATCACTGGAAGCGGCTTCAGCCCTGAGCGAGAGAGGTCTAGCGGAGGTCAAGGCAGCCCTGGGGCCTGCACACCCGGCCGCAGCCGTCGTCGCCATCTCTCTGGGTCGCGTCCGAGGGGCTCAAGGCCGCAAGTCCGAGGCCGTACAACTCCTGAACGAAGCTGAATCCGGGCTGATGGCCCTTGGCCCCGCAGGTGCCTCCCAGATCAAGGCGATCGATAAGATCAGGACGCAATACGCCCTGGATCGATAGGACTGATCTTGGCTGGGGATGCCACCCTTGGCGGCCACCCCTGCGCAATCCTATAATCGGCCATCGTCGACTTCGGCAAAGCCGTTCAGTTCCCGGTAAAGCCAGGCTCGTGCCTTGACCCAATCACGTCTCACAGTCCGGTCAGTCACCCCCATGATACGGGCTGTCTGTTCCTCACTATAGCCCGCGAAAAACCGGAACTCGATCACCTGGGACAGACGCGGGTTGAGCCGCCCCAGTCGTCCCAAAGCCTCGTCCAGATCCACCAGGCGGGCATCGGTTTCCCAGAATGGCTCGATGTCGTCAGTCAGGGCATCGATCTTGCCGGCACCGCGCTTTGCTGCAAGACGCGCGCGGGCATGATCGACAAGAACATGGCGCATGGCGAGGGCTGCAGCATGCAGGAAATGGTTATCATCGAGCCACCCCTCACTGCGTCTTAGTCTCAGCCAGGCCTCGCTGATCAGAGCCGTCGTGCGAAGGGTCTCACCCGCCTGAACGCGGAATCGCTCCCGTCGGGCGATCTTGCGAAGTTCACTCCAGAGCTCGGGAGCCAACCGATCGGCGGCACAACGGACAAGATCAGACACTCCATTCTGTCTGAACGTATCGAACGCCTCGATCGGAACCGCACTCATCCCAATACCCCACCCAAACCTGTAACGGGGTTATACTAAGGAGAATCCGCGGACATGCCATAGGGCGCTATTTGCCCATGACAAATCGGGTCCGTCCTAGCCCTTCTCGTCGGCAAATCGCATCATCACTGTCGGCTCGCTTCCGGCCTTATCGATGACGACGATCTCCAGCTTCGACTTCCCGTCAGGTGATGTGCCTGTGAACGAAGTCTCCAGATTATCTCGAACCTCCTTGGTCGTCGCCGGGCCGACGGTCATACCCTGCCGCTCCATCGACGTGCGGTGAAAGCTGGCGACGTCAGCGGCTGAACCCCGGGCACCGTACATCAACGACCCCGTGGAGCGCAGTTCGTTACTGCCAAAGAAGGACGTGATATAAGAACCGCCCGGTGCCGTTTCCACGTAGCTCGGGAGCCGATCGCGCGGAAAGGCATCGCTCGCAGCCGGCTTGGACGAAGCGATCTCCATTGCCGCCTTTCCAATTGCGGCGGCCTCAGTCGGTGAGGACTCTCCAGTCCCGGTCTGGCCAGCTTCAGACCCGCAGGCCCCAACGACCAGAACTGTGGAAAGCGCGATGGCCTTTATCAGGTAGGGTCTCATGATCGTGCACGCCTGCTGTTTCTAAAAGGAGAAGGCCGCATGGGGCGGGCCTTCAGAAAGAGAAACGCCAAACGGGCAACAGAGCGGACACGAGGCCAGATTACAGTCCTGATCCCGACAAGGCTGCGGGCGCGCCGCGGCGCTCCCTTGGCTGATTTCCAGATCCGCTGTCCGGTGGATGAACGCGATTGCGTTCCTTTGTGAGAGCAGCAAGGAGATCGAGTGTGGCAAGGCGCAGACCTGAAGCGATATGGCGTAACATTCTGGTCGGTTCTGCCCTGACGTCGACGCTGGGCCTGATGACCAGTGCAGCAGCGGTTGCGCAGCCGAAGGGTCCGACGCCAAGACTTTGGGTCGCCGAAGAGCCTCCGACGAACAGCTGGTACGACCCCGACGCAGCCACGGCCTATGTCGGGCGCGCACCTCGGGACGCTCGCGAAGCCGCCCGGATCGAAGGGCAGATCGACAGTATGCTGGCACGTTTCCCGACGGGTATTCTGCCCTGGAGTTTTTCGACCTTGGAAGGGGCGGCGTTCAGGCCCGCGCAGGCCGGGTCAGGGCCGTTCGCCCCCATTTTGCGAAGCCGTACCCTGCCGATCGCCTTTGCCGGAATCTGCAGCCTGCGCGGCCAGTCCGACCACATGGTCGTCCCCGCCGCATGGTTCGATGCGCCCAACACCGCAGACTGGATGTCCCGCTATCCCGAGCTTTCCATCGCGGTCGCACTGGGATGGCGCCAGTCGATGCACTATTGCCGCGATAGGGCTGGAGTGGCCCCCACCGCAGAGGGCCTTGCGGATGCCCTGGCAGGGGTAGACGCGATCGCCTCACTGGGTGGCGGCCTTGGATACCACGCCCTGTTTGGCAGTGCGGACCGCGAGGGTCGATCCTGGGATTTCGGGGCCGGCGGTCGGATGATCCACGAGCTGGGCCTGTCCCGATTGGGTGAGGGCGGCAGTATCGGTAACGATGACAGCGTCCCGGCAGCCTTCGCACGCGTTCGCAGGCTGGACAGACCCCTTTTCGAACCGGACAATACCTCGGCGCTGGATTTTTCCTTCTGGGCCTGGCTGGGCTGGTCAAGGGACTGGTCCTTCCTGACACCGCTACTGGCCTCACGCCCGGCGGACATGGCCAGTGACGCCTCGGTCCGGACCTGGCTGGACGACAGCCTCAAGTCTGCCGAGGGGGCCGAACGCGGTCTGGCCCGATGGCTGCCCAAGACCAACTACCTGTGGCTCAGTGGTTTGGGAGACATCCCCGAGGATCAGTACGGACTTGGCGTCTTTGCCCGCGAGAGCTGGCAAGGAGCCATGGTCCGGTCCAATGCTGCCCCGGGCTGCCTTCCGGTCGATCTTTCGTTGTCAGCGGCAGCCGTGGAAATGGCCTTCACCCTTGAACCGGCGGCGGGCAATTGCATCGCTGTGCGTTGGGTTGGGGCCGAGCAACACCCCGATCTCCCGCCCGCCTTCAGCGTTGTGGCCAAAATCGATCAGAACGGGGCTGAACCGCTCGATGCCCTGCATCTGGCGGCCGACCAGCTTTGGAGGCAGTCCCTGACGATAGAGTCCAGAGACCGGACCGAACAGGTCTCGCTGGTCCAACAGGTCGATGTGATCCGCTCGGGTATAATAGTTGAGGACGCGCGGTCCGGTGAGGCGGTCAAGGTCTGGGAAGTCGTGCTTAAGCCCGATCTCGCCTACGCCGACGACCGTATGACCATCGCCTTCACAAACCTGCATCCGGATGGCGAGGCCCGGACCCGGCCCATGCAGGTCAGTCTAACCGTGGGGGCCGGTGCCCATGAGGCTCGCCAGCAGTTGACGGCCGTAGTCACGGACAGACAAAGCGATCCCTGCCGGGACGAAACCGTCTCAACGGGCCTCGTACCCCAGTTTCGTCCCCCTGTTCCTGCCTTTCATGCCGCCGCGCTGGACACAGACACATTCAGCATCAACCTGACCTTTCTGGCACCAGGGCAGCCCTCATTGGCCGAACAGGCTCTGGACTGCGCACGCATCACTGTCGCCCTGGGCGGGTTCGGCGGAGGCGTGGAAAGCCAGGGGCCTTCATCACCCGGAGCCATCTGTGCAGCCCAGGCCATGAGCCTTTCCACACTCGGAACTTCAGTCATGGCTGGCGCTGCCGCTGGCCAGACCGGACTGCCCGCCGGACTGGAAGGCCTCGTGCCCCAAGCGGGTATTGATGTGACGCTGGAGGCCCGTGGGCCGATTACAGGCCCGGGCTCCTATCCAGCCGAAGCCACCGCCTCCTATTCGAACATGGCACTGGAGCAGCGGGGACGGGAGCTGCCACAATCGATTACCGGTGACGGCACCATTGTCATCGAACAGGCCACGCACGGCCGCCTGAAGGTCAGCTATCAGGCAAGCTTCCCTCGCGAGCCCGAGGGCTGCATGGCCCAGCTTAGCGGGCCAGTCTCGGGCACGTTCGAGACTGTGGTGGCCATGCCGATGCTGCGAGCCTCTGACCGGGCCCTGATTGCGCCGCGGCCAATCGATTTCATGGGCGATTTCGTTTGGGAACAACTGTCGCCTGCAGAGCGTCTCAGGATGTCCGCCGAGCCCCGTCGCAGGGAGGCGGAAGCGGCTGATGTCGGCGGGACGGCCGAAAGGGGTGGCCGTCCGCAGGGCACTCATACACCGGATTGCAGCCGCATGACGGCGGAACAGGTCAGGCTTGCACTGGACGGCCTCCTAGCCGAAGTGCCCCCGGAATTGCGCGCAGCCTTGCGGGCCGAACTGGATTCAGATCTCGCCACCGGCCAGCAGTTCATCTGTATGATGCAGCAGATGGGGGGCCAGTCATGATCCGACCCTCACCTAACCCCCGGTGATCCTTCATGCCCGGCCCGCAGCCCTTGCGGTAACGTCTCGACAGCCTTGCCACGCTCAGTCTCATCGTCGCCCCTGGAGCGGTTAGCCAAGCCCGATCTGCGCCACCCGCTCCGGATTCGGACGAGGTGCCAGCCTCTCAGGGGAACGCCGCCGAAGGCACAGCTCCGGCCACAGGCCCGGCTACATCGGAAACAGTGACCCGCGACGATGTAATCGCGGCCCTGCGCTGTCACGCGACCTTGTCGTCAGCCATGGCCGCAAGCACCGCCGAAGATGGGAATGGACCCGCCAACCTCAGCGTCCACAAACAGACCCGCTGATTGCACGCAGCGGAACGGCGCCAAGGCGGCAGGACTGACCGATGCGGATTTCAACAGCTTGATCTCGACGACGCGCACACTGATGATTACCGAAGCACAAAAAGCCGAGAACCGGCCGCTGATGGAGCTGTGCCGCGAAGCGCTGGTGCCGCTCTAGCTTAGGGATCGGCAGGCCAGGGCCAGGCCATTCCCCGCCCAGGCCCGGCCTGCATCTTCGGCCAGACGAGTACCCAACTGGTCCACCTCTCTGGCCAGGAGGGCGTTTCTGACGACCAAGGCATGCTCGGTTGCGCGCTGCAGCCCTTCTCCGAAACGGGGTGGTGCCAGGATCAGGGCGTCGCCCACGAGGGCGAATGGCGGTAGGTGAGACCGATCCACCTCCTCAAGGGCGATCCGCTGAACGCCGGGAGACGTGTAACGAAAGCCGCGCCCCTCGAAACCCAGTCCCCTCATCCGGCTGGCGATGTCGGGAGCCGTGGCCCTCTGGGCGGCATCCATGACCTCAGCCAGGCTAGGCGCAGGCTGTCCGGCTCGGTGCCGGCAAGTCAAGGCCGCACCCCCTTCCGGTCCAAACTGGATCAGGCCGTCCAGACTTCCATCCCTATCGTCCCAGGCTATGAGCCCTTCAGGACCCTCATCAATCTGTCCGGTCCAGCTGACATAGGATTCCGCACCGCCGAGCTCGTCCATGGCGATGTCCGGCAAGATCGCATCCAGCAAGGTCAGGAGAGCCCGGTGCCCCCCTGTGGCGTCAATCAGGAGATCCACGTCATGGACGCGACCGCATGTGTCGCCGAGACGCCAACCTGCCCCGTGGACCAAAGCCGCTGATGCAGCGGTTCCAAAGCGGACTTCGACCCCCGCACCCACGGCTGCTTCAGTGAGCCGCCTCTCCAGGTTGGCCAGGGTGATGATCGGTGGCAAGGGGCCAGAGGTGGCGAGAACCCCGGGTGCCAATGTCCTTATGGCGTCCACTGCGGCAGACGAGAGACGATGCACATGGACGCTGCGCGGCGGAGGATGATCCCGCTCGCGGGCCTCCAGCACCACACACTCTACCCCGGCTTGTCGGGCGGCTAGGGCTGTTGTCAGCCCCGCCACCCCTCCGCCGAGGATCAGGGCGCGCAGCATGGTTCAGCCCCGCGGCGTTCCGCTCTGGGTTGGCAAGCCGAGACCCCGGCTACCCGTCTTTTCGCTCTGAGCAACCAGCATGAAGACGAGGCCGTTCAGATTACCCTCACGACCCAAGGTATTACGGGCAAGCTCGGTCATCACCCGCTCGACATTCGACAGGGTGCGCTCTCCCCCCGGGTAAAACATGTCGCCCGGGAAGAACATGTCGCCCGGGAAGAACATGTCACCGGGAAAGAACATGTCACCGGGGAAGAACATGTCACCGGGGAAGGCCACTCGCTCGCCTGCAAGTTCGAACCGGTCCGAGGTGAACAGATCGACGATACGCCCCTCCTGGAACCGCGCCACGACCAGTTGCACAGGTTCCACCCGCGCGCCCTCCAGGCTCAACGTCATACCCCGTATCAGGGCGCTTCTCAGCGCCTCACCCGACAGCCGGGCAAGGCGACGCGGGTTACGCACGGCGATACTGATCAGTCCTCCGTCCTGGCCAAGGGCCAGGGTCGTAGAAGCGGCCCCTGCAGCCAGGGCACCGACCCCGGCCAGAAATGTCCTGCGTAAAAGCGCCATGATCTCTATTGTCCTGATTAAGTTGTACGGTTCCTGGTAAACAGAACGGGGTTCGGAGCGCAGACCGGACACAGGCGGCTCAGCCACCCAGGTTGTCGTTTCGGCCGTGTTCGCCAGGCCGGGTTGCCGTGGCTAAATGTCTGGATCGCCCTATTCGGGTGTTCGGATCAGGCGAACCGGTATCGCCGGCTGATGGCCTGGAGCGAGATAGGCTCCATCCATGTCGCCAGCTTCCAAGGCCCCCTTGAAGATGATCCGGTGTGCCAGCCCGTCAGCGCCGGGACGGAAGTCTACAGTGGCTAATCCCTCGCGAACCTGACCGGTGAGATCGGCGGCCAGCCCGTCAAATTCGCAGGTTTCGGACCCGGCCTCGACCGGTGGCAGCTCAAGGCCACAAAAGGGCTGGAACAAGACAAAATCACCCTCGATAGCCTGACCCTCATGTCGGAGCTGCATCAACATGATGGCTGCATCCGACGGATCGCCGGGGCGGCTGACGCGCCAATTGCCCTGTAGCCGACCAGGGGAGGTCAGGGCCGCATCGGCTTCACTACCCCCCGCATGGCCGGGGCCACCAATCCCTGGCGGGGTCGCCGGCCATGTGCCGGCTCGGGCCGACCCCGGCAGACCGGGCTCAGCCTCACAGGCCCCTGCCGCCAGTATCAGCGGCAGGAACACCCAGTGCATCTTGAGCTGCGGCAGCATCAGAATATGCGGCCGATTCCTTCGCGAACACGGTCCTGGACCCGACGCTCGGCCTCTTCACCCGCAGCACGGGCAGTCCGATCGACGAACCCTGGCAGGGGACGCCCCTGCGAATCGACAGGCACGGGCTGGGCTTGTCCGGGCCGTGCCGGTGCAGCTGAAGCTGAAGCTGTCGATCCGGAACCGGGAGCCCTTGAAGCCACACCCGTCTGGCCGCTTGCCAGCTGGGCATTCACCGCAGCTGTAATGACGGCATCGCGCCCGACCATCTCACCGTGCCAGGGGCCGTCTGCAGCCCCCCCGTCGTCACAATGGTCCCAGAAGCCCTGGAAATCATTCCTGTCTGAGCCAAACATGAGGGTTGCACTGCCCCAATGGTAGGTTCCTCCACGTTCAGTAGAACAGGCAACGGCTGAGGTCTTTGAAAACCAGTGTCCTTGGAATGTTGCACCGTTGCTGCCTGGATCGGATGTCAGAACGCCCTCGAGACGACCTGCGTCGGCGCCATTTTCTGCAACCCCGGTGTAGGGCCCTGCTACGCCAGCCCGATCCCAGCGCTCGAGGGTGAGCCGTCCATAGCTGGTTTCAAAAATCTTGCCGATCATGTCGGGCTGAAAATCGACGGGATAGGGGTAATGGGGTCGCGCCGAGGCCTGAGCTCCCGCTTGGCCCTGACCCGGAGCCTGGGTGCGGGCCGTTGCAGGACCGGGAACCGCTGATCCGGCTGCGGCAACCTGAGTTCCGGCTCCCATCTCACCGCTTGTGCCCCAGTCACTCGGGCCCAGATAGCGGACCGAGGAAACCCTGGCGTTCCAGTCGCCCATGTCGCTGACCCGCCCCTGGACCACACGACATCCACCTGCGTAGCGCGCGTCCAGGCAGACCTCCCAGCGGCCCTCGGCGATCATGCTCTGTGCCTTGTCATTGAACGTCATTGTGCCCAGGTTTTCGACACCGCGATCGAGCCGGCGTGCATCCCCGCCAAACCCGGTCTCTGCAAAGAGCCTGAGTGAGGGAGCGTTCTGAGCCGTGGCCACTGCGGGGGCCAGAAGCACGATTGAAATCGCACTGATCCCGATAGCTGTTCGTTTCATGATCATAATCCTGTCCTGGTGTCTGCGAACAAGAACGCGATCGGATCGTCAGGGCGGACATTTCGTAGGCAGGCGATTTTATCTCGTCGCCCTTACGGATCCTGCACCGGTTGAAAGAGGGCGACGGGTCCAGGCTCAACCGGAGGGGTCAGTCGTCCAAGCCCCTCGGCCGGGTCGGATCGGGTGTCGAGCACCCGGGCCGTCATCCGCCGGTTACGGCCCGCTGCTAGGCCTCGTTTGAGGGATGCGGCTATTCGGGGAGTGGCGACGAAACGGAACCAATCAGATGGATCCGCTCTGGTGCCGGTCCGTAACGCCAGTTATGCGCCAGGTATCGGGTATAATCGGTTATCGCGCTGCATTTTGGGTTCACGGCCGCAATAAAGGTTCTTGTTTTGTTCGCCATCAATAGGGTGTACCAATATCTCGTCCGATAACTTGGAGGGTGGGGCGCTAGACATCCTGGTAGCCCAGATCCGCAAGCTCCAGATAAAATCAATTGCCATCCCTCCTCTAGGATGTGGCAATGGCGGACTGGCATGGGTGGACGTGAAACCATTGATCATCGATGCTTTTGAACAGATCCCCGATGTAGAGCTGCGCCTTTTTGATCCCCGCGACGCGCGGCATCAGTGAGTGACGCAGGCCAAGCCTCCCCGGATGACGGCGGGACGGGCTGCCGTCGTCCCTGTTCTCTCGATGTATCAGCGCCTTCAATATTCGCTGACGCAGATCCAAGTACAGAAGCTTTTGTACTTTCTCACTCTATCAGGCGAGCCTCTGAACCTCAGATTTTCCCAGGGCAGGTTTGGTCCCTACGCGCCGGAACTCAATCATGGGCTTCTGAAGATGGAAGGGTTTACATCACAGGTTTGGGAGATCTGAGCAGCCCTTCAGAAATCCAGGTCAAACCCGACGCGGTTAGGCTGGCTCATGAGTTTCTGGGCGGCTCAGCTAGCGAAACTGCGGGGCTTGTCGAGCGTATCTCATCGCTCATCGAGGGCTATGAGACCCCGTTCGGCTTGGAACTGCTAGCGACGGTCCACTGGGCCGCAGAACAGATCGACTCTTCTGCCGACGAGCAGGCTGTCCTGGCCTACATCCAGTCCTGGAACGAGAGAAAGCGGGAGCTGATGAAGCCGAGTTTGGTCAGACGCGCCTACGCGCGCCTGACCAACGAAGGTTGGCTACTCCACGAGCCGTCTTTCTGTTCTTCAAAACCTATTCGTAGGCCAGCCAGACATCAGAACCGGTAAGCCGCTCCGATACGCAGATTGCGACCCGGCTGGGGAACCAGATCCTTCAGGAAGGAGGCGTGCTCGCGGACTTCCTCATCGGTTGCATTGCGGACCTCGGCATAGAGCAGGAGACCGTTCTCACGCGACGGGCTCCAGCCGACATAGGCGTCAAGCGTCGTATAGCTGTCGGTCGGCAGCTCAAAGCCAGCCACCCGGTCCTGTTCGGCAACGTAGCGAGCCTGGGCACGCAGGGTCCAGGGACCAAACTCGGTGACAGCCCGGCCGGTTACCGACCAGGGTGGAATGCGGGCAGGCGCTCCAAAGTCGGTTGAGCCGCGGACCGTGTCGTAGGTGGCTTCCAGCCTCAGGCTGTCCGAGCCGCTTTCCCAGGCCAGGTAGCTGATCTCGGCCTCAAGGCCCCGGAAGCTCGCATCGCCCTGAACGTACTGGAATACGTCCAGGCCATCTTCCTCGTCACCCGTCGGGATGAGATCGATGAAGCCATCGTACTCTGCATTGAACAGATGCAGGTCGGCATCAAACCGGCCCAGTTTCAGGTGCGCTGTTGCCTCGATGGAAACCACCTGCTCGGACCGCAGGTTGCGGTCACCGACTTCATAGGCGCGCGTGGCAATATGCGGGCCTTCGGCAAACAGTTCGGCTTCAGTCGGAGCGCGACCGTTTCGGGAAACGGAAAGACCCAGGAACAGGGGATCAACCGGTTTCCAGAAGACCCCGACCGAGCTCGAGACGTTCGTAAAGCGGCGCTCACCGGCAACACTGTCCAGCTTGCGCCGGTCCAGACGCAGGCCGCCTTCAAGGCCCCAGTCCCCGAGATCGAGACGCTGCAGTGTGTAGGCCGCCAGCTCGCTGACATCGGTCTGGGGTACATAGGCTTCATCACCGATCGCGTTGAAGTCGCGATCCAGGAACTGAACCCCAAACGCTCCGTCGAGGCCATTCATGCGCCGCTGAACAAGCTCGAGCCGGCCTTCAGAACCCTTAGACGTGAAGACCGTACCCACCTCATCGCCCTCGAACTCGGTGTGGGTGTAGTCGGTATAGCCCAGGGAGCCGCGCACCTTGTCAAAGAGGCCGCCATTGAAGCGCCACTCGCCGCGCAGGTCGTAGCGCGTCTGTTCCAGGCCGATGGTGACGATTTCTTCTTCCTCATCGCCATGATCGTCGTGGTCATCGTCGTGATCATCATCGTCATGAGAGTGGCCGTCATGACTGTGCCCGGGTACGCCATAGCTGGACTCGGTGCGCTTGACCGACACGCCCAGGAACCCGCGCTCGCCGACAAAGGACAGGCCTGCGCCAATAGCTTCGAGATTGACGAAGGTGTTTTCAGCCGTGGTCGCGCCGGTGTCTTCGAACGCCTCACCCTCGTCTGCGACCTGACGCCGGGATTCGGCTGGAACCGGAATGTCGAAGTCGCCAGAATCCCGCTTCAGTCCATCCAGGGTAAAGACGAAGGATCCGACCGCGGCCGCCAGACGACCGCCTACGGCATAGCCTTCATCGACCGATGAGCCCTGTCCCGATATCCGCCCTCCGAGGGCCCTGTCTGGAAGCGTTTCGGCAATACGCCCGTCGATGATGTTGACCACGCCACCGATGGCCGAGCCGCCGTAGGCCAGGGTCTGGGG
>JBFZCB010000050.1:0-9334 GCA_041308165.1 Caulobacterales bacterium
AGCCAGGACCTTCTTCAGCGAGCACAGGCTTCGCGATCGGGTTGGAGCGGTCGTCAATCTTGAAGCCCGAGGCGGCGGTGGCCGTGCCATCATGTTTGAAACAGGCCCCGGAAACAGCGAGACAGTTGAGCTTTTTTCGACCTCTGCAGTCCGAGCCAATGGCGGACCGACATCGAACTCACTGGCGGTGCTTGTTTACGAAAGCATGCCGAACGGTACGGACTTCACAATCGCCAGACAAAGAGGCCTTGCTGGCGTCAACCTGGCTTTCATAGGCCGACCTTCGCAGTATCATTCTGCAAGCTCCACGCCTGAAAATCTGGACGAGGGATCAGTCCAGCATATCGGCAGCCAGGCCGTTGAAGTGACTGACGCGCTGATACGCAGCAAGACCTTACCGGTCGCTAGCGAGAACCGCGTCTATGCTGACCTGCTGGGCCTGACGGTGATCGGTCATTCCCCGGCGACCGGATGGTGGGTCCTGATCGCGGCTGCAGCCTTTACCGCCTTCGGCTTCTGGGGGTCACATCGCCTCACGGGGCTCAGATTTGGCGATGTTGCCAGAGGCATGGCCGAAGGCCTTTGGCTTGTGACAGCGGGTCTGGTCGTGACCGCTGCGCTCAGACTTCTTGCTGGTCCCCTATCCAGCAGGGAGATGAGTGCTGAAAGTTACTACACTCTGCTTGCACGGCTTCCCTGGATTGAGGCCGGGGCAGCGGTGGCTGTACTGGGTACCTGCCTGGTCGTTCTGGCTGGTCGCCAGGTCATCGGGCGCGTGACACTCACTGCGGTCCTCCTTGTCTGCTCTGGCCTGGCCTTGATCATGAGCGGCTCAAACAGCCTTCCGGTGCTCGCAGCCGCCTTGATCGCCCTGATCTTGACCTGGACGGTGAAAAGTCCGGTATCGTCTCATGGAGGCTGGATCGGTCTGATTGTTCTGGTCTGCTTGCTGGGCGGGCTCACGCAAGCCATTGCACCCGAGGCGGCATTTCTGCTGCTGTGGCCGGCCCTGCTTGCCTCGAGCGCCCTGGCACTCTCCGTGCTTTTGCTGGGCCGGACTTCACATCTGGTCAGCGCACTGCCTGCGGTCCTGGCGACAACCCTGGGCGCAAGTTGGGTCGTCTACATGGCTCATCCCGTTTTTCTGGGAATTGGCATGGACCAACCTGGCGTCTTTGCCCCTCTTGCCCTTCTGATTCTCATGCTGGCCTATCCCCTCGTGAGCTTCAAACCTGCAAGCAAAAAACTTGCTGTTGCAGCCTGTGTAGCCCTCCTCTTGGGGGCCAGTCTTAACCTTGCGTCCCATGGTCTGGTGCCGGTGGTGGCTCCAAGCAGCCTCTAGGTAGAGCGCGCGCAGGATACGTCACAAACGGTCGTACAAATCTCGAATTGCCAAAGAACATATTGGCAACCCCGACAAAGCATGTTCTACCTCTGTTCACGGAAAGCGGGACCTCTCCCAGCCTATCCGGTGGGTCGACGGGAATCATGGCAAGGGATACGAACAAGATGACATCGCAGGCGGCATTGAAGTTGGTAGGCAAGGACGACGGCGACAAGCAGCGGGCTCTTGAAGCCGCGATCGCACAGATTGATCGCGCTTTCGGCAAGGGCTCGGTCATGAAACTGGGCAAGGGCGGTGTCGTTGCCGAGATACCCTCGGTCTCGACTGGCTCCCTGGGTCTGGACATGGCTCTGGGCATAGGTGGCTTGCCCCGAGGTCGCGTGATCGAGGTGTTCGGTCCCGAATCGTCTGGAAAGACGACGCTTGCACTCCATACCGTAGCCGAAATCCAGAAGGCTGGGGGTGTGGCTGCATTTGTGGACGCAGAACATGCACTCGACCCAGGTTATGCCCAGAAGCTGGGCGTCAATTTGGACGATCTTCTGGTGTCTCAGCCTGATACCGGTGAACAGGCCCTGGAAATCGTGGACACACTTGTTCGCTCTGGAGCCGTAGACATTGTCGTGGTCGATTCTGTTGCTGCCCTCACACCACGTGCTGAAATAGAAGGCGAGATGGGCGACAGCCTTCCAGGCCTGCAGGCCCGCCTCATGAGCCAGGCCCTGCGCAAGCTGACGGCTTCGATCAACAAGTCACAGTGCATCGTCCTTTTCATCAATCAGATCCGTCATAAGATCGGCGTCATGTACGGGTCTCCGGAAACGACGACGGGCGGGAATGCGCTCAAGTTCTACGCTTCGGTACGCCTGGATATTCGCCGGACAGGCGCGATAAAGGACCGAGAAGAGGTTGTCGGCAACACGACGCGCGTAAAGGTCGTCAAGAACAAGGTCGCCCCTCCATTCCGTGAAGTGATTTTCGACATCATGTACGGTGAAGGCATCTCCAAGCTTGGTGAAATCATAGACCTCGGTGTCAAGGCCGGGATCATTGAGAAGTCCGGTAGCTGGTTCAGCTATGACTCGACCCGCATCGGACAGGGCCGTGAGAACGTGCGGACCTTCCTGAAGAATAATCCAGATATCGCGGCTTCCATCGAAAAGGCCGTTCGGGCCTCTACCAACAAGATCGCTGAGGAACTTCTGGGTACGCCTGAGCCGGACGAGGGCCAGGATCTGGAGGGATAGGACCCGTTTCCTTGGTCCCTGTCTGCCAAATCGATTATGGGCGCCGTTAGGTTCCGCGCCCCTTGAACACTCCTTCGGGCCAGTCCTTGCGACCCGCCACCGACCCATGCGGGGGCCGGACCGACAGGAGTGAGGCCGCCCGGGCAAGCCCGGGCGGCCTCCTTCCCTTATGGGACAAACGGATATGTCTTTGAGGACCGGCTAAAGTCAGCAGCCTGGGAATGCCCTCCAACCTGCAGACCGGTTCCCGTCCCTGTAGACGCTCAATTCCCCGACCACCGCCTGACACCGCGCTGAATGCCCGGCCTGATCCTCAGAAATAGGCCATAGAGCCTCTCTAGGACGGCCAATACAGTCCGGTTCCGGGCCATATGGCCCAAGGGAGCCAATAACGGGATGGCACGCCACATGGCCGCAAAGGCCTCGGCACCCGAAACCATCCTTCCATCTTCACGTGCATGGAACCTCGCTAGCAAGGCGGCACGGTCAATGGGGCAGGACACCTCCCCACCACCTGCAACATCGATGAAACGGATGGATCCCCTTCGATCAAGACGCTGCATCAACGCGATCTCGCGCCGACAGAGAGGGCAGTCGCCGTCGAACCATACTTCAACCAGAACCATGGGCATCATAATGGACCCTTTGGCTCAAGAGCGTCACCCGCTGCGACGTCATGTCTGCCATCGACTATACTGCCCCTTGCAAGGGCACAGGCTGATGCAATGCACAACAAACCCCTATAAGACGCGTTCACGTCCACCATCGCCCGTCTAAAATCAAAGACCGCCATGACCAGCCTTAAGCAGATCCGTTCAACCTACCTCGATTTCTTTGCCCGCGACGGCCACGAAAAGGTTCAGTCTGCGCCGCTGGTACCACAGAACGATCCGACGCTTCTGTTCGTCAACGCTGGGATGGTGCCGTTCAAGGACTATTTCACCGGTGCCGCCAATCCACCCTACAAACGCGCCACGAGCTCCCAGAAATGTGTTCGTGCCGGCGGCAAGCATAATGATCTGGATAATGTCGGCTACACGGCTCGCCACCACACATTCTTTGAAATGCTTGGCAATTTTTCCTTTGGAGACTACTTCAAGGATCACGCCATCGAGCAGGCCTGGAAGCTTGTCACCGGTGAGTTTGGCCTAGATCCAAACCGGCTGACTGTCACAGTCTATATCGACGATGACGAGGCCTTTGATCTTTGGAAGAAGATTGCAGGCCTGCCAGAAAGCCGCATCATCCGCATCTCCGGCTCCGATAATTTCTGGGCCATGGGCGACAATGGCCCCTGTGGTCCCTGTACCGAAATCTTCTGGGACCACGGGGATCACATTCCAGGCGGTCCTCCCGGCTCGCCAGACGAGGACGGTGACCGTTTCGTTGAGATCTGGAACAACGTCTTCATGCAGTTCGAAAAGGAGAACGACGAGATCGTCCGTTCCCTTCCAAAGCCCTCGGTCGACACCGGTATGGGCCTGGAGCGGATTGCCGCAGTCCTCCAGGGCGTCCACTCCAACTATGAGGTCGATCTCTTCAAGGCGCTCATTGCCGCCTCCGAGGACGCAACCTCGACCCACGCAACAGGAGATCAGGCACCCAGCCATCGGGTGATCGCAGACCATCTTCGCTCATCGTCCTTCCTCATTGCAGACGGCGTCACGCCTTCAAACGAAGGACGGGGTTATGTCCTGCGTCGCATCATGCGACGCGCCATGAGGCATGCTCATCTCCTGGGTAGCGCAGAACCTCTGATGCACCGGCTCGTGCCCACACTCGTCAGTGAAATGGGTGAAGCCTACCCGGAGCTTCGGCGCGCTCAGGCCTTTATTGAGGACACTCTCAAGCAGGAAGAGATCCGCTTTCGAACAACATTGGGACGCGGCATGTCTCTGTTCGAAGAGGCGACTTCCGGCTTTCAGCCCGGTGATATGCTTGATGGCCAAACCGCCTTTGCCCTTTATGACACCTATGGCTTCCCCCTTGATCTGACACAGGATGAGGCCCGGCGGCGGGGCTTTGCGGTCAATACACAGGGCTTTGAACAGGCCATGGCCCAGCAGAGAGACAGGTCGCGCGAACACTGGAAAGGTTCCGGCCAGTCCGCAGCAGCCGGTGAGTGGCTGGCACTTCGTGACCGCCTCGGTCCCACCCGTTTCACAGGCTACGACCGCATCGATGAAACCGGAGAGGTCCTGGCTATCGTACTGGATGGCGCCCTGGCCGACGAAGCCTCTGCCGGTCAGACCGTCGAAGTGCTTGTCGACCAGACCTCCTTCTACGGTGAGGGTGGGGGTCAGGCCGGAGACCAGGGGCTGATGGAATGGCCGGGTGGCAGCGCCAGGGTACTGGATACCTCCAAACAGGCTGGCGGCGATCTCCATGTCCACAAGGTTGAAATCTCAAGCGGACTTCTGAGCCTGGGCACACGGGCAGCACTGATGGTGGATGCAGAAAAGCGGCGTACCACGCGCGCCAATCACTCAGCTGCCCACCTGCTCCATACGGCGCTGCGCAACGTTCTCGGCCCCCAAGTCGCTCAGAAGGGGCAAATGGTCGACGCCGACCGTGCCCGCTTTGACTTCAGTCACAATGCGCCGGTTACCGACGCCCAGATCAGCGCCATTGAAGACGAGGTCAACGCCGTCATTCGTCAGAACCTTCCAGCTGAAACCCGCATGATGGCTCCCGATGCCGCAATCGAAGCTGGGGCAATCGCCCTTTTCGGCGAAAAATATGGCGATGAGGTGCGCGTACTGACCCTTGGAAGAAGCCTCACCAGCGATGCGAGCTCGGCCTATTCCGTGGAACTGTGCGGTGGCACACACGTTGCGCGGACAGGTGACATCGCACTGTTTAAGATTGTCCAGGAAACCGGAATCGCCGCAGGCGTTCGACGTATTGAGGCCCTGACGGGAGACCCTGCACGACAATACCTGCTTGGCCAGGCCGCCATTACTCGATCCCTGGCCCAG
Source organism: Caulobacterales bacterium (assembly GCA_041308165.1). Taxonomy (GTDB): domain Bacteria; phylum Pseudomonadota; class Alphaproteobacteria; order Caulobacterales; family Caulobacteraceae; genus Brevundimonas. The sequence goes on from JBFZCB010000050.1 coordinate 5,571, forward strand.
AGCTTCAAGATCCAGCCGGCAGATGTTGAATCCCGTGTCGAAAGCCTGACCTCAAGCGTCAAGACACTCGAAAAACAGGTCGCTGATCTTAAAAAACAGCTCGCACTTGGAGGCGGCGGCGCCTCTGCCAACACAGCCCCTGAGGACATCAATGGTCTCAAGCTCATTGCCCGGGTGCTTCAGGGCGTTGATGGCAAGGGCCTGAGAGGTGTAGCCGAGGACTTCAGGAAACAGGTCCAGTCAGGGGTTGTCGCCTTGATCGGGGTCTCAGACGGCAAGGCAGCCGTTACGGTTGCCGTCACCCCAGACCTGACAGATCGCCTCAACGCCGCAGATCTTGCTCGCGCCGGCGTTTTGGCCATGGGGGGCCAGGGCGCAGGCGGCAGGCCTGATTTTGCTCAGGGCGGCGCTCCTGACGCGACCCAGGCAGAGGCCGGCCTGCAGGCCATCCGGGCAGCTCTGGCAGGCTAGGCCCACCGCGATGGATGCAGCGGCTCGAAAATGATTTGACGTTCCCGTCCTGATCCCGCCCCATGCGGGTCTTGATAGAGGACACTCATGACCAGACCCGCTGCTACCGGCCTTGCCGTCATTTTACTTGCAACCGCGGCGCCTTTTGGGGCGGCACAGGCACACGAGACGCACACGAGTCCACCCGTTACCGGTGTCGCTGCTATATCAGACACTCGGCTGTCCTCCCTGCTCGCCGACTACGAGGCCTTCCTCAAGGCCAACGACCCCATCAGTTCCGGTCTCGAGGGGGATCAGGCAGCAAAGTCCCGCCTACCTGATCTCAGCCGCTCCGCAGAGTTGGCGAGAAGAGCGCCTCTGGAGGCGCTCAAGAACCGCGCCGAGGCCATAGATCAGTCTGGACTGTCATCTGAGGACAGTTTGAACAGGGACTTCCTGATCTGGGTCCTGGATCGATCCCTGCGGGCGATAGATTTTGACAGCAGTCGCCTTGCGTTCGATTCAGAAGGCGGCATTGGTCAGATGACCAACTACCTGGCCTCATCCACACGGATAAGCAGCCTGGCTGATGCCGAGGCCTGGATTGCCCGACTGAATGGGCTCGGGAGCCTCTATGATGAAGGACTGATCAACGCCCGACGTGGCCTCGCCACAGGCTTTACGCAGCCTCGATCTGTTGTAGAGAGCCTGATTGTCACCCTGCGCAACGAAGTCGGTTTCACGCCGGAATCAGACCCACTGCTGAAGCCTTTTGTCAGCCTGCCGAACTCCATTGCCCAATCCGATCAGGTCCGGCTCCGGTCACGCGCTGCCGCCATTGTTGCCGAGCAGATCGTACCCCGGCGTCAGGCGTGGCTGACGTTTGCTGAATCAGAGTATCTCCCGGCCTCCAATTCCGTGGTTGGCATAGGCTCTAGACCAGGCGGCATGGACTATTACGCCTTCCTGGCTCAGTCCTACACAACCACAGACCTGACCCCAGACCAGATCCACCGCATTGGCCTTGATGAGGTGGCTCGCATCAGGGCGCGCATGGATATCGAGATGCGAGCCTCCGGTTGGACAGGTGATTTCGCAGGCTTTCTGACCCACCTGCGCACCGACCCGCGCTTTTATGCGACCTCACGCGAGGACCTTCTCGAAAAGGCTTCAGAGATGGCCAAGCGCGCGGACGGGGGTATGCCAGCCTTGTTCAGAACCCTGCCCCGCCTGACTTACAATGTGCGCCCCGTGCCCTTGGATATCGAGGACAACTATACCACCGGTCGCTACAATGGTGGCTCCTTATCGGAAGGCATCCCGGGCGGATATATCGTCAACACCGGTAGACTGGACCAGAGACCTCTGTACGAGCTACCGGCTCTGACGCTCCACGAAGCCGTCCCTGGCCATCATCTGCAGATCGCCCTCCAGCAGGAAGCCGCCGCGGGCCCCTATTTCCGCAGGAATGTTGATGTCACCGCCTTTACGGAAGGCTGGGGTCTCTATGCCGAGTTCCTCGGCGAAGAAATGGGCTTTTACCGGACGCCGGAAGAGCGTTTCGGACGCCTGTCCTATGAGATGTGGCGCGCCTGCAGACTGGTCGCCGATACGGGCATGCACTGGATGGGATGGACGATCGATCAGGCTCGCGTCTGTTTTACAGAAAACTCAGCCCTGGCCACCCACAACATCGAAACCGAGTTGCAGCGATACATTGGCTGGCCCGGGCAGGCCTTGGCCTACAAGATCGGTGAGATCCGTCTACGAGAGATCCGCACGCGCGCGGAAACGGCATTGGGCGACCAGTTCAACGTTCGCGACTTCCACGATGCGCTTCTTGTCGACGGCCCCCTTCCCCTTGATCTCCTGGACCAGCGCATGAACACCTGGATCGAAACACAAAAGGCCAGATGAAGCCGTCTATCTATCGTTTCTAGGGAACTCGACGCCGGATAGTTTCCAGTCAAAAAGACCACGCCGTGTCATGAGAAGTCGCAAGGGCTGCTCAGGTCGATCCTTGCGGCTGAGGCGAATGACGAAGGTATCGAGGTCACGATAGCCCAGAGACCGGTTCAGTTCCCCTTCGCGGGATCTTTCAGAGGCTTCTGAAAGGTCCCGCTCCTGTGGCCGCTTTCCGGTGCGGACCAACCGGGCAACAACTCCAGGCGTGACCATGGCCTCTACTGCTCCATCGACAAGCCCCGGTGCCAGAGCCAGCCCAAGGGCTCCCAGTCCGCCGCCGAGGCCGCCGGAGCGTTCGCCTAGCTCTTCGTTCATAGCGCCAATCATCTCGGACTTCAGGCTCTCGCGCAGGGCTGGAAAGTCCACTCTGCGCTCGAGTGCCGTCGCGTCACCCGCTTCAGCAGCCTCAACCAGCGATTTAACCGCCAAAAGCGGTGAACCAAGGTAGGCGATCAGGAAACTTCCTGCAGCCGCTATAAATATCGCGTTCCTTGTCTTGCGGCTCATGAATATCTTCCTTGAAACCCTGAAACCAAAACCCCGTCAGCAGCCATACTCAATCTGACACATCCGCGGTTGATGGGTCAGGCAGGCCGACATGAACCAGCTTCCAATCATAAGGCCCCATTCGCTGAAAGGTGAAGTGGGTCTGGCTCCCGATCCGGAGGTCAACGACCGAAAACGGGCGCGGTTGACACTCCAGTAGGCCGGTCGGGGCCTTGCTTGGCGCACCGATGCTTCAGGACGAGCCTGTGTCGCAGACCTGCCGTGCCCGAGCGTCAGGGCCCAGAGAGCCTGAGGGTCCAGATAGGCTTCTGCATCAGGCCCAGGTCTGGAGGGATGTGGGAGAACCCGTTCGAACTGACGGCGGATTGCATGGGCAGGATCTTGCAATAGGGTTGGAGACGGAGTCTGTGGCAGGGGCCTGAGGGCCAGTTGCAGGCGCAGCGACGCGCGCACAGCGTTATAGTCGATCAAAAGGGGTCAAGCCCTGAGCATCACCGGCTCCCGCGGCAGCTCTTATGCCGTAGGAAGTGACCAATGGCACCGTAAAAACGCCAGTGTGGAAACGGCAATCCCGAGGACCACAAGATTGATGATCGGCCGCTTGAACGAAAGGCTACTCCGGGCCGCCTCGCGCTGATGACGCGCCCGTTCCGAAACGGTCTGGCGATCATCAGGAGGCCGAGGAAGGGTCAAGACATCAAGTCCAGTCAGACAGAGTGGCCAAGACCAACCAAAAGTTTCCGTGCTGGCGATCCGATCGCCACCCCGTCACCCCCGATGTGACCAGACAGGATGACTGCTGACGCTGCTATGTCTTTCTGGGACAGCGGCCTGGGCAAGGC
>JBFZCB010000051.1:0-3742 GCA_041308165.1 Caulobacterales bacterium
TCCTCGTCCAGACCGGAATAGTTTGCCTCGACCCCGGCAACGCGGAACAGTTCGCCCACGACGCGCTCATGGACATCAGCGTTCTGGCGCAGGTCCAGGGTCGCCATATGGAAGCCGAAGATATCGACGGCCGTGATCAGGCGCGAAAGACTGTCATCGGAGAAGGCCTCGCCGTGGCTTGCAACAAGGCTGGACTGCAGGATTCCCAGTTCGGCGCGAAACGCGTCAGGGCCTTCATAGGGAGGGGCAGGGAACCGGGCCGGACGTGGGGCCGCCAGGCCGGTCAGGGCCTCGTGGGTGGCCGCCAGCCGGGCATAGATGCCCGTCAGGGCCCGGCGGTAGGGTTCATCGGCCCTGTGGGGTGAATCATCATCCGATGCCCCCGACAGCTCGGCCAGCTCAGGCGTGACCTCTGCCAGAGACGCCGAGAGGCTGAGCTCGGAGCCCAGCGCATTGACCTCATCCAGATAGAAGCGAAGCACGGCCCGCGCCGCGGTGGCCATGGCGGCCGTCAGGGTCTGACCATTGACGTTGGGGTTGCCATCACGGTCACCGCCAACCCAGGCTCCGATGCGGATGAAGGGCTGAAGGTCGGGGGCATCCAGTCGGCGACGCCAGTCGGCCAGCTGCTCGGGAGCGACCTTCAGGAAGATCCTCTCCAGGAAGGAGACGACCGTATCGATCTCGTCCTGGACGACCAGTCCACTGCCGCGGACCAGTCGTGTTGACCAGAGAATGACAGTCTGGCGGCGCAGTCCCCGGCGGAAGGCTTCTGGGGAACAGGCCGGGATCTCGTCTGAGCCCGGCGCATCGCAGGCGTCCAGGAGATCAGAGACGGCCGCGATCCGGTCAATCACGCTCTTGCGCCGGACTTCAGACGGGTGGGCGGTCAGGACCGGAGAGATCAGGGCCTCGGCGAGGAGGGCGCGGGCATCGGCGGGCGTGCGGCCGGCTGCCTCGAGGCGGGCCAGCGCCCCTTCCATCGTATCGGGACGGGCGTTGCCGGGGTTGAGGGCGGCCAGGGTCTGGGTCTGGGCGCGGCGCTTTCCGGCCCTGTCCTCGGCGATATTGGCCAGGAGGGAAAAGACCGCAAAACCGTGGGCAAGGCCGACAGCCTCGTCCAGATCCAGTTCCGTCAGCAGGCGCTCCAGCCTGCGGGCCGGATGGGATGCGGGGTCACGGTGATAGGCGACCGAGGCCTGACGCACGGCCTCGATCCGGTCATAGAGGGCCTGGCCCCCCTCATCGCGAATGACTTCGCCCAGCTGGGCACCGAGCAGTCGGACTTCTTCACGCAGGCGTTCGTCAGCAACAGGAGAGGTGAGGGGCATGGGGGTCTCGCTCAGCGGGGAGGCTGTCGGGTGACCGTATCAGCGGTTGGCGACATGACCACCCCTGCAGGCCGATTGAAACCTATTGTGCACCTGCGCCTTGTCGGGCCGAGACCTTCGCGGCGATGATCTCTGTCATTGCGCAGGCCTATTGCGGTCGCGCAGCGGGCGGGGTTTCGAGGCCCAGGACCTTGCGAAAGAAGAGGTTGGTGACCTCGGCCTGGCCGTCGGAGTTGAACTTCCTGCGAAACCCATGGCCTTCATTGGTCGCCAGGAGATACCAGACCGGGCGACCCTCGGCCCGGACCGCATCCACGATCTGCTCGGACTCGCTCTGCGGCACCCGGGGATCATTGGCCCCCTGGATGACCAGAAGGGGAGCGGTCATCTGATCGGTCATGTGGATGGGCGAAATCCGATCGAAGATCGCCCGCATGGCCGGATCGCGCTCATCGCCGTATTCGGCGCGTCTCAGGTCCCGGCGATAGGCTTCGGTGTTCTCAAGGAAGGTGACGAAGTTGGCGATGCCGAAGATATTGACTGCGCCGGCGAGCCGGTCGGAATAGGCTGCAAGCGACGCCAGGACCATGAAGCCACCATAGGAGCCGCCATGGACCACGACCCGTTCCGTATCCAGGTCCGGCTGGGTCGCGATCCAGTCGAGCAGGGCCCCGATGTCCCGGACCGCATTCTGGCGCAGCGGGCCATTGTCAGCGGCCAGCCAGGTCTTGCCGTATCCGCTTGAGCCCCGGACATTGGGCACGATCACGACGGCACCCAGATCAGCCACCCATTGCTGGAAGTTGGGGCTGAAGCCTGGCCGCGCCTGGGCCTCCGGTCCGCCATGGATGTCGATGATGACCGGCCGGCGACCTTCAAGGGCCCGGGGCCTGTAGACAAAGGCCGGGATCTGAAGCCCATCAAAGCTGGGATAGCGAACCAGATCGGGTGTGACGAAGGTTGCCGGATCCAGAGGGCCGATTTCGGAGCGGGTCCAGCGGGTCAGCTCACCGCCTGTGACGTCCCAGCTCCACACATCTCCGGAACTGGAGGGTGTGGCCAGGGTGATCGCCAGTCGGGCCCCGTCGGGTGAGAAGGTCAGTCCGCCAAGGACACCGGCGGGCAGGTCAGGCTGGGGCAGGGCGCGGCGCGTGACGAGATCACGAACCTCCAGCCTGGAATAGCCGTCGACATTGGTTGACCAGGCCAGGAGCCGCCCGTTGTCGGAGAGATCAAAGCCGTCGACGTCCCAGTTCGACGGCTCGGTGAGCGGTGTCAAATGACCATCCGAAAGGCGGATCTCGACGAGCCTGACGGTCTCACTGCCTTCATCGGAGGTGGTAATGATCGAGGCCCCGTCGCGGGTAAACTCTGCGCCCCTGTAGGCGACGGGGGTTGTGGTTTCGCGGATACGGCTGGCCTGGCCGGTTGCCAGATCAAGCACCCAAAGGCGGACATCGAGGATCGAGATATACTGTGACAGCAGGACCCGGCTCCCGTCGGGAGAGATGTCGAGCGGAGAGTACTGGCCGGTGCCCTCGAACACGACGCGCCGCGTTGTGGGGTCATCCAGGTTCATGGCCAGGATGTCATAGTCCGACTGCCCGCGCTCGACCCGGTTCCAGACGGCCATTTTTCCGTCGTCCGAAAAGACCGGCCGCCCATTGCGGGTCCCCGGCTCGGTCAGGGTCATGTCGCCGCCGGTCAGGGAGGTGATGAAGGTCTGGAAATTCTCGGCTCCACCCACGTCGCGCTGGAAGGCAAACCGGTCGCTCCCGGGGATGGTGATGGCCCCGGCCACCGGCTCGGCAAAGAAGGTGATCTGGGTCCGGTCGGCCCCGGGGGCGGCGACCCGGTGGACCTGGGCGGTCTCGCCAAAGCGGGTGGTGATCAGCATAGAGCCGTCAGACAGCCAGTCCTGAAAACTGGCCGAGCGGGCATTGCGGTAGCGCTGCAGGTCATTCTTGAGGTCCTGGGGGATCTCGGGGATGCCGCTGTAGATCAGGGACCCGGCCTGTCTGCGCTCTGGCGCTGCGGCCTGGGTGGAACGGTCAGGCCCGGCGATAGCAGGGTCTTGTGCGGTCCCGGCAAAGGCGGGCGGCGCGGACAGGCCCAAAAGGGTTGCCGTCAGCGACGCACCCAGCAGCTGCAACACCAGTCTGTGCATTAGGTTTGTCTCCCCGTTTGCAAGACCGCATCAGAGGGTGTGGCGGTTCAGATAGCAACCCCCGGGTCTCTGTTCGCTGAAGTCTGGACCCTTGGAGGGTTCAGGCAAGGGCTACGACCTGTTTCTGGACGCCCAGATGCTCGATGCCGAGCTCAACGACGTCACCGACCTCGAGATATCTAGGCGGTTTCTGACCCAGGCCGACACCCGCCGGGGTACCGGTGGAAATGACATCACCGGGATG
>JBFZCB010000052.1:0-3283 GCA_041308165.1 Caulobacterales bacterium
GGCCGGCCCAACCCAGAAGACATCGCGACGTCCGAGACCGTGGATCCAACTGAGCTTACGATTTCGCGCGGCAACCCCTTCATCAAGCCCAGGCAGTCGACCAATCTCGACCTTGGTCTGGAGTATTTCTTCAATGGTGGCGACGGCCTGATCGCCGTGACCGCTTTCCGCAAGGACATCGTGGACGACATTCTGACGGTGAGCCGCGAAGAGGAGATTGAGGGTCAGATCTGGACCGTTACCCAGCCCATCAATGGCGAAGACACCACGCTGCAGGGTTTCGAGGTCGGTATCGTCAGCAACTCTTTTGACTTCCTCCACCCTTCGCTGGCCCGCCTCGGGGCCTCGGCCAACTATCTCTATGTCGAGGGTGAAACGGCCTACACCTACAATGGTGGTATCCGCACGACCGACCAGCTGCTGTGGCAGTCCGAACATTCAGCCAATGTGTCTCTATTCTACGAGCTCGGGGGTGGGTCCGAGGTGCGCATGGCTGTGAACCACCAGTCTGATTACCTTGAATCCTATGCGGCCAGTCCCTGGCAGGACATCTATATCATTCCCTTCACCACCCTGGACATGACGGCCATCTGGGCCATCGCTCCTGACTGGCGGCTGCGCTTTGAGGGTCGCAACATCACCAATGAGAACCGCGGTCGAACGACCGGACCCGAGCATCGCTTCCACCGCGCGGGGCTGGAGATGGGGAGCACCTTTTTCATGACACTCACCTACCGACGCTGAACTGCGCGACCCAAGCTTCACCCTAGAAGGACACCCGCGACATGCGCCTGGATCGACGTCTCATGATTGGCGGCCTGGGGGCCTTTGGACTGGCCCCTGTCGTCAGTGCTCCAGCCTTTGCCCAGGTCCTGAGAGACTATCCCTTCACCCTGGGAGTGGCTTCAGGCGATCCCTGGCCGGACGGGTTCGTGCTCTGGACCCGACTTGCACCGCGACCGCTGGAGCCCGGTTACGGTATGCCGCAGGCTGTCTTTGAGGTGAGCTGGGAGGTGGCTGCCGACGAAGGATTCAGGACGGTCGTCCGTCAGGGCAATGCGCCGGCAACGCCTGAGTGGGGTCATAGTGTCCATGTCGAGCTCGCGGGGCTGAACCCGGCGCGGCAATACTGGTACCGCTTCCTGATCGATGGGCATGCCAGCACGGTTGGCACGGTTCGGACTGCACCGGCAGGCGGTGTGTCCGTGGACCGGGTTAGGGTCGGTGTCGCGGGCTGTCAGAACTACGAGCACGGCTATTATACGGCCTACAAGTACATGGCCGCCGATGGTCTCGATGCCATCTTTCACTATGGTGACTATCTCTACGAAGGGCAGCAGGGACGCCGAACGGATATTCCGGTCATCCGGGAGCATCTGGGTGCCGAGCCCATGGACATCGAGTCCTACCGGCGTCGTTACGCCCAGTACAAGCTGGATGAGGACCTGCAGGCCGCCCATGCTTCTGCTGCCTTCCTGATGACCTATGACGATCATGAGGTCGACAACAACTGGGCCGGCATTCATGATCAGGACGGCACCGATCCGGCGACCTTCCTTGTTCGACGCCATGCAGCGATGAGGGCCTGGTACGAGAACCTGCCTGTACGCCTTGCCCAGAGGCCTCGACCCGACGGGATCCAGATGTATCGTCGGCTGGACTACGGGAACCTTCTTCGGGTCCACCTGATGGATACGCGTCAATACCGGGACGACCAGGTCTGTACGGGCGACAATGCTCGCCATTGCCGCAGTGCCGACCTTCTGCAAACCGGAAGTCTGCTTGGCAATACGCAGCACGAATGGCTTGAACAGGGTCTCGACAACAGCTTTGGCTGGAACCTCATGGCCCAGCAGGTGGTTGTGATGCCGTTTGATCGACGCGAGACAGGGGATGCCCCCAATGTCGTGGCGGGGGACTCCTGGTCCGGCTATCCGCAGTCCAGGCGTCGGCTGGTTGAGGCCATACGCAACAAGCAGGTCAGGAACGCCATCATAGCGACCGGAGATGTCCACCAGAACATCGTGGGCTATCTACCGGCAAGAGATGAGGAGCCGGACCGCGACCAGGTGGCCGTCGAGTTTGTCTGCACGTCGATCTCCTCGCTGGGTGATGGCCAGGATCGAAAGGTGCGCGGGCCGGACTTCAGGGAGATTATAGCCCGCAATCCGAACCTTCTCTTTGCCAATGGACAGCGCGGCTATCAGGTTTTCAACGTCACACCGAAGGAATGGCGCACCGACATCATGAAGGTTGACCGGGTCAGTGACCGGTCAGGTCAACTGTCCCGACTGGCTTCCTTCACCGTTGAGCCGGATTCACCTCTCGCGATTCCGTCATAGGCCTGCGGATCGGCCGGCCCCCGCGGGCCGCCTATCGCCCAGGGCCCCTGAAAAGGGGATGATGGGCGCGGTTCAGGCTCACCTGATCCTGAACCGCGCCGCTGGTGCGCCGCGGTTTACGGCTATCCAGGCCGATGACCGGCAGGACGATTTTCAGACTGGCGAGGAGTTGCTCCCTAATCGCCACGATCGCTTCCGGCATGCGACGGCGCGACGTGTCGGGCGTGGTGCCATTGTCGAGCGTGACGCGACCCGCCAGGCCTATTTCCTCGATCAGGCGCGCTTCGAAATATTCGGCATGGCCCCTCGAGAGGTTATCATCGCTGGCCGTGATCGTGATGGCGGCTTCCAAGAAAGCGCGTTCAAGCGCGCTCTTTTGATCCGCTCAGCGACCGAGATGCCTAAACCGATAAAGACGCAGTTCACGCTGGCCCTCTCCAGATCGGGCCGCGCGAGAATGTAGATGCCGGTGCGGTCCACTTCATCCCGCGCCGTGAGCGCGCCAAAGGTTCAGTCGCCACTGACGACGACGAGGCTGGTCCAGCCATGAATGGTCGTCTTCCGCAGACCCGAGGGTGTTATTTCAGCGGTGAAGAGTTGAATGGCGCGTCCGAACCTATCCCAGCGCGTCGCGAACTTCGCGCGGGTGAAGCGGCGGAACCGGCCTTCTTCGCCCTCGTCCTTGCCATCCTCGAGCAAGACAAGGTCTGGCATGACAATCGCCACCCGCCCGCAGGGTTTCAGCGCGCGGACGCACTGCCCGACAAAAGGGCAACGGGTAGGAGCTGACACTGTTGGTGAAGTCTGTGTGTCTAATCAACACAGTGTGGTGCCCAGAAGAGGACTCGAACCTCCACGGCCTTTCGGCCACTGGCACCTGAAGCCAGCGCGTCTACCAATTCCGCCATCTGGGCCCAAACAGGGATGTCCTCAGCACTTTC
>JBFZCB010000053.1:0-7591 GCA_041308165.1 Caulobacterales bacterium
GCTTTTGCGGGGCTTGGCGTCCAACAGTCGTGGGGATTGGGCCTTGGGCGCCAGAGCTGTTGGCATTAAACCGAAGTGGCGCACCCGAGAGGATTCGAACCTCTGACCCCTGCCTTCGGAGGGCAGTACTCTATCCAGCTGAGCTACGGGTGCGTCTGGGCGCCAGGCGCCAAGGCAGTGGCCATACAGCAGCCTCGGATCAGTCTCAATCCCCAAACGCGCGGCTATCCCCGTCTGATCGGGCTTGGTCAGGGGCTCGGCACGGGTTAGCGTCAAGGTCGACATGTCACTGTGAGATCGCCCGATGCGACACCTATTGTTGTGCCTGACCCTTTTCCTTGCCGGTTGTGCCACGGGTACGACCGCGCCGGTGGCCCTGGCCGGGCCTGCGTCCGTGGCCCCTGCGTCTGTGGCTCCTGTGTCGGCTGACAGTCTGGACGTGATTGCGCGTGATTATGTGGCCCTGATCCTGGAGATCGGGGAACGTGAGCCGGGCTATGTCGACGCCTATTATGGGCCCGCCGAATGGCAGGCCGAGGCCAAGGCCTCGCCGCGCAGTCTTCCGGAACTGGCTGAAGGCGCACAAGGCCTGACGCGACGCTTAGAGGGTCTCCAAAGTGCTGGCCTCGATGAGGTCTCGCTCCAGCGCCGCAACTATCTCCTGGCCCATGTCTCGGCTGCGGGTGCCCGCGTCAGGATGCTGTCCGGCGAGGTCCTGAGTTTTGCTGATGAGGCCGAGGCCCTGTTTGGGATCAGACCCGAACTCAAGTCTCTGACCGCCTATGATGAGGTTCTGCAGAAGATCGATGCCCTGGTTCCAGGGCCCGGGCCCCTTCTGGACCGGGTTACCGCCTTCCGACAGTCCTTCGTCATTCCGCGGGACCGGCTGGAAGTGGTCATGCAGGCGGCTATGGCCGAATGCCGGGCAAGGACCGTGCGCCATATTCCCCTGCCCGATAACGAGCGGTTCACCCTGGCCCTCGTGGGCGACAAACCCTGGTCGGGCTACAACTATTACCTCGGTGGATCGGTCTCCAAGATCGAGATCAATGCCGACTTTCCCATCTACACGGACCGGGCCATCGATCTGGGCTGCCATGAGGGCTACCCCGGCCACCATGTCTACAATGCCCTGCTGGAACAGACCTTCGTGCGTGAAAAGGGCTGGATGGAGATGAGCGTCTATCCGCTCTTTTCGCCCATGTCCCTGATTGCCGAAGGCACGGCAAACTACGGCATCGACCTGGCCTTTCCCGGCTCAGAGGCTCTGGCCTATGAGCGTGATGTGCTGATGCCCCTGGCCGGTCTTGCGCCTGCAGATGTGGCCAAGAAGGCCGAGCTGATGGGGCTGATGAGACAGCTGGCGCGGGCCGAATACACGATTGCCGACGATTATCTGGCCGGGCGGGTCGGCCGCGAGGACTCGATCGAGCGCCTGTCCAGATACAACCTCACCCTGCCCGAGCGTTCGGCCCAGAGACTGCGCTTCATCGACACCTATCGCAGCTATGTCATCAACTACGGGCTCGGCCGCGACATGGTCCAGGCCTGGATCGCAACCCAGGGCCCCGATGAGTGGGCCACCATGCGACGCCTCCTGGCCAGCCAGACCCTGCCGGTCGATCTGGCGCCTGTGTCGCAGCCCTAGGGGGTTCGCGGCACCGGCGCGGCCTGCTAACGAAGCCATCGCATGACAAACCTCGACCCCAACACGCCTGATAGCCAGGCCTCAGCCCCGGATGTCCCCGCGCCCGCGGTCTCGCCATCCCCGACCCGGCTGTCTGTCTCCAGACTGGCCCTTATGGCCTATGGGCTGGCCCTGTTCATCATCGTCCTGGACCAGCTGACCAAGATCGGGGTGACGTCCATGGCCCCCTATGCGTCCATTCTCGAAATCCCGCCCGGTTATCCCTTTGCCACCGTCATCCCGGGCATCTTCGAACTGACCATGGTGCGCAATGCCGGGGTCAGTTTCGGGCTCCTGGGAGATGGAAGTGCCCGGTGGTTCCTCAGCGTGTTTTCGGTCGCTGTCGCGATCGGGCTGTCGATCTGGGTGATGAAGGCGGACCGGCGACTGCTGGTCCTGGCGATTGGTCTTGTCATCGGTGGTGCCATTGGCAATGCCATCGACCGTATCCGCTTTGGTTATGTGGTCGATTTCCTGGATTTCTCAGGCACGGGCCTGTTCCCCTGGGTGTTCAATGTCGCTGACAGCGCCATTACTGTAGGGGTGATCCTGCTCATTCTCGACAGTTTCCTGTCCGAGCGCAAAGCCGGCACAGTTGGCGAGGACAACGAAAAGTCGTAATCAGGCGGTTTCAGAGTATATGTCAGACCGCTAGTCTGATCCCGACACCCAAGTCCCGTCCCGTGGGCGCGTCCTTTTCCAGGCGCTGCCGGAGCCGAGTTACCCATGCGTCTTCGTCCCGTCGCCATTGCCGTTGTTGCCGTATCGGCCCTGTCACTGGGTGCCTGCCAGAGCACCCGGCAGGCCATTGGCCTGACCAAGGTCGTCCCTGACGAGTTCGTCACCGTTTCCACCGCCCCGCTCAGCGTGCCGCCAGAGTATGGCCTGCGTCCGCCTAATCCAGGCCAGCCGCGCCCGCAGGAGCTGGCCCCCGAAAGTGCCGCCCGTCAGATTCTTCTGGGCCAGCGTCAGGCCATTACCCGCACTCCCGGTGAACAGGCCCTTGCCGCGGCCGCCGGGGCCGAGCGTGCCGATCCTCTCGCCCGCTATGTCGTGGATGACGAGTTCGGCAGCCTTGCGCACAAGGAAGAAGGCTGGGCCAACCGGATCATGTTCTGGCGCCGTGACAATGCCGAGAGCCGCGCAGCCACCACGACCCAGACGGCCGATGGCCCCATGACCGTCGATGCCGCCAGCGAGGCCGCGCGTCTTGAAGCCCTGACCGGTCGTCAGGGGATCGTGATCCAGCCGCGTGCCAGGGGCATCAAGCTTCCGGGCCTCTAAGGGATTAGAACCGCCTCTAGGCGATCAGAACCGGCGGATGGGTCAGGTCCTGGACGGGGGGCGGTTGCACCCCTGCCTGCAGGCCTTCGACCTGAAGCTCCGGATCCAAGAGCCCTGGCTGAGGACAAGACGGGCCTGACCGTCCTTTATAGACGTCCCCGTCCCCCATTTGGCCCGGGGTCATGCTCATGGGGTCACTCTCCTGGGGTCACGATCCCGTCCTCGCGCTGCTGGCCTGGTGGTCTTGGCAGGCTGATATTGTCCTTGATCCCCAATGGTCAGTCCTTATTGTGAACTCAGTTGAGTTTGCGGGACGAGATCATGACTGAGGCCACTCCATCTGCCCCAGGGCTGGCAGGGCCAGGCCCATCCGAAGAGGGGCGTTTGCTCTCGGGGATCGAGCAGTTGAGGGCGGGCATGGCGGGCGAGGGAACCGTGGCCCCGATTGCGCGGACCGTGGGATTTGATCTGATCGAGGCCGAGCCTGGCCGCGTTGTGTTTGAAGCCCTCCCGACCAAGGCCATGTACAACCCCCTGGGAACCGTCCACGGCGGCTGGATAGCGACCGTGCTCGATTCGGCCTGCGCCTGTGCCGTGCATTCGATGCTGAAGCCGGGCCAGACCTATACGACCCTTGAGCTGAAGACCGTGTTCCACAAGGCGCTCAAGGCGGATACGCCCGTGCGGGCCGTCGGAACAAAGGTCCAGATGGGCCGAAGAGCCGCTTTTTCCCAGGCTGAACTGAAGGGGACAGACGGGACGCTCTTTGCCACCGCCACCTCGACCTGCCTGGTCATGGAGCCGCGCTGATCCCGCTTTTCCCGGGTCCCGCCTTTCTCTGGCCCCCTCGCTACTGGGCGGTCATCCCGCCATCGATCTTGAACTCCGAGCCCGTGACGAACTTGGATTCATCGGACGCCAGGTAGATGACAGCCCAGGCCACATCATCGGGTTCACCGATCCGCTTGAGCGGTATGCCACGGGCCAGACGCTCATGGCCCTTGGCCTCATCGCCGCCGGCAGCCGCAATGAAGGGATCAAGAATGGGTGTCTTGATGAAGACCGGATGGACCGAGTTGACCCGTACGTTCCACTCCTTCTTGGCCGCTTCCAGGGCCACGGTCTTGGTGTACATCCAGACGCCGGCCTTGGTGGCATTATAGGCCCCCATGCCGATCCCCGCGGCAAGGCCGGCGATCGAGGAGATGTTCACGATCGAGGCGGGCGCTGCAGCCCGAAGATGCGGCATGGCGTGTTTGCAGCCAAACATGACGGAACGCAGATTGATCTCGAACTGGCGCTGCCAGTTCTCGGAGGTATCCTCCTCGCTGAAGGCAAGCGGACCGCCCACCCCGGCATTGTTGACCAGGACCGACAGGCTGCCCATCGCCTCTACGGCGTCAGCAATGACCGAGGTCCACTGGTCTTCTGAGGCCACATCATGGGCAAGGCCAAAGGCTGCACCCGGATGGTTTTCGTTGACCGATGCCGCCAGGGCCGCGACGCGATCGGCGTCAATGTCGGTCAGGGCCAGCCTGGCCCCTTCATCGGCCATCCTGTGAGCCATGGCCTCACCGAGCCCTCCGGCGGCACCGGTAATCAGGACGGTCTTGCCTTGAAGTCTTCCAGCCATCACGCGTCTCCCCGGCCAGCGGCCACGTCATCGATGAACCGGGCCAGACGGACATCCAGTTCAGTGACACCGCCCGCGTCATGGGTGGTGAGCAGGACCTCGACCCGGTTGTAGACATTGGACCACTCCGGATGGTGGTCCATCCGGTCAGCCATCAGGGCGACGCGGGTCATGAAGCCGAAGGCCTCATTGAAATCGGCAAAGGTCAGCTTGCGCACAAGGGCGGGTCGATCACCGGGCCCGGCGCTCCACAGGGGCAGGGATTTCAGCGTTTCCGTAACGTCAACAACAACTTGCGTCATGTATCAGGCCTCCTGTGACCTCTGGGGTAGCGCGATCTGATGGCCATAACAAGCTGAACGGGCACAACGGGCGCGTCCGCGGCCACAGTGCCCGGTGACGGGGCGCGCCGGACGGGTTAAACCCCGCCCATGACGTCTCCTCATCCCCACTCCCGGCCCGAGGCCAAGGCCTCCTCCTTCGGTTTCCGCGATGTGGATGACCGCGAGAAGGTGCAGCTGGTGCGCGGGGTCTTTGACAGTGTGGCCTCAAGCTACGACCTCATGAACGATCTGATGAGCGGGGGCATACACAGGCTCTGGAAGGACGCGGCGGCCTCAAGGCTCAATCCCCGTCCCGGTGAGGTGATCCTCGATGTGGCCGGCGGGACCGGCGACATGGCCCGGCGCTATGCCCGGATGGCCCGCCGGGCCCAGGAGCGCCAGCTGCAGAAGGGGCATGCGAGCCGCGATGCCCGCGTCATCGTCATGGACTATAATGCCGAGATGGTCCTGGCTGGCCTCGACAAGGACAGGCAAGAGGGAACCGGTGAGCCTGAAGTCAGCTGGTCGGTGGGGGATGCCATGAACCTGCCCCTGCCGGATGCCTCGGTGGATGCCTATTCGATCAGTTTCGGCATCCGCAATGTGGCCCATATCGACCAGGCCCTGGCTGAGGCCCGACGCGTCCTCAAGCCCGGCGGCCGTTTCCTGTGTCTGGAGTTTTCACGCCCGACCTCGGCGCTCGTCCGGCGGGCCTATGATGCCTGGTCGTTCAATGCCATCCCCGCCATCGGACAGCTGGTGGCCAGGGACCGCGAGAGCTATCAGTATCTCGTCGAGAGCATTCGCCGCTTTCCGGACCAGGACAGTTTCAAGGGCCTGATTGAAGCCGCCGGTTTCCGCAATGTGACGGTGACCAATCTTTCAGGCGGCGTGGCTGCCCTCCACTTCGGGTGGGCGATCTGAGCGACCAGGCCTACAGACCGCGCGCCTACAGGATCGCCCCCGAGCCGCCCAAGGCCGTGCGTGTCCGTGACCCCCTGGGTGCGGCATGGCGACTTCTGGGCTGGCTTGTGGTTCTGGCCCGTCACGACACCCTGGTGCCCCGTGAAATCACCCCGCTGCTCCCGGGCTGGGCCAGGCCCCTGGCCAGGCTTCTGCATCTCCTGGCGGGACGCGAGGGCCGAGAGGGCCGTCCGGGCCAGAGGTTGGGCCGGGCCTTTGAGCACCTGGGGCCTGTGGCCATCAAACTCGGACAGGTCCTGGCGACCCGGGCCGATATCTTCGGCACCGAGTTTGCCACTGACCTTGGCCGACTGAAGGACCGCCTGCCACCCTTTCCGACGGCCCAGGCCCGACTGGAAATCCAGCGCTCCCTGGGTCGGTCCACGGAGAGCCTGTTTCTGGATTTTGGCGAGGCGGTGGCTGCGGCCTCCCTGGCCCAGGCCCACCCCGCCTGGCTGGCCGATGGCCGCAAGGTTGCCGTCAAGGTCCTCCGCCCCGGTGTCGAGCGCCGGGTGGCCCAGGGGCTGGACGCCATGCGTCTGGGAGCCGGTGTCGTCACGCGTTTAGTCCCGGCGGCCCGTCGTCTTGAACCGGAGGCCTTTGTCGAGACCATTGCCCGGTCCATGCAGATGGAACTGGACCTGAGGCTGGAGGCGGCTGCCGCCTCCGAGATGAAGGATGTGATGGACAAGACCCTAGCGGAAGGGGCGGGTCATATGCGGGCCCCGGCCGTGATCTGGGACGGGGTGGGTAAACGGGTCCTGACGCTGGAATGGGCCGACGGTATCGCCATGACCGATCCCGCCTGTGTCGAACAGCCCGGCCTTGACCGGAATGCCCTGGCGGACAATGCCGTACGGGCCTTTCTCAGCCAGGCCCTGGATCACGGCGTGTTCCACGCCGACCTGCATGAGGGCAATCTGTTTGCCTCGGCCCCGGCCGAGCTTGTGGCTGTTGATTTTGGCATTGTCGGCCGGCTTGGCCCCGGAGAGCGACGCTACCTTGCCGAAATTCTCTGGGGTTTTCTCAACCGGGACTACCCCCGTATTGCCCGGGTGCATTTTGAGGCCGGCTATGTTCCGCCCAATCATTCGGTCGAGGCCTTTGCCCAGGCTCTGAGGGCTGTTGGCGAACCGGTCATCGGCAAACAGGCCTCGGAGGTCTCGATGGGCCGGCTCTTGGGTCAGCTGTTCGAGATCACGGCCCTGTTCGACATGCACCTCAGGCCTGAACTGATCCTCCTGCAAAAGACCATGGTCTCGGTCGAGGGTGTGGCCCGTCGTCTTAATCCTGACCATGACCTCTGGGCAGCCTCCCAGCCTGTGGTTGAACGCTGGATCATGAGGGAGCTAGGACCCAGGGCCCAGGTTCGCGATGCCATGCGCGAACTGGTCAATGGGGCCCGGGCTGTCTCTCGTCTCGTTCAGGACCCACCGCGGCCCGAGCCGGTCACGGTCGAGATGCGGACAACGCCGCGCTGGCTGGTTGTCTGCGTTCTGCTGGCAACCGGTGCCTCGATGGGTGCCCTTCTTCTGTCGCTTTGGTCCGTCATCTATAGCTGACCTTCGGGCAGTGCCCGGAACCGGAGAGCCCTGCTGATGAACCGCGTCCCTATGACCCCTGTCCTGTCCAGCCTTGCCAGCCTCGGCCTCGGCCTGGCCCTGGCTGTCGCGCCCCTGCCGGGCACATCATCTGCAGCCT
>JBFZCB010000054.1:0-4367 GCA_041308165.1 Caulobacterales bacterium
CCCTGGAAGGTATTCATGCCCAGTCGATCGATCCAGTCTGCGCTCGAGGGTCTGTGTACAACCACACGGCTTCCGACCGAGAGCCCATCGACATGCGCAAGGGTCAGACGATTGGCACCCACTGCGACATAGGCATCTACGACCTGTCTGTGCACGCCCAGCGCTTCGGCTGGCACCTGATGACCCGCAGCGACAATTAGACTGCGACGCGACACTCCGGTTGCCACCAGAATGCTGCCATCGGGCCCGGATCCTGATCCCCTTAGGATCACACCGCCTGAGTGAAGCCTTAGCTGTCCGGCGACCTCAAACCGACCCGGGGCCAGCAGGACAACCCCGCGCAGTCCGTCCTGCCGGATCGGCATGGCCGATACCTGGTCAATGGCGGCCTGAAGTCTGGCTGTGGCATCCCCCCCTGATGGGGTCACCAGCAGACTGGCTTCAGGAAGAGGTA
Source organism: Caulobacterales bacterium (assembly GCA_041308165.1). Classification (GTDB taxonomy): domain Bacteria; phylum Pseudomonadota; class Alphaproteobacteria; order Caulobacterales; family Caulobacteraceae; genus Brevundimonas. The sequence goes on from JBFZCB010000054.1 coordinate 455, forward strand.
GGGCAACGCCACCGCCACGATATCCGGCGTGTGAAAAATCGACGATCCTGTCTCCGCGGGAATCCGAACGGTAGATCAGCCGATCGTCCGCGCCCAGTTCGATCGCCGGCCGATCCGAGGCGAGGACCTGTTCCTGGGCCGACATCCAGGTAATGTGAGCCGATCCGGCAAGAGGCGGTGCCGCTGATCCGAGCGATACGGACGCTGCAAGATGGATCCATACCCCCAATCTGTAAGCCCTCCTTCGTGCCAGGTTTATGGCACAGGTCACTTGTCGCTGTCTGAACCCGCGCTAAAGTGAATTAATCATACAAATAGAGGTCAGGAAGGGAAGCACCATGAAGCTGACACGACGCGGAGCCTTCAGGCTCTTGGCGGCTGGAGCCGCCACGCCCGCCCTGACTTCGACCGGGCTTGCCACTCCGGCGGCGGCAGACACGGGAGCGGCTTCAAACCAGGGGGCAACACCCCTGTCCTACCCTGGCCTGGCCTGCCCGGGCGACTGGAGCGGAATGACCTGGCCCAAGGGCCTTGAAGGTCAGCGTCTTGGAGACCTCGGCAACGGAACCTTCCTGAACCCGATCATGGCTGGCGATCGCCCTGATCCTTCGATCCTGAAGGACGGCGATACCTATTATATGACGTTTTCGTCCTTCGAGTCCGTACCGGGCCTGGTGATCTGGCAGTCAAAAGATCTGGTAAACTGGACGCCTGTGGTTGCGGCCTTGACGGCCAACATTGGCTCGGTCTGGGCCCCGGAACTCTGCAAGCACAAGGGCCGCTACTATCTCTACATTCCGGCCCGGTTTCCAAACTATCGCTCGAACTATGTCATCTGGGCGGATCAGATTGAAGGACCATGGAGTGAACCGGTAGACCTCAAGCTACCCGGCTACATCGACCCCGGCCATATCGTCGGAGAGGACGGAAAGCGTTATCTGTTCCTGTCGGGCGGCGACATGATCGAACTGACTGAGGACGGGATGGCCACTGTCGGAGAGCCCCGCCACGTCTATGACCCCTGGCGCTACCCTGAGGAGTGGGTCGTCGAGAGCTTCTCGCCTGAGGGTCCAAAGATCATGAAGCGCGGCGAGTGGTTTTATATGATCACCGCCGTCGGAGGCACCGCAGGTCCGCCAACAGGCCATATGGTCATCGTCGCCCGCTCACGATCAGTCTTTGGACCCTGGATCGATCATCCTCGAAACCCGATCGTGCGAACGACGGATGCCCGCGAAAAATGGTGGTCACGCGGTCATGCCACCTTTGTTGAGGGTCCCTCCATCGACGGACGCCCGGCCGAGTGGTGGACCGTCTATCATGGGTATGAGAACGGCTACTGGACGCTCGGGCGCCAGACCCTGCTGGACCGGATCATCTGGACAGATGACGGCTGGCCTGAGGCCACGGGTGGTGATCTCTCTCAGCCGATGGCCAAGCCCTCCAACTTAGTCGGGGCTGTTCACGGCATGTCCCTGTCGGATGATTTCTCGACCGAGAAGTTCGGAACCCAATGGAGTTTCTATAATCCCGGCGAAAACGAACGCAGCCGGATGAGACGGGTGGATGGTGTCCTGCATCTCGCCGCCAAGGGGACGTCTCCAAAGGACTGCTCTCCCCTCACCTTTGTCCAGGGCGAGCATGCCTATCGGATCGAATGCGAGATCGAGATCGACGACGGCGCCATAGCCGGCCTTGTTCTTTTCTATGACAACGCCCTCTATGCTGGCCTTGGCTTCGACAAAACCCGGTTCGTAACCCACCAGTTCGGCATGGAGCGAGGCCGCCCCGCAAACCCGCATGGCCAGCGCATGTTCATGCGGCTTACCAATGACCGCCATATCGTGACGTTTCATACCTCAACAGACGGACAGACCTGGTCCAAGTTCGACCGCCAGATGGAAGTGTCAGGCTATCACCACAATGTACGCGGCGGCTTCATGATGCTCCGTCCGGGTCTCTACAGTGCAGGCAATGGTGAGGCCCGTTTCAGGAACTTCAAATACACAGCTCTGTAGGCTGGCCGGGCGCGCGCTCGGCCTCAATCCGCCTGAAGCCAACGTCAATGACAGCGCGCATGGCCGCGGCGGCTCCAGGGCCGTCGCTGGCCTCTATGCAATCCACAATGCGTTGATGCGCCTCAACCGTTTCGCGATGCAGGATTGTGCTGCGAACCGGCGAACTGAGGGTGAAGGCCTCAAGAAGAGCGGCCTCAATGACGCTGGCGACTGATCTCATCATGGGATTACGCGATGCTGTGCCCACCGCAATGTGAAGCGCAAGATCAGCGCGTGCAAAGTCGTATGCGGATGACACTTCTCTACGCATGGCTGCAAGAGCCCTGCGCATGGCCTGCAGATCGTCATCCGATCGATGGGCCGCTGCAAGCTCTGCTGCTGCGGGCTCTATCGCCAGTCTCACCTGAACGAGATGGCGGCGGAAGTCGGCATCCATGCCCGCCCGGACCTTCCAGGACAGAACTTCAGGATCGAAATAGTTCCAGCCCTCCTGGTCAGCAACCTTCGTGCCCACACGGGTCTTTGCAACCAGCAGTCCCTTGGCACTGAGTGTCTTGATCGCTTCGCGAAGCGAAGGTCTTGAAACACCGAAACGCGCCAGAAGCTCTGATTCCGCCGGCAGCTTGGTTCCAGGCAGATAGCGACCCGCCAGGATGTCTTCACCCAGCGCTTGCACGATCTGCCCATGTCCTGACTGTGACCGCTGTGAATCCAGGGGGCTCAAACTTCCCTTACGATTGGCAAGAACGGTCATGTCGACCTGCATATACGTCACTTGCATCCACGGCAAAACCTGGCCACCCGTCCAGCTGGACGTCCTCGGCGAGGCGTTGAATATCTGACCGTTCAGGCCGGGGTACAGGGTTCAGACGGCCGAAACCCGCAGGCTCATGGTCATGGAACGCCAGGCACCAGGCGCAATGGGCCCGCAACTCCATTGCTCCTCGCCGCGAGCATTGAAGACATCGGGCCTTTGGGTGACCGGTTCAAAACAGACGAAGCCTCGCCCCGGGGCAAAAACCTGACCCCATCCCGCATTGGCGCTAGGCCGGATCTCGACCTCGAGATCCGGTTGGATCAGCCTTGCCGGCCCACAGCCGACATAGCAGTGATCAATGAGAGGAGCCTCCACCACCCGAGGTCCTGATGCCCAGTCAAAGACCGATCCCGCAGGCGCGAGTCTCAGGGGTAAACCCTGCTCATCGTTCTCCCAAACTCCCCGTGCCTCGAAGGCCAGACGGGTATCGGGACCTGCTGGAAAATAAGGGTGCAGCCCAAGCCCCCAGGGCATGGGGCGGTCAGACAGGTTTTGCAAACCCAATGTGACAACCGCCTCATCGCCATAGAAGGCCAGTGTCTGGCGCGCACGATAGGCCCAGGGCCATGCGCCCGTGTCGTGCACGTAGACAAGCGTCGAGGCTGCAGGGCCTTCAGCCGTTTCCCACTGAGCAAGCCAGCCGTCCCCGTGAAGGGCATGAGGAGAAAAGGCTTCTAGGACAGGCAGGTGGACGACCTGCCCGTCAAACTCGAACTGTCCATTACCGACACGATTGGCAAAGGGCACAAGAGGAAAACAGCCCGTATCCAGAACGCTGGAAATCGGATCCTCTGTTCGCCTCAATACGGGCTGGTCACGCCAATCCAGACGGACAATCGAGGCTCCGAGATCTGGACGAACAGCCCAGCTCCAGTCCCCCTCAATGCCCTCAACCCGGTTCACAGCCTTATCCGGTTCGACGGCAGTCCCGGCTTATCGACACGGAAACTGAACAGACCTCCAGCCGCAGGATTGGCTTCACGGGCCTTTGGATCAAGCCCCTTCCAGGCTGTGGTGGCATAGACCGTTTTGAGATCCTCCCCACCAAAAGCCACCTTGGTCACGGTCGGTACTGGAA